>JAITQE010000002.1 GCA_031289055.1 Candidatus Endomicrobiellum porotermitis
CCCGCGACCCTCACACCCCCACCCACCACCACAAGCGCGGGGGGGTAGAGTAGAATGTGAAATATTTGTGAAAATTAAATCTTTCTTTTCAGATACTTTTCCCCCAGTGAAGGCGTACAAAATGGCACGCGTCAATAGCGAGAGCCAAGAAGAACGCTTCCAGCCATGGTTAACGCTCGCCGAACATAGCAATGTATGTTTCGCGGTAGAGCTTTACCGCTAGAGAAAAACGCTCGCCTTTTGATTAAAAACTACAAGACGCGATGTCTAAGGATATATAAGATTTATCAGAATATTAAAATTGCAATATTTATACCGGTAGCGGCGCAAAACGCTTAGATGATAGTTTGTTTTATGGGGTATAATCCGAGCGGGTTTGTAGGCTAACGTACATACCGCGGATATCAAATTCTATCTTCTTTTTCGTGTTTCTATTTTAGTCTTTTCACAAGTCTGTCCCGTGCGTTCTATCTTTACTGTCCCTGTGGCTATTTATCTACGCACATCTTTACATTTGATTACTATAAATAAAGTTTAATAAGCATATCTTTCCTTACATTTCACGGTGCGTTTTTAATAAAATCCGTTCCGACTTGATGTTTTGCTATCCATACTGCCGGCTTCTTTGCCATAAGCAACCTCCAAAATAATTTGAAAAATCCATTGTTAGTATTAAAATACTAAATAACAATACTTTTGTCAAGCGATATTGTATTTTTGTAATTCTTATGATATAATATTAAATATGAAAACACAGAAATTGCGGGATACATGCGCGGATATATTTGCTGGAGCGACTATTTTTACTAATGATAATATCTCAAGAGATTATAAAAACGGCGGTTATAGAGTTATAAGATTAGCAGACATTCAAAATAATAAAATTTTTTCAAGGATTGTCTGTTTTATAGCGCCAAAGACTACGAGCAAAACAGATACCTTTTGCAAGATAACGATATTCTATTATCGTCCCGCGGGACTATTTTTAAGGTTGCGATTTTTAATGAAGATACTTATAAAACAATTCCTTCTTCTTGACTTGTATCAGATTAAATCCTGATTTGAACATATCAGTCAATTACGTAGCCGCCTATTTGAGACGCAAAGAAAATAGTATAATAACAGGCTAGAAGAATATAAAAAAGACAAACGACAAAAAGTCAAAAATCCAATTAAAACTTATTGACATTTATAATATAGAAATTCCTATCATTTCAAGTAAGGTTCAAAAAGAAATTGATAAGTTATCTTCGGAAGCGACAGATTATTTAAAAAAGAGTATCCAAAAAAAAACAAAAGAGATAGAGAAAATAGTTGAAAACAATTGTCATTTTGCAGGAGTATGATAATGGAAAATTTACAAGCATATGGAAATTTAGTAAGCAGAAGTTATTATGATGATACATTAAACATTAACGAAATATTAAATAAGGTTCATTGTTCTGACGCTTTATCCTTTTTAAAAAGAGTGCCGGATAATAGTATGGATTTGATAATAACTTCTCCGCCTTATTTCCAACAACGGGATTATGGCTGTGGCGGTATTGGCAATGAAGCGACAGAAGACGAATATATAAATAATTTAGCGTCTATATTTAACGAGTGTTCCCGTGTTGTAAAATCAACAGGAGCAATAGTTTTTAATTTGGGTGATAAATATCTAAACGGAAATTTATCGTTAATCCCATATAAATTTGCTCTCAAGGTATTAGAAAATAAAAAGGTTTTTTTAATCAATCAAATTACTTGGGCAAAAACAAATCCTACACCGAGACAAGAGCATAGAAAGCTAATACAATCTACAGAGCCGTTTTTTATATTTGCTAAAACAAAAGACTATTGCTTTAAATTAGACGAATTTTTAAGCCATTTAGATAGGAAAAATAAAAAAATAACTCCTAATTCTTCAAAGATAGGAAGAAAGTATTTTGATACTATAAGTCAGTCAAATTTAACGGCGGAAGAAAAAGAAAACGCAACTGGGGAGTTAGAGAAAGTTATAGAAGAGGTGCGACTTGGGAAAATAGAAAGTTTCAGAATGAAAATTCGCGGTATTCATAAAGAAGCATACGGCGGTATGGAAGGCGGACGGAATAATCAAATTAGAAGAAACGGATTTACGATAATCAAAATAACAGGCAACGCTATGAAAAAAGATTTAATAGAAAGCCCCGTTGAAATAACAAAAGGCAATAAACATGTGGCAGTATATCCGCTATATATAATACAAGAATTGGTAAAATTACTATCAAATAGTGGCGATGTTATAGTAGACCCTTTTTGTGGTAGCGGAACTACTTGTATTGCCGCTAAAAATCTTGGCAGAAAATATTTAGGCATAGAGATAAACCCTGAATATGTGTCATTGTCGGAAGAAAGAATAAAAGAAGCGGATAATTATGAGGAGTTCTTTTTATGAATGAAAGAGGCGTTTTACAAAATGCTTATATTAAAGCCTCTAAATTAAATGCTGACAATATCCCAAATATAATTAAAAAAGATATAGATATATTGATTTCAAATATAGAAAGTAATAAATCTCTGGTTTCTGCTTTAACAACAAGCCTCTTAAAGAAGATAACAGCGCCTAAACAAGATATTCGTTTGCATAGAACAGATTTTACTAATGGTTATTCTGCAAGAGTTTTGGATACTCATATAACATCGCCATTTTTCAAAGATAATTTTCCAAAGTATGCAAATAAAGAGAGCGCTTTTTTAACATTGGCTACGAGAGAAGAAATTAAATGGACTAAAAAAGATGGAAAGAATTTAAAAATACGGAATGCAAAACTTAAAGAAGCATTTTTGAATATACTTGACCAAATAGAAACTTTTAAACAAGCCTCTGAAAAATATCTCGTTTATTTATTTTTTGCTCTTATAAAATTATCAAAGACTAATGAAGATTTATTTCAGAAAACTGCAAAGCAAAAGACAGAAAATGCAAGCAACTTAAACATTAATATAATCTTATCAATGCTTGCCAAACATTTTCAGATTAAGAAAAGTTCAAGGTTGCCTGTAATCGCAATATATTCAATCTATGAAGTTCTTTTTGATAAATTTGACAGATATAAAAGTAAAAAACTTGTTCCTTTACAGGTTCACACTTCGTCTGATAAGCACGGTTTTGGCGATATAGAAATATATACAAAAGACGGAAAGCCTTTTGAAATAGTTGAGATTAAACACAATATTCCTATTGATGAGTATCTAATTTTTGATGTGATAAAAAAGATAAGCAAAATTGAAGTTGACAGATATTATATTCTTACGACTTTTCAAAATAGTTTTAAGAACGCTACCGAAGAAAATAAAATTTCAAATATTATTTTGAAGATTAAAAAAGAGCGAGGCATAGATATAATAGCAAATGGCATTTTAACAACGCTCAAATATTATTTAAGATTTATAGATAATTATGACGATTTTTTAAAATGTTATACTGCAAATCTCATTAAAGACGCAAAAGTATCAACTGAAATCAAAGACTTCCATATAGAAAAATGGAACAAAATAAGAGATAATTATTAAACTAAAATACTATTTGAAATGATATACTGATTGTCGGAGGGCATTACATAATGAGTAAATGTCAAAATAATGTCATAAGTAAGTGCAAAATATTCTTCAAAATCTTGGCTTCTGGTAATAATAGTCACTTCTATTATAACTTCCTTTATTGCAGTACTGGCACTTTCTTTATTTGGGGCATAAAAGTTTTAATAATGCTCTTACAACAGCAGTATCTAAAATAACTTCAATTAGTTTGTCACAGAATAGTATAATACTATAAAAATTACAGACGAAAATTCTCTTGTAGGGCATCTAATGGGCTTTTATGAAACTATTATAACAATATTCTCAATAATGATATGTTTCGTTTTGGGAATAGATTTTATCTATATGCGTAATGTTTCAAAATCTGAAGTTAACAAGGTTGTTGAAGAAGCAATGAATGATGCTTTTTTTAAGTCCTTTCTAAAAGAACAGCTTGAAAATGTTTTCAAGTTAGACACAAAAGATGGAATGTTAGCGTCTTTCTTGAAGACCAATCTTGTGCCATTGAAAGTATGCAAGAGCAAATAATACAATTAAATGAAACTATAGTATCACTTCAAGAGTTTGTTGAAAAATTATCTGGCAATGACGAAATAACATAACCAGAACACTCTGAAGGGGAAGGGGGGGGGTATGAATGGCAATAATAAGAAAATTTAATCGTTCTACTTCTGGTAATGCTGATGTGTTTGCTAATACTTCTGGTTATATTTTAAGATTAATTACAGATAAGCATATTACAAATCGTCCGCTTGATGTTAAAGCTGTTGCTAAAGCTCTAAACATTGGTCTTGAATACATAGCGTTGTTAGATAGTGAGGTCTCTGGTATATTGAGAAAAGAGGATAAAAGAACAATTTGTTTACAAAAATGAAGATTGGATAGCAGATATATGTTATGAGAACCACAAAGATTTGAAACTTTAAGCGTTTTGTGTTATAATCAGCGTATGCAAAAGGAAGGCAAAATGGTTTCAGTAAGAAAAATACTTCAGGCTTTGTATTACATTCAGAGCAAAGCTCCGAAAGATAATACGGCAAAAAGCGACATAATGTATTTGCTAAAACTAATATTTTTCGCCGATAGACACCATTTAAGACATTTTGGCTTTGTGGCTTCCGGAGATAAATATGAAGCTATGAAATACGGTCCTGTTGCGTCTGCTGTAAAAGATATTTTGTATGGCAAAATGCCAAATGCGAACTCTGCGGAACTTTATTTGCTCAGGGAAGTAGAACAGTTAAGCGAGCACGACGTATTGGTGCTTAAACAAGATACCGATGAGCTTTCTGAAAGTTATAAACAGTCTTTGAATTTTTCTGTTAAAACATTTGGTAAATATAAGCAGTTTGAGTTAAGCAAAATAACTCACGATTATCCAGAATGGAAAAAGCACGAAGACAAACTAAGTAGGGGAATAAAGTCGGTAGAAATGGATTTCAGAGATTTTTTTGATAATCCTAAAACATTAAAATGTTCAAAAAATTATGATATTAAAGAAGACCCTTTCAAAGAAGCAGATAGTAAATTTTTAGAGACGCTCAAGGAAGATTTTAGTGAAAGTGAAATTTCCTGTTAATCTTTTTCTCATAGATAAATGGAAGGCTTACAGAGGACAACTGCCTGAAAAATCGGACAAACGTCATATAATTATTATTATATACATAACAAGAACAATAATAAATTATTTTTATATAACTTCAAAAGTTGACAAGGCAAAGATAATATATAAAAACGATAAAAAAGCCTTGATTGAATTAGACACGAAAGAATGGACGAAATTGAAAAAAAAGTCTTGTATCCAGTGTGGCAAACGGCATCTTAAATGTATATCTCTAGAGACTCTAAAAGCAATGTATGAAAATGACAAGATAGAGTATGTAGACGAGATACCTGACGGAATAAAAACAAAAATAATACAAGCAGTTCGTGATTCAAAAACATATACAGACCCAGAAAAACAAATGTACGTTTCTACAACCAATCAATCCTGTAAAATCTCAAAGATATAAAGGTTCAACGCGCAGCATTGCGACAAGTTTTACAAGACGGCGAAGGCAAGAGAGATAAAAGAATTTGAAAGAGCGGTAGCAAAAGAAGATTGCGTAGCAGATTGCAAAGAAGCAAATGGAAGAAATACGGGATTGCTTATTTTGGTCTAATCCGCAAAGATATCGCGGAAGTTTAGCTTTTAACCGCCAAAAATCCAATATGTATATGAGATACTACAAAGATTTGAAACTTTAAGCGTTTTGTGTTATAATGCTTCCGCAATGAGAATATTATAATGATTTTATGAGACTCGCCGCGTTAAGTAAAATAATTCGTTTTTTTTGTTTTGCAGATTTAAAAGGAGCCTGAATTTGAGCGTATCCTTAAAATCAAATCTCATAAAGAAAACTCCGACAAAGATACTTGCGTTATAAAGCAATGCTATTCTTCCCCAGAGGAAAGAAATGTTATAACAAGCGACAAGTATAGATTACGTTATCAGTAGAGGGTAAAGATTAAATATGTCAAACTGGAAAGAAGTTCTTGATGAAATCAAACAGTTATCCATTAAACAGTCATCTCTAAATCCGTTGGATTTTATGGGATAATTTTTGTGACTACTTGGATAAAATGCTTTTTAAATATCAAGTATCCTAAAGATGTAAAAACCAAGATAAAGATAGTATTATTGTACTTTTTCTTGATACTTGCCATATGCGCATTGTTTCGTCTACTGCTGTGCATTAGTTATCCGTCTATATTTTATCAGTTGTCTTTTTGGGATAAGACTGCCAGTTTTATTTATGGTTTGCGTTTTGATATCGCTACTTTTTGTATCTTCCTAGGGACCGTTTATAGCGCTTTTGTTTTTCCCATGGCGGGGAAGCTGTAAAAAAAATATTATCGTAATTTCTTCCGTCTTATTAAGCTTAATATCGCTTTTGATGATTTTGACGTTAAGCGCAGATTTTTTTTATTATCCGCAAGTGAAGCGACATATGACAGAAGATCTGCTTTTGGCTTGGAGAGACAAAACTTTCATACTCGGCTACGTATTTAAACATTACTTACCTGCTTTGATTTTAATTGTATTCGTATCGTTTTTTTTAGAAATAAAAATTATTAAATTTATAGGGAAACAGTACAATCCAAAGCTTATAAGCCTGTTTAAAGAGGTAGGAATTTTTATTGTAGTTAGTTTTTTTGTAATTTTGGGAAGAAGAGGCGGTTTTAACTTTTCCGGCATGCCGTTAAATCTAATAGATGCTTATAAAATTCAAAAAAGTCCGGCAAATATCCAACTTATTTTAAACGGAATATTTACGCAGTATTATTTTCTTAAAGGAACAAACGACACAAAAGGCGTAATAAATTCTGGTTATCCTGCGGAACAAGCGTTAAAAAATGCAAAGAGCTTTCTTTTGAGCGAGAATGAAATTTTTCCTGATGAAAAATATCCTATAATGCGCCGTTTAAAGAATAGCGGAAAGCGCCAGAATTACAATGTTGTAGTTGTCTTGTTAGAAAGTTGGACGCCCAAATATATTGATTCTTTTAATGGAAATAAATGTTATAATGTTACTCCTGTTTTTGATAAAATAGCAAACGGCGGAATTAAATTTGTAAACGCCTACTCTGCGGGACCAAGAAGCCAGTTTGGTTTAATTGCATCGCTTGTCGGTATGCAAATAGTTCCAGGAACCGTTCATTATTATGGTTTTGACATTATGAGTGCTTTTACTAAGATTGGCGCCGCTTTTAGGAATATAGGCTACCATACTTTGTATGCTCAATCTTATGAAAGGAAATCTATAATGATGTGTTCTGTGGCTGAGAATATGTTAGGTTTTGATAGAAGTTACGGAAAAGAAAATTTCCCTCAGTTGATGAACTATAAATATGATAATACATATGATTACGAGATGTGCGACTTTATCTCTAAAAAAGCCGGAGAAAGCCATGATCAAGGCAAATCGTTTTTTATTTGCGCTTTTACAGGAACTACGCATATTCCTTTTATTCAGACCGCTGCGCAATTTGAAAAGTACCCGCCAAATTCAGAAGAAAATAAATATCTCAATAACTTGTATTATGCCGATTATTCTATAGGGCATTTCATTGAACAAGCAAAAAAAGACGGGTATTTTGACGATACAATTTTTATTTTTATGGCTGATCATATAGCTGGAAATTTCGCTTCCGCTGCAAATACAAAGCAAAGATTTAAAATTCCTATGGTTATATATGCTCCCAAAATTTTCAAGCCGCAAGTTGTTGAATATACGGTTTCTCAGGCGGATTTAATTCCCACACTGTATCACTTAATGGATATAGCCGAGCCGTTTTCCGCAATTGGCGTCAATGCTCTTGATAAAGATGCCAACCATTTTGCTTTGATATGCGATGGGATGAATATAGTCTTTATTAACAAAAAAGGCGACTATATAAGTAATAACCGAATTATGGTTGTTGAATCTTCAGCCGATAAAGATAGTAGCGAATATAGTTCTCTTAATGAAACATTGTTGTCTTTGGACAAATCAATTACAGAGTTAATTAAAACTAACAGATGGTATGATTCTGGAAAGGTTGCATAGACGACTTGTTTATAATTTAAAAGTCGCTTCAGATTCGCCTGAGGAACTTAAAAATGCAAGAGCATATAAAATATTTTTTTTATTGATTTAGTTTTTGGACTTGCAATGTTTCTTAACGCTATGCTTTTTATCCCTCTATAAAAAAGCGGTTATAGTTGAAAAAGAAGAAGAAATAAGAGACTTGGATTTGATTATGGAAGAAGCGATGGAAAGGAAGAAGTTTGAGTACGGCAACAGGCAGGAATGTGGAGATAAAGTATGAAGGAAAAGAGAAAGGAGTGTTTATCTTTATCAAAGGGAAAAGCAGCGATTTTGAGCGAATGATGTAAAACATAATAAACAACGGAATAGAAGCGGTAGAAGGGATAAAGGGGATAATAGACGTTTCCTATGCCGCGAAAGGAGATAGAGTAGAAATAAGAGTAAAAGACAATGGTATGGGAATGCCTAAAGAGACGGCGGAAAAGCTAGAAAAAGGGGATGGAAGTGGAAACGACAAAAGAATGCGGACACGGGATAGGAATGCAGCAAATAACGGGTACGATAAAAGAGATGAACGGGCGGGTAAAGATAGAATCTAAAGAGAATGTAGGGACGGAGTTTATACTTACGTTTGCCAAAACGCAATCGCCAAAATGATTTGGAGATAAGCGTGAAAGAGAGGCATATATTAGCGACGAACGCGCGCTTGTCGGACATAAAGGATTTTAGCGAAAAGAGAGACTATATTAAAATGTTTCATAAAATGTGTCTAAATGATACCAGTTTAAGAGTGGATTAATTGTTGGAGAAAAAATGATAACAAAAGATTTGATTTTAAGAATTTTTTCTGCGGCAAATATTTTAAGATGGAACGATCATATTCGTCCGTCGGATTTTTTTGAATTAGACAAACAGTCTCATAAGATGATTATTGCTTATATAGTTGCCAAGTTTGAAGAAGAAAATGGAAAATCCGTTGATTGGATAAAGCTTATTGAGTGCGGAATTTTTGAGCTTTTTCAAAGAATAATGCTTACAGATTTAAAACCCGAAGTATTTCGCGAGATCATGTCAAAAAAAGAAAAAGAATTAAATAAATGGGTGCTTGAAAACTTAAAAAGCGACTTAGACTCTTTGCCGCGCGGTTTTGGCGAAAGGTGCCGTAAATATTTTTCCGAAACTAACTATGCGAATAAGGAAAGAAGAATATTAAGCGCGGCTCATTGTTTGTCAACGAAGTGGGAGTTTGGAATAGTTTATCCTTGGAATTCAATGCTTTACGGCATAGAAAAAACAAAACAAGAAATAGATAAAAGAGTTGCTGTTTTTGACGATTTGTTTGGCGTAACGCAATTGACGCTTAACAAAAAATATTACGGGTTTTTGGATTTGTGCGGACAGCTTAGGTTTCAGCAAAGATGGGCGCAGGCTTTCAGAGTGCAAAAGACTACGGTTTTAGGGCATATGTTAATGGTTGCGATATTTGCGTATTTATTGTCGCTTGAGACAAATTCTTCGCAAAAGAGGCGATATAACAACTTCTATGCGTCGCTGTTTCATGATTTGCCTGAGATTTTGACTAAAGACATAATTAAGCCCGTTAAATCTTCTATACGTGGGTTGGAAGACATAATAAAACAATACGAGAAGAAACAAGTTGACGAGAGAATACTTCCTTTAATACCTGAAAGTTGGCACGGCGAAATGCAATATTTTATAGAAGACGAATTTTCAGACAAAATTATTGAAAATGGCAAAATTAAGCGAGTTGACAATGCCGCTGATTTTGACGATGATAAATATAATGCGGTTGACGGATCTCTTATAGAAATGTGCGATAAGCTTTGCGCTTACATAGAGGCTTCTATGACTCTGGAATACGGTATAAATTCGTCTACATTGACAAAATCAAAAGAAATGCTTTATAAAAAATACGCAGGCGTTAAAAAAAATAACTTAGACTTTAAACAGTTGTACGATTATTTTTTGAATTAGGTAAAGTGCTGAGGATGGGATTTGAACCCATACCGCCCTTTCGGGGACAGGCTTCTGAGACCTGCGTGTCTGCCGTTCCACCACCTCAGCTTTATTTAGGGGCGCCGCCTCGCTTTACGGAACCCCAATCTCTTTAGCTTCTAGCCTTCAACTTTCATCTCAATGATGTGCATTTTTTTCCATTTGCCAGACTCGTATCTCATGTAGCACGAAACGTTCAGTATGATACCATAAATAACCAAAACACTCCAGCAGCCGTATAGTCCGAAACGTTTTGTCGCTATATACATGGCAATTGAAGCCGTCATGAAAAGTATAATCAAAAGTTTCATAACAAATTTTGTGTCGCCCGCGCCTTTTATCGCTGAAGAAAATATAATGCTTAAAGATTCAAAAAGAGAAAATGCCGCTATAAATCTAAATAATATTATTATAGTAGGTCTTATCTGCTCTATAATCAGAGCTTCGGCGCCTCTGGCAAACGGTTTTATAAGAAGATTCGGAACAAATAAAAACATTAAGAAGGTAAAGAGGATAAAAGTAAAGACTATTTGCGCGGCGGTTATTACGCTTTTTTGCGCCATAGAGGCTTTGTTTCTGCCGAGATAATTGCCTATCATGATAGATGTCGTTATGCCGCATCCCACAAGAGGCATATAAGCCAAATTGTAAATGTTCATGACAATATTTGTCGCCGATAACTCTAACTTGCCGAGAGTGCCGACTATAAGAGAAAAGAACGTAAATACCGACATATCCAAAAATATATGGACGCCGCTTGGTAACCCAAATCGTATAAATCTTTTTAAGAATTTAAAATTAGGTTTTAGCTGTCTTGCGTTAAATTTAGAGTCATTCTTTTTTTGAGAGAATAAAATAAGGAATACAATAAATACGATGGCAAATCCGATAATTGTAGAAAGAGCCGCGCCTTCTATGCCAAGCGCTGTGAAACCAAATCGTCCAAATATTAGCAAATAATCTAAAATAATATTTACAAATATGCCTATAAGATTAACTAATAAGACCGTTTTAGTCTTTTCTCTCCCGGCGTAAAATCCAGATAATGCGTACGAGCCAAGATAGAAAAATGAGCCGTAGCATAAGATATTAAAATACTTTATTTCTTCTTGAATAATATCTTTTGAGTGTCCTATGAAATTAAAAATACTAGAGGAAAACAGCGTAAACGAAAAAATGACGACGGAACTTAAAGCGGCAAAATGAATAGCTTGCCAGACCGACGGACCGATGGACTTGTATTCTTTTTTGCCGTTATATTGCGCAACAAAAACGTCAATATAAGCTATGGTGCCTTGGAATATAAATACAATAGAACTGTTTAACAGTCCCGCTGGAAACGCCGCGGCGTAAGAATCATGCGAGCGCCACGCTAGAAAAAAACTGTCTATAAAATTTTGAAAAGCCCAAGCTCCCGTTGATATTATAAGCGGCAAAGCTATTTTAAAAAATTCGCGATACCCGGCTTTTGCTCGCCATCGTCTCATAATATATTTAAAAATCATGGTTTGTATTCTATATAATTTACCGTTAATTTTCCAGTTTTGACTGCGGCGGCGGAAACTATAAGTTTAGATCGCGAATTAAAATCAAGAAAAATAAAGGCTCTCTTCTTTTATTTTTACAAGATTTATTATAAAATCTTAAAATTATGAGTAATTTTATAGAGATGGAAAATGTATCCGTACTTCGCGGCTCAAGAGAAATTTTAAGCAATGTTAAGTTGACTATAAAAGCGGGCGAAAATGTTGCGATAATAGGTCCTAACGGCTCCGGAAAATCCACGTTTATAAAGCTGGTTACTCGTTCTATTTATCCGTATTATACAGAATCTGGCGTCTGTAAGTTGTTTGGGCGCGAAGATTGGAACGTAGCGGATTTGCGCAATACGCTTGGCATAGTTACAAGCGAGCTTCAATACGATTTTCACAACGAAACAACGGGGTTTGAAGCCGTGTTGTCCGGCTTTTTTTCAAGTATTGGAATAGGCAAAAATCATATTGTTACAAAGGCGATGGTTGAAAAAGCGGATAAGACGATAGATTTAATGGAAGTGTCATATTTAAAAAATGAAAAGTTTGAGATTATGTCTTCCGGAGAAGCAAGAAGGTTTTTGATAGCGAGGGCGCTTGTAAATGAACCCAAAGCGTTGATTTTGGACGAGCCTTCAAACGGCTTGGATATAGCCTCGTCGTTGAACCTCCATAAAATTATGAGGAAGATAGTCGCGAGCGGCGCTAATATAATACTCGTAACTCATTTAGTCTCGGACATCATTCCTGAGATAAACAGATTTGTGTTTTTTAAAAATGGCAAAATTTTTGCCGATGGGAAACGCGCGAACGTTTTTACGGATAAGAATCTATCTTCTCTTTTTGGCGTCGCTGTGGAAATCGGCGAAAACAACGGATTTTGCAGTATTATGACAACATAGCGATATAACGTAGGATAAACGATGAAAAAGTGGATAAAAATTGTTCTGGTTCCTTTAGGCTTTTTAATTTTTATAGGAGCATTGGCTCTTTTACATAATCAATTAAAAAATTTTAGTTATGTCGACGTTATCAATGCGTTAAAGGCAATCCCTGCCGCAAGAATTGTAATAGCGTTGTGTTTGGCTTTGTCATACTATTTGATTTTAGGCGGTTATGATATTGTCGCTTTTAAGTTTATTGACGCTAAAGTTCCAGTAAAGCCTAAAGACGTCTTGTTTACGTGTTTCATAAGTAATGTTTTAGCCAATAATACTGGCTATTCCATGCTTTTTGGCGGTTCCATAAGATACAGGCTTTATTCTTTATACAACGTTTCAATGATTGACGTTACAAAAGTGCTTCTGTTTTCTTCAGCGACAATATGGCTTGGACTTTTGGCTGTAGGCGGGATCATTTTTACTTTTGCTCCCGTTTCGTTAGAAGGGATATTAAATTTAAATATTTCAACAAGAATAATCGGGTTGATTTCCTTAGCTGTTTTGGTTTTGTATATTTTATTAAGCAGGCTTCACTCAAAACCGTGCAAAATTTTTAAATGGACGGTCTCTTTTCCAAACATAAAGATTGTAACGGCTCAGGTGTTGCTTGCCACAAGCGATTGGGTTGTCGCTTCTTTTACGCTTTTTGTCCTTATGCCTGAAGGCTATATATCCTATTTTGCGCTGCTCAAAGTTTTCCTCGTATCGCAATTTCTTGTGATTATAAGCCAAGTGCCGGGCGGAATGGGCGTTCTTGAAACGTCAATAACTCTTTTAATGCCGAATTCTGCAAACAACCCAGGCGTTATAAGCGCTCTTCTCGCCTATAGGGCGGTATTTTATTTCTTTCCGCTTTTAATAGCTCTTGTTATGTTAGGGACTTTTGAAATTATGGTTTTTACTAAAAATTTCAATAGGACGGCGAAGGTTTTTGGAAAAACGGTTTCGTCGCTTGTGGTTCAAGTCATAGCTCTATGTTCTTTTTTTGTAGGTATGATAGCTATGTTTTCAGCGTCTACTCCGTTTAATGTCGCTCAATTAAAGGTTATTATAAACTTACTTCCTTCTTGGTTTGCGGATTTATCGCACTTCTTATTAAGTATTACGGCAATAGGCGTTTTGTTTATATCCCGAGCTTTGCAGCTTAGGATTAAAAAAGCGTGGAGCATATCCTGTTTTTTGGTAGCTTTTGCCATAGCTTTGATACTTATTGTTGGAGAACCGACTTTAGTTCTTGCGTGCTTTGTGTCTTTATTAGTTGTTTTATTGTTTTCAAAAAAATATTTCTACAGGGATATTCCTATACTCAAAACAAATTTTAGTTCGTGGTGGTTTTGCGCGGTTGGCGGAGTATTCGCCTTATCTGTTTGGATAGGATTCTTTATAAATAGACAAAACATTTTCTCTTGGATACATCTTAATGTGTTTTTTAGCAATCTTTTAAACACTAATGATGCGGCGAGATTTTTAAGAGCAAGTCTTGGCGTCGGCGCTATAATACTAATAGTTATTGTTGAACAGATACTTAAAAACTTTTTTAATAAGACTTTGTCGTTTACAAAAAAAGATGTGGAGGCAATAACGCGTTCTTCAGATTACGCGTACTCGCTGTATGCTTTGGCTTCTGATAAGGAATTTATAGTAAATGACGAGAAAGATGCGTTTATAATGTACGCTAAGTCAAAAGACAGTTGGATTGTTTTAGGAGATCCGGTCGGAAGAAATTTTAGCAGAAACGAACTCTTGTGGAAGTTTAAAGAGATTGCTGACAGGGCTTCCGCCAAGCCTGCGTTTGTGGGTATAGACGGAAAATACGCGCAAATTTACGACGACGTTGGGCTTGATATTTTTGACATAGGTCAGGAAGCAAAAATATCGTTGAAAAATTTTAATATATACGACGAGAAATTTAAAAGTTTTTATGATTTGGAAAGTAAGATAGAAAATGCGGGGTTTACTTATAAGCCTTTAAGCGCAGATATGTTTAACAGGTATAAAGCTGAATTCTCGGAGATAAATAAGCAGTGGGTAGAAGATAAGCATTATTTTGAAATGAACTTTGTCCCGGGGAAGTATGATGAAATATATATGCAATACATGGACTTTAGCGTTTTGGAAAAAGACGGAAAGGTTTACGCTTTTTCAATTTTGTTAAAAACAGATAATAGACACGAAATATCTTCTGGCGTAGCGAGGTATTTAAAAAGCGAGTATGATTTATTTTCCTATATCATGTTTAAAAATATTATTTACGCTAAAGATAATGGATATAAATGGTTTGATTTAGGGCTTGCTTACTTTAATAGGTCTGATAATAGCGGCGATGTCGCAAAATATTTCGCAAAGATGTTTATGTTTGCTGAACATTTTAAGTATGATATTGCGTCTTTAAGAGAATTTAAGGAGAAGTTTTCTCCTATTTGGCGCGACAAATATGTGGCTATACACCCAGACAAGTATATTGTTTCATTCATTAAAAATTTTACGGCTCTTATTTCTCCTAAGAAAATCGTTGACAGAAAGAACTTTTTTAAAAGGTTTTTTAGAAAATGAAGGCATGGGATGTTTTCTATCAAGATATTATTCAAACCGGTTTAGTAAAATCCAAAGATAAAATCGTCCTTGCTGTTTCAGGCGGACAAGATTCTGTTTGTATGCTTCATTTGTTTTGGCGTTTGGCAAAAAAAATGCAAATAGAACTTTTGACGGCGAATTTCAATCATAATTTAAGAAAAGAGTCCGTCAAAGAAGCCCAAATCGTTAAAAATTTATCATACAAACTTGGAATTGATTGCATTTTGGAAAGCGTTGACGTAAAAGACTACTCTAAAAAAGAATCTGTCTCCGTTGAAACGGCGGGACGGAACTTAAGGTATTTGGTGCTTGAAAATATAGCTAAGAAACACAAATGCAATAAGATTTCCACCGCTCACAACGCCAACGATAACGCCGAAACTGTTTTAATGTGGCTTTTGAGGGGAAGCGGAAATTTTACGGGTATGCCTCAAGAAAGGAATGTAAATAGAAAAATTGCCATTATAAGACCATTGCTCCCGATTAAAAGAAGATTGATTGAAGATTATATAAATACGCATAAATTGCCTTTCTGCACAGACAAGTCCAATTTTTCTGATGTTTATACCCGCAACAAAATAAGGCTTTCTATTATTCCCTTATGTGAAGAAATAAATACTATGGCTGTTGAACATATATTTAATTTAAGCCGTATACAAACTATAGAAGACGCTTATTTGGAAGAGATTACGCTTAAATATTTAAGAAAATGCGCGAAAGTTAGCAAAAAGCGGGTTCTGCTTGATTTAACAATGTTTTTGCGGTATAATAAAGCAATTCAATACAGAATTTTGAAGAATATTTTGCCTCAAAAAAAGTACAATTCTTATATCAATTTAATAATGCGTAAAATTTTGTCGTCAGATTTATCCGTTTATAAGATATCGGACGAGTGGAGTTTTTGCGTTAAGCCAAACAATAGAGCATATTTTATAAAAGGGTAAATAAAATGACGGATAAACGGAATAACTATAACGTTGACGTTTTAATTCCGGCTGAAGATATTCGTAAAAAAGTTTCAGAAGTAGGCGCGCAAATATCAAAGGATTATGCGGGAAAGAGTATTCTTATAATTGCGGTTTTAAACGGTAGTTTTATTTTCTGCGCGGATTTGGTGCGCAGTTTAGATTTAGAATGCAAAGTTGATTTTATTTCTGTCGGTTCTTACATAGGCGCGCAAACGCAGGGAAAGGTGAAAGTAGTTTCAGGTATCAAAGAAGATATTATTGGCAGGGACGTTATCATAGTTGAAGACGTTGTCGATAGAGGTTTTACTTTAGATTTCTTGATAAAAGAAATGTCTTTGAAAAAGCCTAAAAGCATAAAGACTTGCGTTTTTTTAAATAAGAAGCGCGCTAGAGAAAAGGAAGTCGCCGTAGATTACAGTTGTTTTGAAGTGGGAAATGATTTTGTCGTCGGTTATGGACTGGACTACAATGGATTTTTTAGACAGTTGCCTTATGTTGGGAAAATAAAGGAGTCGGTTTAATGAAGAAAAAAAGTCCATGGCATATACTTTTTTGGATAACGCTTTTTATAATTATATTTATGCTTATGAATTCTGACGGAAAGAAAGGTCCGGAAGCAGAGCTTGAATATTCCCAGTTTAAGCAGCATATAAGAGCGGGCAGCGTATCCAAAGTTGTAGTTGGACAGGATTTTATAAAAGGTCAATTTAGAGATTCCGAAGGAGTTTTAAAGAAGTTTAAAACTATTCCTATGAATGACCCCAACCTTATAAAAGACATGGAGGAAAACAAAGTTCTTGAATTTTCCTCTGTTGAAAAAAGCGGTTGGCTTAGTTCTCTTTTAGTAAGCTGTTTGCCGATGGCTCTTTTCATTTTTGTGTGGTTTTTCCTTATGAGAGGAATGATGGCTGGCGGCGGCAAGCAGGCTATGTCTTTTGGTAAAACAAAAGCAAAACTTGCAGGAAACAACGCCGCTAAAAAAGTTACTTTTAAAGATGTCGCGGGATGCAACGAGGCAAAAGAAGAATTGCAAGAAATAATAGAATTTTTAAAAGATCCGGCTAAATTTCAAAAATTGGGCGGAAAGATTCCAAAAGGAGTTCTTCTTTTTGGATCTCCGGGTACGGGAAAAACTTTGCTTGCCAAAGCCGTCTCGGGAGAAGCCGGAGTTCCTTTCTTTTCTTCAAGCGGTTCTGAATTTGTTGAAATGTTTGTAGGCGTAGGAGCTTCAAGAGTAAGAGATTTATTCGATCAAGGCAGGAAGTCTGCTCCTTGTTTGTTATTTGTAGACGAAATAGATGCCGTCGGTAGGCATAGATTTGCTGGGATCGGCGGAGGTCACGATGAAAGAGAGCAAACTTTAAATCAATTGCTTGTTGAAATGGACGGTTTTGACACAAAAGAAGGCGTTATCCTAATTGCCGCTACAAACAGACCCGACGTTTTAGATCCCGCGCTTTTAAGGCCTGGAAGATTTGACAGGCAGGTTCTAGTTCCAAGTCCGGATTTAAAAGACAGAGAAGAGATTCTTGCGGTGCACGCCCAAAAAATTAAGTTGGATAGCGATGTAAACTTAAACGTTATAGCCAGAAGAACTTCGGGGTTTGTCGGCGCTGATTTGGCAAATCTCATAAATGAAGCGGCGCTGCTTGCCGCTAGAAACGGTCAAAAAGCCGTAAATATGAAAAATACGGAAGAAGCTATAGACAGAATTCTTGCGGGACCTCAGAGAAAATCTCGCATGATGTCTGAAAAAGAGAAAAAAGTTATAGCTTATCATGAAGCTGGACATACTATAGTTGCAAAACTACTTCCGACGGCAGATCCTGTTCATAAAGTTTCCATAGTGCCTAGAGGTCCGGCGCTTGGTTATACCCTTCAGCTTCCGGAAGAGGATAAATACCTAACTTCCAAAACTGAACTTTTAGACAGACTGGCGATACTCTTTGGCGGACGCGTCGCCGAAGAAGTAATGTTTTCAGAAATAACAACCGGAGCTCAGAACGATATTTCAAAAGCCACAGAAATTGCGACAAGAATGGTTATGGAATTTGGCATGAGCGAGAAAATAGGTCCAATGGCTTTACAAAGACCTAACGAAGAAATTTTCCTTGGAAGAGATATTTCAAGAGAAGTAAGGCATTCCGGTAAAACTTCGGAACTTATAGACGAAGAGATTAAGAAGATTATAGATGGCGCTAAAGCTAAAGCGACGAAACTTATTAAAGATAATTTAGCAAAGCTTGGTAAGCTTGTAAATTGTCTTTTAGAGAGAGAAAATCTTAATGGCGAAGAAGTTGATAAAATAATGAAAGGCGAAGATTTGCCTCCCGTCGCAGAAAAAGCGCCGGTAACAAAAGAAGACGGAAAAGAAGCCGCGATTGAAAAAGAAGTTATAAAAGAAAAAATTGACGGCGGACAACGGAAAAGTGAAAAAATTTAATTTTGACAAAAAAAAAGCTCAAGAAGCCATAAGGCTTTTGCTTGAATCTTTTGGAGAGGATTTAAACAGAGAAGGTCTTAGACGCACTCCAGAAAGAGTAGCTGAGTTTTATAAAGAAGCTTTATCAGGCAATGAAGTTGACTCTTCGGAACTTGTTCCAGTTCGCTATGCTGCGGAAGAGCATGAAGAAATAATACTTGTTAAAGACATACCGTTTTATTCGTTGTGCGAGCATCACCTTTTGCCTTTTTTCGGCAAAGCTTGCGCGGCGTACGTGCCGCGTAAAGATAAAATAGTAGGCGTGTCAAAACTTGTAAGGCTTGTGGAAGTTTTCGCTAATAGGCTTCAGTTGCAAGAAAGACTTACAAAACAAGTCGCTGATACTATAATGAAGTCAATAGATCCGCACGGAGTCATGGTTGTTATTGAAGCCGAACATTTGTGCATGACAATGAGAGGCGTTAAAAAACCGGGAACTAAAATTCTCACTTCAGCCATGAGAGGAATATTTTTAAAAGACGTAAGAACTCGTTCTGAGGCAATGTCTCTTTTGGGAAGATAAAATTGATAACAAGAAAAGCTGCGGTAAATAATTTTAATGATGCTTTAAAACTTGTAAAAAACACCGGTTGCAGCGCTGTAGTTTACGAATCTTTAGCAAAAAAAGGCATTCTTGAACCCGTAAGTATAGAAAAGATAGACAATAGAGCGGCAAATATTTTGAAACAAGAGGCTATTTCCGTAGGCGCTGACGTAGCTTTGAGCGAGGGTATCAGCAGATTTAAACGTGGATTTTCGGACGTAGTGTTATTTGCGACTATATCTCAGCTTGGCAAACTAGCGGACAAACTTAGCTTTCAGCCTTTTGGTTTAAAACAGCTTGCCGGAGATTTTAAAAAAATAATAAGCAAAAGCAAAATTTTTAGATATAAAAACAAATCTTTGGATTTAACAAACCCAATTGTTATGGGTATAGTGAATATGGATCCGAATTCTTTTTCTGGCGATGGGTTAACCTGTCCTGATAAAGCTTTAGAGCAAGCCGTTGAGTTTGAAAGGCTGGGGGCTGGAATTATAGACATCGGCGCGGAGTCTTCAAGGCCGGGCGTAAAGCTTGTTGATGTTAAAACCGAGATAAAAAGGTTGCTTCCCGCCTTAAAAAAAATAAGAAGACGCGTTAAAATTCCTATTTCTATAGATACTTACAAATACGAAACTGCAAAGGTCGCGTTGTCAGAAGGCGCCGATATAATCAACGATATTTTTTCTTTAACAAAAGGCAAAGACAAATTGGCTAAACTTGTGGCGGATGCAAAAGCCGGGTTGATACTTATGCACATGAAAGGTCTGCCTAAGAATATGCAGATTGAGCCGAAATATAAAAATTGCACTTCTGAAGTTTACGAATTTCTTTCTGAAAGGAAGTCTTATGCTATGGAATTTGGGATACAAGAAGAGTATATTGCCGTAGATCCGGGTCCCGGGTTTGGCAAGACAGTTAAACACAATATGGAACTAGTAAAGAATATGAGCGTTTTCTCTACGCTTGGAGCGGTAGTTGGGGCGGTATCGCGAAAACGATTTGTAAGATCTTTGGCGGGCGGAGATAAAACGTCGTTTATAACTGCCAACTTTCTTACAGCGTTTTGCGGAGCTGATATTGTAAGAGTTCATGACGTCAAAGAAACTGTCAACGTTTTTGAAATAATAGAAACTTTTAGAGGAATATAATGGAAACATTGATCGCTATTTATAACCTGTATATTTCGCATATCTTAGATATATTTATTCTTACGCTAATATTCTATAGAATAATCCTTATAATACAAGGAACAAGAACAATACAGATATTTATTGGCATATTGTTCATATTAGGATTAACCATAATATCCAGAGATATCTTGCGTTTGAAAGCGTTATCTTGGCTTTTGGATAATTTTTGGCTTGCCGCCGTTATCATATTTGCCGTAATCTTCCAGACTGAAATAAGAAATCTTCTTGCTCAGATAGGCGGGCGCCTCTGGGGAGCAAAGTCAAAAATCAAAGATTCTTATGTTATTGAAATGGTTGACGCGATTGAGGATTTAAGCTCTTCAATGACAGGTTGCCTTATCGCTATAGAAAATGAAATTGGCTTAAAGAGTTTTACTGAGACGGGAGTGCTTCTTAACGCCGATATTTCAAGAGAGCTGCTTCTTTCAATTTTTAAGAATAAATCTGCCCCTTTGCATGACGGCGCGATTATAATTTCCAATGGTAGGATAGTGTCTGCAGGCTGCGTTCTCCCTTTGAGCCATGACACAAATGTAAAATTGTTTGGAACAAGACATAGAGCCGCGCTTGGATTAAGCGAAGTAACAGACTCTATCGTGGTGGTAGTTTCGGAAGAAACGGGGCAAATCTCTGTGGCTCACGGCGGTAAGCTGCACGGGAATAACTCTCTGTCAAAACTTCGGGAGATAATTAATACAAATGGCGAGGTCTTAAGAACAAAATGACAAAGTTATTTGTTAAAATCAAAAAAAATTGGCACCTGAAAGCGCTTGCGCTTGTTCTTGCGATTTTTGTATGGCTGTATGCGAGATATATGTAAAATGAAACTATTTGGCACGGATGGCATTAGGGGAGACTCTTCTAAATTCCCGTTTGATAATTCCACTCTTAATATCATAGGTCGTTCTATAGCCGAAGTTTTAGACGTAAATAAGAGTATTCTTATTATTCGCGATACTAGAGAATCAGGCAAAAGGATACAAGCGAAACTTTCTGAAGGCATGTCTGTGGCGGGAACAAAAACAGTGTTTGGAGGCGTTATGCCGACGCCTGCGGCTTTGGTGCTTTTAAAAAAAGGGAAAGCCCGCGCGGCAGTTGTTATATCTGCAAGCCATAACCCTTATATGGACAACGGAATTAAAATTTTTAATTCTAACGGACATAAACTTTCAGAATCAATAGAAGAAAAAATAGAAGCAAAGATAAATAAACACATCGCTTCAAAAGACATTTTTCCAAGAAAAAAGATTTCCTTAAAAGAAAATTCAAAACTTATAAAGTTTTACGAAAATTTTATTGTAAAAAATTTCTCAGGCAAGAAACTTAAAGGCAAGACCATAGTTTTGGATTGCGCTAACGGCGCTTCTTATAAATGTGCTCCGCGTATTTTAAAAAGACTGGGCGCAAGCGTCGTAACGTTAAACGCTAATCCTGACGGTAAGAATATAAATTTAAATTGCGGTTCTTTACACCCGCAATCTCTGTGTAAAGCCGTAAAAGAATATAACGCTTTTTGCGGATTTGCTTTTGACGGAGATGCCGATAGATTGATATGCGTTGATGAAAACGGCGTAATAAGAGACGGAGATTATTTTTTATCTTCAATGTCGGTATGGTTGAAGAGCAAAAAGAAGCTTAAAAACAATATTTTAGTTTCAACCGTTATGGCAAATATTGGATTGTCCCGCGCTTTAAAGAGAGAAAAAATAAAAGTTATATCTTCTAAAGTCGGCGACAGATACGTTATGGAAGATATGAGGAAACATAAAGCCTCGTTTGGCGGCGAGCAGTCGGGACACTTTATATTTAAAGATATATTAGCTACTGGCGACGGAGTCTTGAGTTCTGTTATGATTCTTTCGGCTTTGAGCGGCACAAGCAAAACGATGTCGGAGTTCATGAACGTTATTGAGAAGTGTCCACAGGTTTTGGTAAATAGAAAGCTAACGAAAAAAGTTCCTATTGAAAACCTTCCTAAGTCTTATAATCTAATAAAAGCTTGCGAAAAATCTCTCGGTTCCGATGGACGCGTGCTTGTAAGATATTCGGGTACGGAAAATCTTTTGAGGGTTATGGTTGAAGGTAAAGACGTTGACGAGATTCGGTCTATTGCCGAAAGCATAGCCGACTCGGTTGAGAAGGAGACGTTTCTACAATAATCGGAGAGGCGCAAAGATGATTAAATTAGGCGTAAATATTGACCATATAGCTACGTTTAGGCAGGCTCGCGGAGAGGGCGTTCCGTCTATTATTGAAGCCGCTCTTGTGTGCGAAAAAGCCGGCGCCGACGGAATTACCGTTCATTTAAGAGAAGACAGAAGACATATTCAAGACTACGACGTTTATAGCTTGCGGGAAGTTTTAAAAACTAAATTAAATTTGGAAATGGCTGCGACTGAAGAAATTCTTAGCGTCGCCTTGGACGCTAAACCGGACTCCGTATGTATGGTTCCGGAAAAAAGAGAAGAGCTTACCACCGAAGGCGGTCTTGACGTTAAAAATAACAAAAAAAATATTTCTAGCATTGCGTCTAAGCTTAAAAAAGCTGGAATCGCGGTCAGTATATTTGTCAATGCGGATTTGGAACAAGTCGCCGCTTGTTCTGAAGTAGGGGCGGACGCGGTTGAACTGCATACTGGAAAATATTCTTTACTTTTTAGAGAAAGCGGTGCTTCGTCTAGCGAATGTAAAGACGAGCTTAAAAGAATTGCCGAAGCTTCAAAGGAAGCGAGTAAAAGAAAGCTTATATTGAACGCCGGACACGGACTTGATTACGAGAATGTAGGTCAAATCTGTAAAATTCGCGGAATGAATGAGTTTAATATAGGATTTTCAATAATCTCAAAAGCAATATTTAATGGTCTTCAAAAGGCTGTTTTTGATATGAAAAGTCTTATAGAAAAGAACTCGTAATTTACTAAATTCAGAAAGGACTGCGTATGTGCGGGATAGTAGGCTATATAGGAAAGAAAAATGCCGTAGACGTAGTTCTTGACGGATTAAAAAAACTTGAATATAGAGGATACGATTCCTCAGGCATCGCTGTTGTTAAAGACGGGCGGCTGCAGATCAGACGAAGCGTGGGCAAGTTAAAAAACCTTGAAGAAAATATAGAGAAAAGACCTTTAAAAGCCAATATATCCATAGGTCATACTCGTTGGGCTACGCATGGGAAACCGTCAGAAGAAAACGCTCACCCGCATACGGATCCGACCAAAAGCATAGTTATAGTTCATAATGGGATAGTAGAAAATTATGCCGAATTAAAATCAGGACTTGAAAAAGAAGGCAAAGAATTTAAATCTGAAACCGATACCGAAGTAATAGCCCATCTTATAAAAAAATATTACAAAGACACTTTGCATTGCGCGGTTAGGAAAACTCTTAAAGAAATAAGGGGTTCGTATGCACTTGGCGTAATATGTAAAGACGAGCCCAATAAAATAGTTTGCGCAAGACAAGACGCTCCTCTTATAATTGGCGTAGGAAAAGGGGAGAATTTTTTAGCTTCAGATATTTCAGCGTTGCTTTCTTACGCGCGAGATATGATCTTTCTTGAAAATGGCGATATCGCTGAATTGACGTCTGACAAAATAATAATAACCGATACTGAAAATAACGTAAAGAATAGAGAAGTGAAAAATATAAAATGGGATTGTGTGCAAGCCGAAAAAGAAGGCTATAAACACTTCATGCTTAAAGAAATATACGAACAGCCCAGAACTATAGAGGATACTTTCAGAGGCAGAATTTATCCCGACGAAGGACGCGTTTATATTGAAGAAGTCAAACTGTCAAAAGAAGACGTTAAAAATATATCAAACGTTTATATTGTCGCTTGCGGAACCGCTTATCATTCCGGGCTTGTTTCAAAATTTCTGTTTGAAAATTTTGCAAAAATACCGACGGAAGTTGATATAGCGTCGGAGTTTAGATACAGAGAGCCTATTTTAAACGAGAAGACGCTTGTTATAGTCGTTTCTCAATCGGGAGAAACGGCGGACACTTTAGCGGCTCTAAGGCTTGCTAAGAGCAAAGGCTGCGTAACATTAGCGGTTTGCAATGTTGTCGGATCTAGCATAAGCCGCGAGGCTGATCACGTAGTTTACACTCGCTGCGGTCCGGAAATAGGCGTTGCGTCTACAAAAGCTTTTACCGGGCAGCTTACGGCTCTTTATATACTTGCATTAGATTGGGCGCGCAAAAAAGAAAGTCTTTCAAAAGAAAAGTTAAAAAAATATTTAAAAGAATTATGGGAAGTGCCGGTAAAAATAGGAAATTTTTTAAAGCAAGCTGAAAACGTTTATGAAGTTGCCAAGAAATTTGCCCATAAAAAAGATTTCTTATATTTAGGCAGACATATAAATTATTCCATCGCTTTAGAAGGCGCTTTAAAACTTAAAGAACTTTCTTATATACACGCCGAAGGTTACGCCGCCGGTGAAATGAAGCACGGTCCTATAGCTTTGATTGACGATGATATGCCAGTGGTTTCTATAGCCGTTAAAAGCAGAATTTATGAAAAAATAAATTCAAATATTGAAGAAGCGAAAGCCAGAGGCGGTATTATTATAGTAATAGCAAGCGAGTCTGACAAAGCCATCGCAGATAAGGGATACAGCGTAATATACGTTCCTGATTGCGACGAGTTTGTTTCCCCTATTTTGTCTGTAATTCCGCTTCAACTTTTGGCCTATTATGTGTCGGTGGCGCTAGGTTGCGACGTTGACCAGCCTAGAAATCTAGCCAAATCGGTTACAGTTGAATAAGTTTTGCTTTGTATTTTGAATTTACGCTCGCGGAATAATTTTAAGGATTTTTCTTAGCAAAAATCTTAAAATCCGCCGTTCTAATTTTTGGAAGTCGTTTTGTCAGCAAAAGCTTAAATTTTTTTACTCTCTGCGGCTGTTATTATGTCTTTGCCCTCATACTGAACTTGATTTGTCGTCTCAGGCAATAGATTGAGGGTCAATCTCGCGACGACAACCCTCGCGCTGTTGTCGTTTGGCAAAAGCCGAAATCTCTATTTGAGCGCGCGTTAAACGCTGTTAAAGAGGTTGAAATGAACATAGGCATAGATATAGAAGAAGTTAAAAGATTTGATAAATATGCGAAAGATAAAAAGTATCTTGAACGCGTGTTTTCAAAAGAAGAAGTATTATATTCTTTGCCTAAAAAAAACGCCTCGCAGCATTTGGCCGCCCGTTTTGCAGCTAAAGAAGCCGTATGGAAGGCGCTTAGCGCAAAAGATAAAAAACTTTCCGTTACGGATATTTCCGTAAGAAATAATAAAGACGGCAAACCTCAAGTTTACATAAAAAATAAAAAATACGGGAGAATAGACGTATCCTTGTCTCATACGAAAAAATACGTCGCCGCGGTTGCGGTCGCTTTTTAACGTTATGAAGAAACAAGAAATTAAAAATTTCATTTGCAAATTAAAAAGAAAACCCGACGGCCACAAGTATGATTTTGGGCACGTTTTGGTTGTCGCAGGCTCTAAACTTATGCCGGGAGCCGGAGCTTTGTGTTGTTTGGGAGCAATGTATTGCGGAGCGGGTCTTGTAACATACGCCGTCAAAGAAGATTTTTTAATTCAAGCTTGCTCTTTGTCTAAACCGGAAACAATATTTCACGTATATAAAACTGCCGCAAATATTGTTAAATACGCGAAGTTGAGAAAAGTTACGTCTCTAGTCATAGGACCCGGACTTAAATCGGATTATAAATTCGTTCATAAGATTATTTTTTCAGTTAACGCTCCTATAGTTTTGGACGCGTCGGGTCTTGCTGTTTTTAACGGTATTTCTGGCAAGCTTAAAGACGTAAAGTCTAAACTTATATTAACGCCGCACTTGGGAGAATTTTCCAATCTTTTAAATATTTCAAGCGAGGCTGTAAGAAACAATAGAGAAAAAGTAGTCGCGGAATTTGCAAGGGAAAATCATCTTACGTGCGTCTTAAAAGGTAAAAATACGATTGTCGCTTCAGATGGGAGAGTTTATATAAATAACACAGGGACGCCCGCGATGGCTACGGCGGGAAGCGGCGACGTTTTGAGCGGCATGATAGCCGCGTTTGTAAATATTGGCGACGATATTTTTGATGCCGTAAAATTCGCCGTGTTTGTTCACGGATTAGCGGGGGAATTGTCTGAGAAAGAAAAATGCCAAGCAAGCGTCGTCGCAAGCGATATAGCTGAAAATATTCATAGAGTCGTAAAACAAGTTTCATAACGATTATACGGATATATGGAGACAAAATGGATTTTGAAAGAAAAATTATAGAAAACAGAAGACTCGTACATAAAAATCCAGAGCTTGGCGGAAAAGAATTTAAAACTGCAAAATTTATCAAGTCTAAACTTAAAGAATTGAAAATTCCCTACAAAAGAGTCGGAGCTACGGGAGTGCTTGGCGTTATAAAAGGCAAAACTTCTGGAAAAACAATAGCTTTAAGAGCTGATATAGGCGCTATTGGCGTTTCCGAATAGAACGACGTTGAAATATAGGTCGCAAAACGCTGGGATTATGCGCGCTTGCGGACATGACGCTCATAAGTGGTTATTCTTCCAAAAGATCCCGTTTGGATCTTTGCCTATTGGGCAATAGCGGAGTCGCGGCTTTTTCAAGAGACGCGGAGACCGCGAGCCAAGTTTGGAGCGCAGAAACTGGGTATGACGGAGATCCCGTTTATAGAGAATTTTACAGAGATTTAGGATATAATTGCGATTACGAATATATAAGGACTTACTTACATTCAGACGGTATTAGAAGGAATATAGGAGTAAAGTACCATAAAATTACAGGCAAAGTTGCATTAGGCGACAAACATTCTTACGTTCCGCGGCAGGCAAGAATAACGGTGAAGGGTATCCCGAAGGTTTGGCAGGAGAAGAGATTCCTTTTAGGAGCAAGAATAATAGCTGTTATTGACGCTTGTGACGCAATGACTTCAGACAGACCGTACAGAAAAGCGTTGGGAAAAGAATACGCGATTTCTGAATTAGAAAAAGGCATGAACGCTCAATTTGACCCTAAAGTTGCCAAAGTCTTTATAGATATACTAAAATCTAAAACTACAGTAAGCGTATAGGATTTGTTAAATCGTATGAGCGGTATTTTATACGTAGTTCCAACCCCAATAGGCAATCTTGAAGATATAACCTTAAGAGCGTTAAGAATTTTAAAAGAGTGCGACTTTATAGCCTGCGAGGATACTCGACAGAGTCTAAAGTTGTTGTCGCGTTTTGAGATATCCAAGCCTTTAATAAGTTTTTATTCTTATAACCAGCGATATAGAGTCGGACAAATAACGGATAAGTTGTCCGACGGGAAAAAAGTCGTTCTTATCTCGGATGCAGGGACTCCCGGAATTTCCGATCCAGGGTATATTTTAGTAAAAGAAGCAATAGAAAAAGGCGTAAAAACGGAAGTTTTGCCTGGCGCCAGCGCTGTTATAACCGCTTTGGTCGGGTCAGGGCTTCCTACAGACGGTTTTGTTTTCTGCGGTTTCTTGAAAAGAAAAACCGGCAAAATGAAAAAAGAGCTTGCGGAACTTATAAATTTAGAAAAAACGATAGTTTTTTACGAGTCTCCTCATAGAATGCTTAAAACGGTTGAAACATGCTTAGAAGTATTCGGTGAAAACGCTAAAATTTGTCTTGCCAGAGAGTTGACTAAAAAATTTGAAGAATTTATAAGAGGAACGATAAAAGAAGTATTGGAAGATATAAAAAATAGAAATAGTTTTCTCGGGGAGTTTGTTGTTTTAATATACCCTAAAAGCGATACGGAGAAAGAAATTGATTAGAGCGGGAATTATAGGAATAACCGGATACACTGGCGAAGAGCTTTTAAAGCTTCTTTCAAATCGCGATGACGTTAAGATAACTGGGCTTTACGGCAGGAGTTCGTCAGAGGAAAGAGATTTAAAAGATATTTATCCCGGATTTGCGGGTTTAAATTTAAAAGTTGAACCTTTGAATATAAGACAAATAGCAGGCAACTGCGATGTTGTTTTTCTAGCCTTGCCCCATGCTGTTGCTTTTGAAATAGCGCCGCAGCTTATTGAATCGGGCGTAAAAGTCATAGATTTGTCGGCAGATTTCAGATTAAAAATCGCCGCCGCGTATGAAAAATGGTATAAAGTAAACCATACGGCAAAAGATTACATAGGCAAAGCGGTTTACGGTTTATCTGAACTTAACAACAAAGAAATTAAAAACGCGTTGTTAGTCGCAAATCCGGGTTGCTATCCTACAACCGTTATTTTAGGTTGCGCTCCGGCGATAAAAAACAAGTTTGTAGATTTAAAAGGGATAGTTATAGATTCTAAAAGCGGTATTTCAGGCGCAGGTAGAAAATCTGCTCTAGAATATTTTAAAAACGAACACCCAAACTTTAGAGCGTATAAAATTGCCGGAAGTCACAGACATATTCCAGAAATAGAACAAGAGCTTTCAAATCTTTCTGGCGAAGAAGTAACCGTAAGTTTTACGCCTCACGTCATTCCTGTTGAAAGAGGAATGCTTTCAACTATTTATATAAATCTTAGACAAGACGTTAAGACGTCTGCGGTAATAGAAAAGTATAGAGAGTTTTATAAAGGCGGAGAATTTGTAAAAGTTCTTGATGAAGACGTAATGCCAGGAATTAAAGACGTTGTAAACGCAAATTTTTGCGAGATAAGCGTTAAAATAGACGAAAGAGCAAAAAGGCTTGTTATAGTTTCAGTTATAGATAATTTAGTAAAAGGCGCTTCGGGACAGGCGGTTCAGAACATGAATCTTATGTTTGGTTTGCCAGAAACTGCAGGACTGATATAGGAGAAAGTTCAAAATGCTTCCAAAAGGGTTTAAAGTGGGCGGAATATGCTCAGGGTTGTCAAAAAAAGAAGAAAAGAAAGATTTGGCTATTTTTATTTCCGATGTTCCGTCTAGCGCGGCTGGCGTTTTTACACAAAACGTAGCGAAGGCTGCTCCTGTTCTTGTAGATATTAAAAGATTAAAAACCGGCGATAAATTTTCAGGCGTTATAGCAAACTCGGGTTGCGCTAACGCTTGCACAGGAGTCAAAGGATTAGAAGACGCCGAGTATATCTGTTCGGTGGGCGAAAATATTTTTGAACTGAATTCAGGCTCGTTGCTGTGCGCTTCTACGGGAGTTATCGGACAATATTTAAACATTTCAAAAGACGCCTTTCCTGAAAAGGTTAAGTTACTGAGAGACAACGTCGGCGCGTCTCTTAAAAATGAAGAAGAAGCCGTTCTTGCCGTAATGACTACTGACACGTTCATAAAAAAGCTTGAGAAAGAAGTTGTTTTTAAAAAAGGCAAAATTAAAATTTGGGGTTGCGTAAAAGGCGCGGGAATGATTCACCCTAGCTTGCGGGGGCTTCACGCGACAATGCTTTCGTTTATATTAACAGACGCCGCTATAGAAAGCTCCACTCTTCAAGAAATTTTGGAAAACTCTGCGGATAAATCTTTTAACTGCGTTTCAATTGACGGAGACACTTCCACAAACGACACCGTTATTGCTTTGGCAAACGGTCAAAGCGCAACAGGCAAATTATCTAAAGAAGATTTGACAATTTTTATAAAAGCTTTTGAGGAATTGACCTTGGAGCTTGCCAAGTCTGTTGCCAAAGACGGCGAGGGCGCCACTAAGTTTATTGAAATTGAAATAAAAAACGCCGAAACAAAAAAAGATGCAAGACTTATAGCTGCTACTATCGCAACTTCTCCGCTTTTTAAAACAGCCATGTTTGGCTCCGACGCCAATTGGGGCAGGATTATTGCCGCCGCAGGCAGAGCGGGAGTATCTTTTGAGTTAAATAAAGTTAATATATATATTGGCAGTATTCATACTTTTAAAAACGGCTTTGCTTTAAATTTTTCTGAAGAAGACGCTAAGAAATCTCTTTCTGAGAAGGAAATTAAAGTGATTGTGGATTTGAGTATAGGCAACGAGTCAAGCAAGTATTATACGTGCGATTTTTCATATGGTTACATACGCATCAACGGCGACTACCGCTCATGATGAAAGCTTGTTTTTAAAACACATATTGAACAACGCGTCTTTCGCCGCCGCAGGCGTTATCGGATAGGATATGCGCGCTTTTATAGCTTGCCGTAAAAAGATAAATATTATGACTTTAAAATTTTCTGCGAGAGAATCTGATTCCCATAAAAAAACAGCTGAAATAATAAAAACCGGCGGCGTGGCTATAGTTCCTACGGAAACGGTGTACGGTTTTGCTGTTGACGCTTTTAATATTGACGCTCAAAAAAAAGTTTATAAGATTAAAGGAAGAAGTCAAAAAAAACCTCTAATTCTAATGACGACTAATATTGAAAGCGTTAGACTACTTGTTGATATTCCAAAAAAAGCGTTTGAAATCGCCAAAAGGTTTTGGCCTGGTCAATTAACGCTTATATTTCCTACTACCGAAACAGGCAAAATGGTGTCTGGCGGAAGGAAAGACTTGGGAGTAAGAATTCCCGATAGCGAGTTTATGCTTAAACTGCTTAAAGATATAAAAAAACCTATTTTTACCACGTCGGTAAACGTTTCAAACAAAAAAAGCGCAAAGAGTTCTAAAGATGTTTTAGAATTTGATGGGATAGCCGACATTATAGTGGACGGCGGACAATGTAAGTTTTCTTTCGAGTCTACGGTTATAGATATGGTACAATTTCCGTACGTTATTTTAAGAAAAGGCTGTTTAGACGCTAACGAGTTGTTAAAGTATATATAGTTTACGGGGAAAAAATGGAAAATGTAAAGAAAAATGATTCTGAAATTTACGATTTATTGGCAAAAGAATTAAAAAGACAGAGAGAGACCATAGAGCTTATAGCTTCGGAAAACATAGCTTCTCAGTCGGTTATGGATGCTCAGGGGTCTTGCTTGACAAATAAATATGCGGAAGGTTATCCTGGAAAAAGGTATTATGGCGGCTGCGAGTTTGTTGACGTTGTTGAAAACATAGCTATTGAGCGCGCAAAAAAACTTTTTAACGTTAACTTCGCAAACGTTCAGCCTCATTCTGGCGCTCAGGCAAATTTTGCCGCGCAGTTTGCTCTTCTAAAACCCGGCGAAACTATTATGGGGTTGAGCCTTTCTCACGGCGGGCATTTAACGCACGGCAGTCCTTATAATGTTTCAGGAAAATGGTTTAGCGTAGTTTCTTACAATGTTAAAGAAGACACGGGCCGTATAAATTACGATGAAATGGAAAAACTCGCTTTAGAGCGTAAACCTAAACTGATAATTAGCGGCGGTAGCGCTTATTCAAGAATTTGGGATTGGAAAAGAATAGGCGAGATTGCTAAAAAAGTCGGGGCTTATCATATGAGCGATATGGCTCATTACGCGGGGCTTATAGCCGCCGGCATATACCCTTCTCCCGTACGACACGCCGACATAACAACTACAACAACGCACAAAACTTTACGAGGTCCTCGCGGAGGGTTAATTTTAACAAACAGCGAGGAAATTGCAAAAAAAATAAATTCGGCGGTTTTTCCAGGAGAGCAAGGCGGACCTTTGATGCATGTTATTGCCGCCAAAGCTGTGGCTTTTGGTGAAGCTCTTAAACCCGAATTTAAAGAATACCAGAAACAAGTTTTGATAAATTCCAGAAGACTTGCTCAGGAATTGGAGCAAGGGGGACTCAAGATCGTTTCCGGCGGCACTGATTCCCATGTGTTTTTAGTTGACTTAAGACCGTTAAATGTCAAAGGAAATGTTGCTCAAGAGACATTAGAGAGAGCCGGTATAACTCTAAATAAAAATGGAATTCCTTACGATACTGAGAAACCGACAATAACTTCAGGGATCAGAATCGGCTCTCCTGCGGTTACCGCAAGAGGTATGAAAGAGCTTGAGATGATAAAAATAGCTCAATCAATAGTAAAAGTTCTTAAAAACATTGATAATGACAAGGTCATTTCAGAAGTTAGAGAGAATATGTTAAAACTTTGCCAAGAGTTTGCTATATACAAAGATTTACAGTATTAAGCTTTAAGATTGTACGTTAATAGGCGTTTAACTTCGGTAAGACAAATTATCTTGCTGAAGTTTTTTTTCTTTATCAAAGTTTAAAACCTGAGTTTGGCTAATTATATGTCGTAAAAGTAAGATATAAATATAATCGTAAAATACTATTCAATTTGACATCTGATTGACATCTGACGAGAATTCGTGTATGATAGCTCGTTAAGTTTGGGGACGTGGTGTAGCCTGGTTTAACACACTGCCCTGTCAAGGCAGAGACCGCGGGTTCAAATCCCGTCGTCCCCGTTCGTTTTAATATTTAAAATAAAAAAATTGCTTCTCCGATTATAAATTTTGGAAAGCGGCTTTTTTATGAAACGCCAAGATAAAAAGTTGTTTTTCTAACCTATACAATCTCCTCTTATTTTATTTCTTCGCCGTTTTTTGCTTTTGACATGGACGGTTTATGGCGAGGTGTCTATAAGCGCGCGGTTGGAAATATTTTAACCCAGCGTTTTTATCTCTTGTTTTGGATATTGACATAATTTGCGAACTGTTTTGCCAAAACTCAGGTTCTACTTCCGTCGCTTTTTCAAAACGTAAATTTCCGTTATTAAGCATGGTTCCAAAAAATAATCTACTAAAATTTCTATTTTTTAAGTCGTTCCTGACGGCTTACATATACGACTAACTCTCATAAAATTTCATAGGTGAACAATTTGCCCCTTTTTTTGATTTAAGTTTTAACAAGTTTTTTTGATATAATCTTTTACAGTTAGATAGAATTTTACTTATCAGTTGACTACATTTCCATATTATGTTTTCTGTAAAAGTTAGCTTGAAAATGCTATAAAAATTATGTCTAAAATAAATAAACACCAAGTAAGCACATCTGTAAAAGCCTCTATCAATCCCAGAGTTCTAAAATGGGCGAGAGAGGCTGTTTGTTTTTCTCATTCTGACATCGTTAAAAAATTAAATAAAAAAACTATTAAAGAGATAGATTTAATTGCTTGGGAAGAAGGTCGAGATTTTCCTACGATAGATATTGCAAAAAGTCTGGCTAAATTATATGGAATAAAGTTTATAACTTTTTATTTGCCGAGTATTCCTAAAAATATAAAGCCGTTAAAAGATTTTAGAGGGGTATCTGACGCCGCCGCATTCTCTAAAAATTTTGTCTTTTTAATGCGTGAGATACAAGGTAAACAAGAATGGCTTAAAGAATACTTTGCAAGTAAAGGTAAGAAACCTATCAATTTTATCAGTAGTGTCAATATTGACAACGGAATAAAAACGGCTGTTAATTCTCTTAACAGTTTGTTATTGACTGATATTAAATTAAAACCAAAAGCAGATGATACTTTAAAAGCATTAGTAAAGAAAATAGAAAGTTTAGGCGTATTTGTTTCCATAGGAAATTCTTTTAACGGACACTACTTGTATGCAATTGAGTCTGCCGAAGCGAGAGGATTTGCTATTGCAGATAAAATAGCACCTTTCATATTCATTAACTCCAAAGATAATAAAGAGGCTCAATTATTTACGCTTATACACGAATTTTGCCATTTGCTTTTAGGCAAAAGCGGCGTATCTGACACTTCCAGCGATAATAGAAAACCGATAGAAGTTTTTTGCAATAAAGCGACGGCAGAGTTTTTAATGCCTACTGAAAAATTTCGTGAAGTATGGGATTCCATAACTACAAATGACTTGGGCAAAAAAATAGAAATTCTTTGCGAGAAATTCCCAACAAGTTCTTTATCAGTAATAATTAAAATTCATACATTAAAATTGATTGATAAAAATACTTTTGACGAAACACATAATCGTTATAAAAAAAATGATTCTGCAAAATCTACTGTTAATGCTGCAATACAAAAGCAGGGAAAGACTCATTTTTCCGCCCCATATCTTAGAACTTTGAGAATTAACGGCAGACAATTTATTGATGTGGTTATTGAGGCATATAATAGCAATGAAATTATGATTAGAAATGCGTGTTCTTTATTAGGCATTACAAAAGCGGCAAAATTTGATACCTATGAGCGTAAATGGGATATGTATTTATGAAATATTGCTTGGACTCTTGCGTATTTATAGAGGCTTGGAACAAACACTATTCTCCTGAAATATCAATGGACTTCTGGGATTGGTTGGCTAACTTAGCAAAAAATAAGGAAATTTTTATCCCTGAAGAAGTATATGAAGAAATAGTAGTCCAAAAAGATAAATTGTATGAATGGGTTAAATCTATAAAAACAGATATTGTTTATCAACTTGATTATGAAACTCAACAAGCAGTAAATAATATAATGACTAAACCAGAAGCAATAAAACTTGCTGATTCTAATACGAAGAATGGAGCAGATGTTTTTGTTGTAGCATATGCGAAAAGAAATAATGCTACTGTTGTATCAAATGATAAAAGTATCGGGAATTTATGTAAAGTTTGCGATGTTAAAATTTTGAAAGATTATGAATTTTTAAAAGCCAAAAAACTGAGAATGAAAGTTTCATTGGAATAACTGATAACTATATATTATTTTGTTTTTTGACATACTTATTTAAAATTGTTATATTCATAATCAAGCGGTATGCTTGAGAACGCAAAAAAGTTATACAACTCGTATAGTTTACCCCCCCCCATATTAGTTATATGCTTAGAACTTTTTAAAGAATTTAAACCCGCTTGTCCGACTATAAAATCGGAGTTTAGCGACTTTTTTGTGTCTATGTCGTCAATATTTTCTTTAATATCTGCAAAATAGTTAAAAGGCTTCCTATAATATTGCGCTTTCTAAAGATCTATTTGCATTTATTGCTCTTAATTCACATTGTCCAGCGTCTATTTCTATAAATTTCGCTAAGCGCATCTAGTCTAACAACCCTGCATTTAGAAATCACAATTTGCGACATCCAATTTTGACACTCAGGTTCTAAAGTATAGTTTAAATGCCGATAACGCCGTAATTTATAACGACATAGGAAGGACAATAATGGCGTAGTTTTTGTTAAGAAATCATTAAAACTATGTTCATTTTGGTAGACTGCATGGAAGATTTTTAATTATTTCCCATCTTGCTATTCAAAAAAGAAAAAAAAGACTATTATATATTCAATAATAGGAGGATGTTTTAACTAAGGAGCGTATAATGAAGAAAGTAGCGAGTATGTTGTTAGCGTTAGCGTTGTTTGTTTCGCCTATGAAGTCAGTTTTTGCATTCGATCTTTTTATCTGGGATGTCGAAAGCTATTTTTGGGAGTTGACCGAAGAAGGCGAGTTTTTCTTAAATTTTATATGCACGACGATAGCGGTGGCCGGTTCTATTGCCGCTGGCGGATATTTGTTGTTAAAAAATAAAAAGTTTTGAAAGCAAAAAAAATCAGGCGGACTTGGCATAATGACGAATGGCGGCTTTTCGCTCTATGAATACATATATAGAAATGTTTAACGAGAAAACTTCCGATATTCAAGCAAACAAACTGCTTAAAATCAGCAAATTCGCAAGAGCGGCGGATTTTCCTGTTTCAACAATAAGGTATTATTTAAGAATAGGCAAAATAAAACCTGTTTTTTTCTCAGCTAATAAACTGGCGACGCTTTAATGTCTGACATAACTTCAAAATTTGTGTTTTTTATTTTCTTCCTTTATATAAAAATCAAGAATTCCATTGTCAGATTTTTGCTCTAGGGGTTTATCTGAACTTTCTTTCTTTTCAAACCTGCGGGATAAAAATAGTCCAATTTCAAATAATAAGTACGTTGGAATTGCAAGTAAAAGCTGGCTTAATACGTCGGGCGGTGTGAGTATTTGTCGCAAATATCAATATGATCACAATAATGTAGGGTCTTTTGATCTTAAAAAAGAAGATTTTACAAGGTTGAATCTTAACGGCAAGCATAACAGCTATAGGAAACTGAAACATAATCCCGAAAGCAAATGTCAACCAACCGGTAAGCCATAAAAAACTGCTAAAACCTATTACAGGTCTTAATTCCGAAGATGAAAAACCCACAAAAAAATTCATTAAAATCGGCAATATAAAACCTACACAAAAAATACCGCCCAGAACGAAAAGAAAATACGATGACAGAACCCACCATTTCAAGGCTTTGCGTTCCGATGGATATAAAGCGGGAAGCAAAAACTTCCATATTTGCCAAACGCAGTATGGGAAAGATATAACTAAAGCTATAACAAACGCTAATTTCAGCTGTATTATGAAAACTTCCATAGGCGAAAAGTAATTTAAATGATTCAATTCTTTTGGCAAGCAACAATGTATAAAGCAAATTGATAAATTTTGGAGCTGCTGTGAAAGAAGGTATGTAAAATAAAGAAACGGCAAGGATGCGTTTTATAAGAGGTTTGCGCAACTCTTGAAGATGGAATAGAAAAGATTTCCTGTCGTTCATTTTTTCTCATTATTTTTATCCTTTAAAAAGACCAATCTTCCGAAGCGGCGGACTTGGACTCGGAGACAGAGGGTGTCAGAAAATGCAGAGAGTTGCCTTGTTGAAATTATTTTAAGAATTTCCGAAGGGGTTATGCGGGTGTCAGAAAACAAAGTGAAGTGCATTGTTGGATTAGCGTGTGTGGTTGGCGTATGCGTTGGCGTGTATAAGAGGGATAGTATTAAAGAATTTTTCTTTCGCATGGCGGGGGCAAAATGGAGATAGAGAAGCAGAATGAGAAAGATTAACCGTCGTCTGGGTGCCGTAGGGTAATGCGGGTCATGCCCCCGGAAGTGACGAGGATATAGAATAATCGTCGGCAGGCGGTCAACAAGTCGTCTCCAAAGATGATGGTCTAAATCATTACAACAAAAGAGCAAATGAGAAATGAAAGATTTTATCAAAGTCTTGGATATATAGGACGCATAAGTTTATTACAAGGCGTTTTGGCAAAAGCATAAATTGTTGACCTTTCCGCGAAAAATGCGGCAATTGCAAGTTGGAGAAAGATTGGAAGAATAAAGCAAAAGGTCGCAGGCATGAGGAAAGGACGTTTCAGCGAAGAACAATGGGGTATTGAAAGAGGCGGAAAACGGCGTAAAAGTAGCGGAATTTAACAAGGAAATATTGGATAACTGATGCGCCGCTGCAAGTTAAGTTGTAGAAAATACGCGCATAGTAACCGCGTTTGTTTTTTTCTAATAATTTTATAAAATACCGCTTGCAACAATGACGCTACCGTAGTCGCAGTATAACTTTGATTTTTGACATTTTTATATTGTAAGTCTCTAGGAAAATAAAGGAGATGACGATGAACAAAAGCTTTTTGTTACTCTTATCGTTTGCGTTCTTAGCGGCATTATCTTCAAACCTTATAGCTCGGTCTACGAAACCGCGCGGGTATTTCGATAAAAATAAAACCGTTATGCCATTTGTCGTATATGTTGAAAATAACTCAAAGCAGAATCATTACGCTCCGTCGGGATGGATGGGGGACTACGGCGATATAAAGATTGATTTGGTATGTAAAGAAAACCCCAGAAGCGGCAGTTCTTGTATAAAAATCGTTTACGGCGCTAAAGCAACTCAAGGCGCGGGTTGGATGGGCATATATTGGCAGCAACCTCCAAATAATTGAGGGAGACAGAAAAGGCGGATACGATTTAACCGGAGCCAAAAGGCTTATTTTTTTTGCTAAGGGAGAAAATAGTTGAATTTAAAATCGGGGGCATCTCAGTCGAGTTTCCAGATTCAGATTCTGCGTCTATATGTCCTGTTGAGCTTACAAAGAGTTGGACAAAGTATACTATAGATTTGAAAGGCAGAGACCTGAGCAATATTATCGGAGGCTTTTGCTTTGCCGCTTCCAGAGATGACAACCCAAATGGATTTACAATGAATGTATCTTGATGATATAATATACGAGTAAATATTTTTTTTGTTGAAATTGAAAAGGTTTTCATATGCCTGATAATCAAAAGCCGCTAAAAGATTTTGTTTCGTATATAGTTGTTGAAAAGGGTTTGTCTAAGAATACGATATTGGCGTATAGATCCGATATTTTGAAGTTTGTTGCTTTTGTGGAAAAAAGACGGATTCAACTTGAAAATTGCCAACATCAAGATATTACGGATTTTCTGTGGCAAGCAAAAGTTGACGGTTTAAAGCCGAAATCTCTTTATAGGCTTGTGGAATCTTTAAGGCAATTTTATAAATTTCTAAATTCTGAAGATATAATTAAAACTAACCCGACTCTTTATTTATCTTCCCCAAGAATTCCCGAAAACTTGCCCGACATGCTTACATTTGACGAGATCATGCTTTTGTTAAACGCCGTTACCGATAAAGACGAAGTAGATGTAAGAAATAGGGCTATGCTAGAGCTGCTATACGCTACGGGATTAAGAGTTTCCGAGCTTATAAATCTTAAGTTTTCAAATATAAATTTACAAGATAATTTTTTGAGGATTATAGGCAAGGGATCTAAAGAAAGATTGATACCGTTTGGAGAAAAAGCCAAGACTTTTATCAATATTTATCTTTTAAAGAGAAAACCTTATGCAAATTCTGAAGACAATGTTTTTATTTCAAGATTAGGAAAGAAACTTTCCAGAGTGGAGTTTTGGAGACAGTTGAAGAACATATCCAAAAAAGCCGGAATAAACAAAAATATTACGCCCCATACATTAAGACATTCTTTTGCAACTCATCTTTTAGCGGGCGGAGCTGATATTCGTTTTGTTCAAGAAATGTTGGGGCATGCTTCAATAGCGACTACGCAAATTTACACTCATCTTGATAAAGATAAAATCATACAACAGCATAAAAATTTTCATCCAAGAGGATAAATTTCAAATATCCAGAGTTTCGTTCATGCTGCCTGTACGATAACCTAAAAGGTCTACTGAAATATAGACATATCCCAAGTCTTTTAGTTTTTTGTAAACTTCTTCTCTATTGTTCATGAGAATTTTAATTCCGTTTCCGTCTGTTTCAATTCTTGCTAGATTGCCATGATGTCGCACTCTAACTTGCTTTAATCCCATATCAAAAAGCGCTTGTTCAGCCTTGTCCACCATAGATAAAGCTTTATGGGTAATTTCCTCTCCGTATGGAAACCTTGAAGATAAACATGCAAAAGACTGCTTATCCCAAGTAGAAAGTTCAAGTTTTTTTGAAAGCAATCGTATTTCGTCTTTTGTGAGGTTTGCATAACGCAGAGGGCTTTTTACGTTAAGTTCCGATATCGCGATAAATCCGGGACGATAGTCGTTATTATCGTCAATATTGGAAGCTTCGGCCACACTATTGATTCTTTTTTCTTTTGCTATATTCCAAATCTTTGAGAAAAGTCCTTTTTTACATAAATAACAACGGTTGGTAGGATTGTGCGAAAAACCTTCTATGTCTAATTCTTCAGAATTAAATATTATGTGCGTTATTCCTTCTTTTTTACAAAAAGCAATCGCTTCGTTAAGTTCTCTTCGCGGAAAAGAGCAAGATTTGGCTGTTACGGCTATAACTTTTTTTCCGAGTAAATTATGCGCGGTTTTTAGCAAAAAAGTTGAGTCGACGCCGCCAGAAAATGCAATAACAAGGGTTTCTAAGTTTAATATGTATTTTTTTAAAACTTCATATTTTTGTTTAGCGTTCATTTATTTTAACTTTATATTATTTTTAATTTCTTCAAAAGTTGTATTTTTCAAACGAGCCTTTTTCGCTATATCTTCAAACTCAGGTTTTGATTTTTTTATTCCAAAACCTTCGCCCGTTTTAATGCGAATATTTCCGTACGGCGTTTTTTGTGCGGACATTTTACGGTTTAAAATATAGCGCTTGCAAATAGTTTTTCTTACTCCAAAAGCGGAAGTATATTTTAAAATGAGTTTTGCGAAAAAATCTACTTTTTCAACATCGCATATGCACGTTAATAAAACTCCGGGACGATTTTTTTTCATTTGGATAGACGTATAGAAAACGTCTAATGCGCCCTTTTCTAAAAGCAAATTCGATGCGAAACTTAAAGATTCTCCCGTCATATCATCCAAGTTGCACTGCAGTTGCGCTACAGCGTTATTTGCAGCGTCTGCATCTTTATCGGATTCTCCTAAAAATGCTCTCACGCAGTTTGTCGTCTCAATTTCGCGAGTTCCCATTCCATAGCCTATTTTCTTAAGGCGCATTGCGGGCATTTGACCAAAACTATTGGCAAAATGTTTTATAATGGCGGCTCCAGTAGGCGTGCATAGTTCTCCCTCGCATTCATTTGTATAAATTGGAATGTCGCGTAAAATATGCGCTGTTGCCGGCGTCGGAACTGAAAAAACGCCGTGCGCGCAATGCGCATACCCTTTGCCTATATTTATAGGCGATGATATTATTTCTTTAGGAGAGAGCTTATCTATAAGTAAACACGCGCCGACAATATCAACTATTGCGTCAATTTCTCCGACTTCGTGAAAGTGTATTTGCGCTACGGGTTTACCGTGAGCTTTTGCTTCAGCTTGAGCAATTATATTATATACGCTTACAGCATTGTCTTTAACTTTTTTTGAGGCTTTTAACTTTGATATGACGTTTTCAATTGTTTTTAGATTTGTATGATTGTGTTTATGCGAATGATTATGTCCTATATAATGAGAATGTTTTTCATGCTCCTCATGTCCGCGAATTTTTACATGGATTTTGGTTCCTTTTATCAAATTCTTTTCCATAGGTCGCTGCGTTACGCTTACGCTGTCAAGTCCAAGAGAGTTTATTTGTTTTAAAAAATCTTTTCTATCGCTCTCGCCGCCCAATTCGTACAATGCGGCCGTCAACATGTCTCCTGCGGCTCCAGTAGAACATTCAAGGTAAAGAGTTTTCATTTAATACTCTCAATTTTGTTGATACGATTTGCAATAAATCCCGCTCCAAAACCATTGTCTATGTTTACTACGGAAATACCGTTTGCGCAAGAGTTGAGCATGGCAAGCAAAGCTGAAAGACCTTCAAAATTTGAACCATATCCTATGCTTGTAGGGACCGCTATTACGGGACAGCTTACAAGTCCTCCAACTACGCTTGCAAGAGCTCCTTCCATGCCCGCGACCGCTACTATAACTCTTGCTTTTGCAAGAGTTTCGTATTTTGACAAAAGTCTGCGTATTCCTGCTACGCCTACGTCATATAAACGAGTAACTTGGCTTCCGAGCGTTTCGGCTGTTATCGCAGCTTCTTCGCATACTGGAATATCGCTTGTTCCTGCGGAAACTATAACGACAGAACCTAAAAGTTTAATAGTTTTATTGCGATTTACGATGGCAATCTTTGCGACTAAATGATATTCCACGCCTATTTTTTGTTTTATTAAAAAGTCCGCCGTTTCTTGAGATGTTCTTGTGATAATAATATTGTCTACGTTTTTACATAGCATATTTAAGACTATGTTTGCTATTTGCTCTTTAGTTTTTCCTTCTCCAAAAATAATCTCTCCAGATCCTTGTCTTAAGTTTCTGTGATAGTCAATGTTTGCAAATCCTAAATCTTCAAAAGGCGCAGTTTGCAAACGCAATATAGCGTCTTCAGGAGAAATAGCTCCTGATTGCACCATTTTTAAAAGCTCAAGTATTTCTTTTTTATCGTTTGCTTTTTGCATACGTTTATTTTGTCAAATGTTTTATTACGCTTGTTATGATTTTAAATAGCGTATAAAGTAGAGCTAGTCCAATGAGTCCGGCTAAAAAAGTTGACGCGAAATGATTTTCTACAAAAGGAAAAGAATACCCTGAAAAGATAGAAGACGTTTCTTTGGCTTTATTTGCAAACCCATAATTTATGGCAGCCGTTTCCAAAGCGTCGGGAAGTTTAGAAGCAAACAAACTTGCCAAAAGCGCTGCAAATATGGGAATTACAAATGCAAAAATTTTTTTATTCATTTGATTCTCCGTTTACGTTTCTAAATATTTTAAGCAGCGCGAGAGTTATTAACGCTTCAAGACAAGCCGCTCCCAAATGCAGGCTCATCATATTTTTAAAAGCTGTTGAAAATGCTATTGAACCTGATAATCCAAGCTCTATAAGGCATGCCAAAGAAGCCGTCATTACAGAGAAAAAACATGCCGCAAAAACTCCAAGACAGCGGCTTTTTTTTGAAAAAGCTTTATACGCGTAATAAGACAAGAAAGATCCTATAAAAGCCATATTAAGAATATTTGCTCCAAGCGCTAAAAGTCCGCCGTCTGTGAAAAACAAGGATTGTATAATAAGAACAAAAGACATTATTGTAAAACCTGCAAATGGGCCGGCAAGGACAGAGGCGAAAACTCCACCAAGCAAATGAGCTGAAGTCGCCGACTTTACCGGTATGTTAAACATTTGAAATGCAAACACCCAAAGAGCTATCAACGCCAATCGTTGAAAATATTTGCCGGTATTTTCTGAAAATCCAAACGATTGAGAGCCTACGTTTGCTTCCGAAACGCTATCTGCAATCGCTCCTACGAAGACCGTTATAGTTTTTAATATTTTGCTAAGACAATATCCAAGCATGCCTACAGCTCCAGCAAGCAGTCCTTCCGCTAAATTATTGTTTAAAAATCCGTCAGGTATATGCATAAAATATCCTCCAAAAATAAAATGCGCGATGATAAAGTATATCTACTTTTTTACTTTGACCAGTAAATAAACGCCAATAGCCAAGAATATAAAATTTGGCAGCCATGCCGCCATAAACGGCGATAGTATTAAATTGTTGCCAAGAGATGTTGTTAGAGCTTGAATTGTCCAATAAGCAAATGTTGCAGATAATGCGGTTAGGAAATTAAATATTACGTTTGCTTTTCTTCCAAATCCTATGACAAAAGGTATTCCTATCATCATAACTATAATATGGGAAAAAACAGAAGCAAATCTTGCGTTCAGCGCAATTCTTGCTTTTACCGCCGCCTGCCCGAAAATTTTTAATTGATTTATATGTTTGTTAAAATCAGACGTATTCATACTGTTGTAGGGAGGGTCTTTAAGCGTTATGTCTTCAGGAGTAACGTTTATGTTGGAATTATATGTTTTAAAATGGACTTCGTCCAAGAAGTCGCTTTCAAAGCCTCTCATAATGCCGTTTTTAAGTACCCAAGAGCCGTCTTCCCAATCGGCTTTTTCAGCTAAAACAAGTCTTTTTAATTCAAAATCTTTATTATATCTTTCAAATACAACGTTTTTCATTGTATTTGTTTTTGTGTCAAGATGTCCGACAGTTAATCTTACGTTATTTTTTAACGCTATTATTTGATTGTAAAAATCCGTTTGTAGATATGCTTTTTCTTTTTTTATTTTTTCAGTATCTATTTTTCTGTTGTAACCCGTCGTTTTAGGGATAATAAATTCTCTACAAGCAAAGTCTGCAAGTCCTATAATAAAACCGGTCGCAAGTAAAAGCGAGATAACGCGCCACATATTTATTCCCGCTGCTTTCATTGCCGTAATTTCGCTTCTTTTTGCAAGGTTTCCAAGAGAAAACAATAAAGCCAAAAGAGTGGCTATTGGTAAAGCCTGTACAAGCCATTCCGGCGCATTTGTCAGCATGTGGACAATTATCGCGCTAAAAGTCGCTTTGTGTTCCATGTAAAACTTTATCTTGCCAAGCAATTGAGACGTTATGACTACGACAGAAAAAGCCGCTGTTGTAAATATAAATATTTTAATAAAGTTTGCGACAACGTATTTGTAAAGAATTTTTATCATTTTTTTACCATCTTGCCGAACAAATAGATTCCTACCGCGCCTGTAGCCAAATTCGGCAGCCAGAGTATTATTCCTATAGGCAGATATTCTTTTTCGCCTAAATTGATTGAAAGCACAAGCAAGGTATAATAAACAACGATTATGCCTAAACTTAAACCAAAGCCGACCGCTTTGCCGCCTTTGCCGGTCCGGATTCCTATAGGCAAAGCTATGATAATAAAAATAATCGGAGCGACGGCATATATCCACCTAAGCCAATAATCAAGCAAATAAGGCATAAACGCAAGCTTTTGTTCTTTGTATTGTTTTATTATTTCAATTAGTTTTGGAGAAGATAATTCCGACGGTCCTATGCTGTAGCTTTTAATATTATCGCGCAATGGTATAAATAGAGAATATGTTTTAAAAGTTGCGTGGGTCATATTTGTCATATCTGATGGGGAAGCTTTTTGCCAATATCCTTTGTAAAGAGTCAGCTGCGCGCCTGTAGCGTAAGCTTTTACAGTAGCTGAAGACGCGGTTATACGCCATGCTCCATTATCATTTTGCGGTAGAGCGATTTTCTTATCATTTTCAACATAGTCGTTTTCAAATTTGTATATGCTTACGCCAATCAAAGTATTTTTAGCATTGTCAACTTTATTGCTATATATGCGGTAGTCGCCCAGTTTTGTTAAAGACTTCTCGTTAAATTTAACAAGAGGTCTTTTTGTTACGACTTCTTCAAAATAAGCTTTTAGATTAGAATTTAATTTTGGCGCAAGAAAATGATTAAAAAACACTAAAAAAAATGAAACGCCGCATACAAAAATTATTGTGGGCATTGTAAGCGTTTTATAGTCAAGTCCCGCGGCTTTAACGGCTGTAATTTCATTGTCTGTAGACAATCGCCCGTAAGATAACAGTGATCCAAAAAGCGTAGCCATAGGTATTGATAATATTAAGACGTTTGGAAAATAGAAAGTAAACATCTTGACAACTGCCCAAAGGGCTACGCCCTTCTCAATTAAGAGGTCCATAAGATCAAATACAAAGGTTAATATTAAAAGGAATGAGAAGATAATAACGCTGAAAATAAAAGAATGCAAAAATTCTTTAATAATGTAAGAATGTATTTTTTTTATCATGTTTTATTTGAGAAAAACTTCGTTTAAAGATTGCCCGATAGAAAGAATTGTATAAAATTTGTGTAAAAGTTGAAAGAATATTATAATCTGAAACGTTAGATGAGATTGAAAGAAATTAAAATTTTAATTTTAGCGCTTTCGTTGTTTATGTATTCCGCAGGTTTTGCGGAATACAAATCTTTTGCGAAAAAATATAGCGTTTTGGGAGATAATCGGCAAGAAATCTACAGTCAATTTGACGAATACGACAAGTTTCGCGATATTGAAAGCGTAGAGCCTTCGGGAACTATAATCTCGCAGGAATATGTTTCTTCGCAAGACGAAGAAGACTTTCCCGAATCTGTTCAAGAAATAGCCGGGCAAGAGGTATTGGACTATTTTGACGACGATAAGTCTGAAGTGATGGAATATTCTCCCGAAAAATGGCGTGAAAAAAATAAACGTCGCAAAATGGCGACAGATCCTGATTTAACAAATCAACGCGCCTCGCCCGGAATAACAGCCGAACTTCCTTTTGAATCAAAACTTTCTCTTTCTGGAAGGAAACTGATAGGATTTAGCCACGCCTCAAGAGTATACGACAAAGAAGAAACTGGAAAAAGAAAAAACAATTCGACGTTTAAGATGGAGCAAGAGCTGCAGATGAGGGTTCTTGGCAGTATGAGCGAAAGATTAAACGTTAACATTGACTACGACGATACGGTAGGTAAAAAAGATATATCGCTTGTCTACATAGGCAAACGCGGCGAATTTGTAAAAGAAGCGGCTTTTGGCGATATTTCAGTTTGTATGCCGGCTACGGAATTTACGGGATACAAGAAAGAATTGTTTGGTTTAAAAGTCGACACAGGGTATAAAGGTTTTGGCGCGAACGCTTTTTTCAGTAAAACAAAAGGGCTTTCTGAGGTAAAACGTTTTACTGGAAACTCCAAATTAGAAAGAAAAACTATTGCCGACGCTTCTTATGTTAAATTAAAATATTATTCGCTGTTGGCAAACGGCGAGGCAAGGACAATCAAAAATGGAACCGTAAAAGTATTTATAGATTATCAAAAAAACGATCCAAAATATAACTATTCTTATCCGCCGTCAGGCATTCTTCTGACAGACATAAATAATACTCCAGGATTTAATTATATCGGCAGCTTTGTGACTCTTGTTCAAGGTCAAGATTTCATTGTTGATTACGCTACAGGAACGCTTGGTTTTAGAGGCGCTTTGTCCGGCAATTATGTCGTCGCTGTGAGTTATGATTTTACCGACGGGACGTCTTTACCTGCTCCCGCGATAATAAAAGATTCAAATAATACCGCAGGCATTGCTACAGAACTTAAAACAGTTTACGATTTGGGAAATTTAAAGATAGTCCGCGACAACGGAAGAGGGAATTTTATATTAGAAATAAAAGATTTGAATGATTCCGTTCCTGCAAATATTGACGGAGGAAGATCGGTTCCATCTTATCCGTCAAATATTACGGTTGATTTTGAGAGCGGATATTTTAGACTTAGCGACAGGCTGCACAACTCTTTGTATAGCGCGGGCGAACATAAATATAACTTTGTAACCGAGTATAAATATACAATTAAAATACTTACTTTAAGACCGGGGATTGTTCCTCGCTCGGAAAAGGTTGTTATTGACGGAAATATCTTAAAAAATGGAACAGATTACATTATAGATTACGATATGGGAATTTTAACTATAAAAAACGATGATGCTATAAAAGAAAATTCCGTGACGGACGTATCTTATGATTATTCTTTATTTGGCTCAGGAAGCGAGACGTCTCTTATTGGAGCTAACGCAAGACTTAAATTAACAGAAAGTTTTTCAGTAGGAGCAAGCGTAATACGCAATTTTACAGCTAAAGGAAAAGAGCTTCCGGAGATAAAAAATACTCCAACGAACCTTACAATCGGAGAATGCGATGCAAAAATTACGAATTTAGACGTAAATTTTTTAAACGCGAGAGTTAATGCCGATGCTGAATATGTGTTGAGTTCTCAAAATAATAACACTTCTGGAAAAGCGTCAATTGATTCTATGGATAATTCTGTAAAAGAAGATGCGGCAAGCATGTTAGAGGAAAATTGGTTTCATAGCGCAACAGGTTTTCCGACTGTAAGAAGAAACTTAAGAGATTTATCATGGAGAAGTTATGAAGTAAGCCTTAAAGATATTGATCCATTTTTGGAACTTACCGACGGCGAGAAACAGCTCGTTTTAGACGTTAATTACGATGTTAGGATTTATTCTCAGATAGCTTTTTCCCAAAAACTCTGTTCAGGTTGGGAGGGGATAGATTATTCAAAAAAACTCTATATTGACGTATGGATTAACGATCCAAATCATGGAGGACATGAAGTTTTTGTAGAGTATGCTTCATGTATAAACGAAGATGCCGACGGAGATGGCGAGCTTGATAGCGAAGATACGGATAATACTGGAATTTTAAGTCCATGGAAAGACACGGGGCAGACTTATCATAATGCCGATGGAACGGTGTCATTTATCGGCGCTCATAACGGAAAACTTGACACTGAAGATATAAATGGAAACGGCGTTTTGGACGCGCAAGATGAAGTCGCTGGAAGTTATTGTCTTTCTTCGTCAAGCGTAACTGTAGTAAATAGTAATCCAAACGGTTGGCGGCAATTGAGAATATCCATAGATGTCAATGACGCTAATAGAGATATTTGGAGAAATATAAGAATTCTCCGCGTTAAAATATGCCAAACAAGAGGTCTTACTGGGGACCAAGGAAGATTGACGATAGGAAAAATATCAATATCTGGCAACAGATGGGAAAAAACAGGTTTAAATTTAAATGATTTTAATATTTCATCAATAGGCAGATTTGACGCAAATTATAAATCTCTTATGAACAACAAATATTATTTTGATTTATACGGCATAGAAAATAGCGTAAGAAAAGACGAGAGAGCTTTAAAAATTGAATACGCTCCTTCGCTTTCCCAAGAGCAGTTTTTAGCAAAGTCGGTTTATCACGGCGAATGTCTTGATTTGTCAAAATACGAATCTTTAAGGTTTATGGTGTACGCAAAGCCTGAATATGGATTTGCTCGCGCCGGAGACGTTATAATCTTTAGAGCGGGCGGCAACGCCGATAATTATTTTGAGTATAGGGTTACTGTAACCGACGATCCGCGTTGGCAGGATTGGAATTTAATTGCAATAAAACAAAGCGGCGTTGGGCGAACGGCGTCTTGGTCAACGTCTGATCCCAGTGCCGAAATTATCGTACGCGGAAATCCGTCGCTGGATAGAATATCGCAGTTTGTCGTAGGCGTGGAGTCTTCGGATATAGGCGACAAACGCCAAGTTTGGTTTAACGAAATACATGTTATCGGAAGCAGACTTACAAACGGAGCCGCTTGGAAAACAGGAGGAAGTTTGCAGTGGAGAGGCAATGACGTATTGGGGACGTTGACGGTTGTCGCTTCTAAAAAAAACATAGACAGAAATTTCCGCAATATTACGGCTGGAGTTTATAACAGAGACTTTATTGAAGAAAACGCTTATTTGGACTTTGAAGGCTGGAAAACAAACAATAATACTGTAAAATTATTTCCGTTAAAAACGGGGATTTCCAAAATAGAAACTATAACGCCGAAAGTTTCAGAGAATAAATCAAATTTAATTTCTTTAAACGATGAAGGTCGCGTTATAAAATATTGCGGATATGCCGATACGGATTTAAGACCGGGCATGAATTTCCCGAAGTTGGGATTAAAATATGATCGCGCAATTATAGATACGTCAAAAATTGAACGTTTAGAAGATAAGGAATCTTTAGCCGGAGAATTTGTTTACAATGTTCCCGTCAACTTAATCATATTCCCGATTAGCATATCTGTCAATGCAAAAACTTCAAGGTCATATTTTAAAGTTTATCCCGAGACTCCTATAGAAACGTCAAAACAGTTTTTAGGTATGGATAAAATAAGAGAATATTTGGATATTTCTAACTATCATACTTTAGAGCAGTCAAATATGCTTGTTTTGAAAGCTCCTTTCAAATTTACTAAAGGAATTACTTTTTCTCCGGGCTATAGCATAAGTATTGTAAGGGAAAAAAATAAAGATTTCCCTGAAGAAATTGAATACGGCAAATCTTTAAATCAGGGAGTGGGCGCAAGTCTTGTTTTGGGCATTGCCGATTGGTTTAGCCCTGCGTTTACTTACAGCGTCAATACTAAAGAAAATTACAGCATTCGTTCAAGCACTAATACTGAGTCGCTTCTTACGCCAGGTCAAAAGAAATATATAGAAAGAAACGGGATTGGAGAAATTTCTTGGAATTTAAATGCTTACGACGTTACTTCTTTCAGGCTTTTAAAGAGTTTATCGTTTTCATCGTATTATAAACTTCAAGATTCAGACTCTTATGATAATGTAGATAAAGATTTTCAATCAATAGGCTGGACTAGAGAGAAGCTTTGGATAAGAGATAATCCGTTGATGGACATAGAGCCTTTTTATTCGTCAAACACATATACGGTTAAGACAATTTTAGGCAGAAATGACGTTCGTTTTACAGGTAAATATATGCCTTTTGAAGCTTTTTTTTTTAGAGACTTGCTTGCTCCGTTAAGTTCTATAAGCGCAAACTGCGCTTATACGCAAGGCAATGAAAAATCATATAAAACAGGCACATATAATAAAATATGTACGATAATATGGCCTGATGTTTTGCTTGGAATATCCGGCGTTGAAAAATTTTTTGATCCGATGCATCTCTTTGGCGATACTCAACTTAATTTAAAGTACAATAATAAAAGCGTAGTGTCTTATAGCGTTTCGTATATTGACAGCGTTATGCGGGGATTGGATTACAGATTTAAATTTTTAAAACGTTTTGATTTATATTTTTCTTTAGAAAACGCAAAGTCTGAAGAATTGTCTTATAATACTTTGAAAACCTTATTTGATTCTTCGGCAAATAAATACGTATGTCAGGGAGCCGCGGGATTGGGTCGCTGGCGTTTTAGTTTTAGATACGAAAATGAAGAACGTTGGCAAAAAAACGCTTCAGGAAAATATTCTTCAAATGTTCGTAAAAATTCGTATGTTGGGCAAATAAATGCCGACTTGATATTTCCATCGGGACTAAAAATACCTTTAATAAGAAAAGCTATCCCTTTGAAAAATAGAATGGTGTTCGTTTCAAATCTAAAATATATAGGCCAGAAATCCGACGTCAATGTTGAAAAAGACAATAGTATAAATTACGGCGTTGCCGCTAACGCCGATTATGAAGTGTCAAAATATTTTAGATTTATTGCCGGCGTAAGCTATGACAGATTTGAATTTAGATACAACCGCGATTTAAATTATTATGATCTTGCCGTTATAGGCAAATTGACCGTACAATTCTAAATGAAGAATACATTATTGAAAATTACAAATTTATTTTATCCTGTTACATGTTCATCTTGCGGAGATGATTTAAATTCTATATCTCAAACTAGGATATGCGGCAGATGTAAATCATCTCTTAGTTTAATAAACGGACATATTTGCCAAAAGTGCGGCGCGCCTTTATCTTCAGGAGGAGAGTTTTGTTGCGCGTGTAAGAAAAATCCTAAACAATATGCGTTTGATAAAATGCGTTCTGTTTATGAATATAAAGGTTCTGTAAGAAAATTGATTTTAAAATTTAAATATTCTAATAGAACTTTTTTAGCGAAAGATTTTGCTGTAGATATGCATGAAATAGTGAAAAATAACGATTTCTATCAAGAATCTGATTTTATCATATCAGTTCCTTTAAACATTATAAGAAAAATAAAAAGAGGATATAATCAATCGGAACTGCTTGCCGAGGAATTATCTATTAAAACAAATATTCCCATGTTAAAAAACGTTTTATTTAGAAGTAAAATAACAAAACCTCAGTTTAAGTTGTCAAGAACTGAACGTTTTAAAAATATAAAGAATTCTTTTTTTGTAAAGAACAAAAAAGTTATAACGGGTAAAAATATATTACTGATAGACGATATAGTTACAACGTCTTCAACTGTTTCCGCTTGTTCGTCCGTTTTAAAACTATGCGGAGCGATTAAAATTTTTATATTAACATTGGCAAGAGATTAAAGCCTGAGTTTCTCGCTTTGTGCTTTTGAATTAAAAAGTTGTATTTTTTTGCAGCCGCGCCTTTATTAAACGCGGAGCTGAGTTCTGGACATATATGTGAAATTTTTGTAGACTCTCTCTAATATTTTAGTCCAAAATAACTTAAATCAAAAAATTAGGACATAAATGATTTGCTTAAATATTAAACAATCAAGAGGACAAGCTCTTGTTGAAGCGGCTTTAGTCGCTCCGCTGATTATACTTTTTCTTTTCGCAATTTTATGGTTTGCGCGCATAATGCTTACGTGGCAACAAATTTCTACGGCTGCTCGTTACGGAGCAGATCTTCTTGTCTACACTCATTTCAGCGTAAAATACATAGAAGGCGATATGAAAGATTATCTTTGCGCTGCAAATACAATAGGGAGAACTATTGATCCCAAAAAACTTACCATAAGAATTGAAGCAAACGATTACAAACCTATTAAATACGATTTTGATATTACAAACTCCTCAAGTTTTGCGATTTTAAATCCTGCCAATTTGTTTGACGCATTGAAAGCTTTTGCTCCGGGACTTAGCAAGAAGTCTTTCGTTGAAATAACTTATGCGTACAATATTCCAAATATATTGAAAATAATAGGAACAGATAGCATAAAAATAACCGCGCGAGCGTCAGTCTTGTCAGGCACGGGAAGCGTTGGCGCTTTACAGCGACAAAAATAAACTTAAGGGGACGATATGATCGACTTTGGCTGGATTAAGAAAAACAAAGGGCAGGGAATGGTTGAATATATTCTTATCGTGGCTGTTGTTGTGGGGATAGTTTTTGTCGCATATAAGGCTTTTGGAAAGAAAATAAAAGGACAGTTTGAAAAAGCTGCTAAAACCGTTCAGTCGGCAGATAAAGAATAGCGTAATGAAAAAGTCTATAATAGTTGCTCTTGTTTGCGCGGCGGTTTCCACCGGCTTAGCTTATTTATTTCTGTCTGATTTAGAAATTAAGTACAAAACTATGGCGGAACCTGTGAAGGTTGTTGTTGCATGCCAAAGAATACCGCAAGGCGTTCTGATACGGTCTGACATGCTTGTTGAAAAAACGGTTCCTAAAGAATATATACAACCAAAAGCGTTTCAAGATTTAAGGAAATTATTTACAGAAGACGGTTCTGCAGTTTATATATCTTTGAACACAATTGAAGAAAACGAGCAAATACTTTCCACTAAAGTTTCAAAAACTAATCAAGACACAGGCGTAAGCAATTTGATTCCCGAAGGCAAAAAGGCGTTGTCGGTATCGTTTGACTGCGAATCGTTGGATATTCTTACTCCCGGCGGCAGAATAGATATTTTTGCAATAGTTGAATACATTGATAACGGAAAAGAAACGCAAGACGCTGTGTTTTCTGTCGCTCAAAATATTTTAGTTTTGGCTGTAGGCGGAAATTGTATAGGCAGCGCTAAAAAATCAGAGCAAGACGACGATTCAAACAATTTAAATTCCATAACTGTGGCGGTGTCTGTGGAAGAAATTCAGAGAATTCTTATAGCCTGCCAAAAGGGAAGTTTAAAATATGTAATAAGACCTGTTGGCGACTTAGAAATCTCTAATATAGAACCTTTAAAACTCTCCGCTATAGTAAAAGATATTTCAAAAATATCTCCAAATTACGATAAAAGTTTGAAAACGACAAATGAAAGAGAAATTTTGGAAATAATAAACAGATACGCAAATATGAATAAACGGAAATAAGAGGTTTTGATGTTTACAATAGCGTCAAGTTGCAGTTTATTCCAAAGAGATTTGTTGGCTTACGGATTATCTTGCGTAGCGTCAAATAAAAAAGAGTCTTGCGTTGTTGTTGATTTTTCTATGCCTGATCCGGATTCTTTTTGGTCTGTATACGGAACTGGAATTAAGTATATTGAAGATATTTTACCGGTTTTGTCGGGAGTTAATCCTAAGATCTTAAAAGAATATTTATCGCCTATAGGATTGAGATCTGTTCTCGGTTTTAGAGACACAAAATTAAAAGACTCTGATATTGAAAGAATTTTATACTTAATAACGGCTCTTAAAGAAAGCTTTAAATATATTTTTGTTGTTTTGCCAGATGAAATAAGCGCAAATCTTTTAAGAATTGTTCAACAATCCAAGTGTGTTTTGTTTCCTTATACCGCCGACGCAATATCTGTAAAAAACGTAACTTTTATTTTAAAAGAGTATTCTTGCGAGGTTTACGAAACAAATTTTGCGGCTTTAAAGCTTGACGCTGGATATGGGTTTAATTCCTATAATATTTTACGCGAGTCAAAAATTTTAAAATACAGTATTGAGGCGGAATTTAACCACCGCATTCAAGAGCAAATTCTATCTCCGCAGTTCTCTTACAAAGACAAATCAAATCGTTACGTTTTAGCTTTAAACAAGACCTTGAGCATTTTTGATAATTTGCAACGAGTAAGGATTAATGGATTGTCTTCAAGTAAATATTATCAAAATGAAAATGCTTACGGCGAACTGCGAGACGATATTCATAAGTCGCTTGTTGAAGAGATGAAAGAATATGTTGATGAAAACGACAGCAACAAACTAAAACAATTGGCAAAAAGCAAGATAAGTGAAATTTTGTCTAAAAGAAATCTTGTTTTGCCAATAGATATTTCAGATAGACTTTATAAAGAGCTTTGCAATGACGTCGCGGGACTCGGGGTATTGGAAGATTTCATAGAAGATTCTTCCGTTACTGAGATAATGGTTAACGGACATAAAAATATATATATTGAAAGGAACGGAAAAATAATAATGACTGGAATTTCGTTTCCCGACGAAGAGCGATTGAAAGCGGTTATAGACAGAATAGTTTCTAAAGTAGGCAGGCATATTGACGAATCTTCGCCTATAGTTGACGCGAGACTTAAAGACGGTTCGCGCGTTAATGCCGTTATAAAACCCGTATCACTGGACGGTTCTGCGGTTACAATAAGGAAGTTTTTAAAAAATAAACTTTCAGTTGAATCTTTGGTTTCTGCGGGCAGTCTGAATGAATCTATGCTTGAATTTTTAAAAACTGTCGTTTTGTTGAAAAGAAATGTTATTATTTCAGGGGGCACTGGTACGGGTAAAACAACGCTTTTAAACGTCGTGTCGTCGTTTATTCCTAAAGAAGAGAGGCTTGTTACTATTGAAGATTCGGCGGAACTTCAGCTCCAACAGAAGCATGTCGTAAGACTTGAAAGCAGACCAAAATCAACGGAAGGAACAGGCGAGATTAACATAAGAAGGTTGGTAGTAAACGCTTTAAGAATGCGCCCTGACAGGATAATTGTTGGAGAATGTCGTTCCGGCGAAGCACTTGACATGATTCAAGCTATGTCAACAGGGCATGAAGGCAGTCTTACAACATTACACGCCAATTCTCCTTATGATGCTATTTCAAGACTTACGACTATGGCGTTGATGTCGGGTATGGCTTTGCCTGAGAAATCTATCGTTTCTCAAATAGCATCTGCAATAAATATTATAGTGCAGCTTGCTCGTTATACCGACGGCTCAAGAAAAATATCTTCAATATCGGCAATAAATAAAACTAACGATGAGCGATTGTACGAGATTAAGCCTGTTTTTCAATTTGATTTAAAAAGTTTTAACGACGGCGTTCAAAAAGGAGAATTCAATTTTACTGGCTATATCCCGGATTTTATACGAAACGCGTTTCAAAAAGGTATAAATGTAAATACTGGAATATTTAAATGATGAAAATACTTTTTCTTTTTTCTTTCTCATTGTTCGTATTTTGCTTTATGTGTTTTCTTATAAACAAATTGAAATTTAAAATAAATAGGAAAAGGTCTTTTGATTTAAAGAAACTTTCGCAAAATAAGAAAAGACTTTTTGTTTCTTTTATTATTTTTTTCATTTCTGCAATATTTTTCCATAATATTGTCTTTGCGTTGATTTTGAGCGTTTTATATTGTTATTTTGATTGGTACGCTCAAGATAAAAAAATGCGAAAAAAAGCTGCTTTGATAGACAAACAGGTTATGGAAGCTTTAAACGTTATAAAAAATGCTGTTAGAGCGGGGCAATCTTTACAGAATTCCATTGTTACGGCTAAGAACGAACTAAAATATCCTATAAAAAGCGAATTTGAAAAGATATCGGAAAAGTTGGCTTTTGTAGCGAGTTTTGACAAAGTTTTAGAAGAAGCTTCTAAAACCGCGATAAGTAAAGAATTTAAACTTATGATAGATGTTATCAGAATATCAAAAGACTCAGGGGCAAGTTTAAGCGATATTTTTGACACAATATCCGATTCTACGTTTCAAAGAATTAGCGTCCATTCAAAAATAATAGCTTTAACAGCTCAAGGAAGAATGTCCGGAAATTTAGTAAGCGTTATCCCTTTTGTAGTTATATTTATGATGTATATAATTGAACCTGAAATGATGGAATGTTTGTTTGTTACTTTGACTGGCAATATTTTACTTCTCATAGTTGTTGTTATGGTTATTACAGGTTCGTTTGTAATAAGGAAGATGACGGAGATTGATTTCTGATGATAACGTTATTATGTTTTTTTTGGTTTTTCTCCATATTTTTTGCGGTTTATTACATAGTTTCAAATGTAAAGAGAGCAGACCTTGCGAGTAAGGTTAAAAATGCCGTAGAAAAAAAGAAATCAAGAAGTTTTGCAATAGCTTACTTCTTTATTGCGCTTGAAAAATTAGCTTGTTTAGCAGAAAAAATTAAATATAAGAAGTTTGTTTCTTTTATTGAAAAAGACTATGCAATTTTAAAATTGCTCGGCAAAAAATATGAAAATATAACTCCATATAAATTTTTTGCAATACAAATATTTGCTATGTTTGCAGGAATGCTATTTACCGCGCTTTTTGTAAGTTTGCATATAATAGTTGTTCTTTCTGTTGGATTATTGTGCTTTTACTTGCCTGTTTTAAAGATTAAAGAAGAATTGAAAAAGAGAAAAGAATCTATACTTAAACAATTGCCTGAAATGGCGGATTTGTTTTCGGTTATGCTTGCCGCAGGGCTTGATTTTTACGCCGCGGCTGGAAAAGTCGTTATGATAATGTCAGGCTCTTTGATCGACGAGCTGAAAAATGCTTTGGCAAAAATCTCTTTAGGTTATGATAAAAAAGCCGCTTTTAAGGAAATGGCTGAAAACGCAGGCGTTGAGCAAGTATATTCTTTTGTAAGCGCTATAAATATGGCTTTAGAATCAGGCACAGAAATGTCTGACGCTTTAAAAAGGATATCTTGCGCGTCGCGAAACGAAAGATTTGCTTATGCGCAAAAGAAAGCTCACGAAGCTCCTGTAAAGATGCTTATTCCATTAGCGTTGTTAATCTTCCCAACAATTTTTATAGTTATATTTGGACCAATTGCTATAAGCTTTATTAAAAATGGATTCTAGCCTAGCTTCCTTTTTTTAAACGATTACAATTTTGATAGATGAGCTTTGGCAGAATGTCGGATATTGTTGAAAGTGCAAAAAATTAATTCTCTGTTATTTTAATTACAGTTCCGACAATCTTACTGTCTTTGTTTATAGAAACTGCGGAAATTTTATAACTTCCCGATGATCCTGTGACTTTGGTTCCGGGCGTTTCGTTTGCTTTTATCACAATCTTAACTATATTTGGATCTTTTACAGCTTCAAGTATATGCCGTTTGTTTTTCGCAAGATTGTTTTTAATTACTTTTCCTGTAGAATCGTGGGAATACACAACCTCAGTTGACGAGTTTAATATTATAAAAGCTAAACTATCATCAATTGACGTCGCGTGCGAATATTCAATAATTTTAATCAGGCTTTCGTTGTCTTCTTCAAGTTTTTCTATTTTCTTTGAGATTTTATCTCTTTCTGTCGTAAAAATATCCGTTATTTCATTGTATTTTTCGTCTTTTGCATTTTCCGACTTGTTTTCCAGGCTATTTTTTATTCTGTTAAAAGGGGAAAGTATAAGAAGTTTTGAAAGAAAGCAAAGAATGATAATAATAAGCATCGTTACGGCTGAAGCTATAGAGTAATACTTTATTTGCCAATATTTGGCAATTTCTTCGCTTTTTTGAACAGAAACTATACACAGCAAAGTATAATTGTTTGATATTGGCTCTGACAAAAGGAAAAAATTGTCTTCAGGCATTTTCTGAATAATTTCTTTTTTCTGCGTTACGGCTTCGTTGTAAATTTGGGCATGTTTTTCAGTATTCCATTCATTTGTGTTATTGTGTATAATCACTCTGCTATTTTTATCTAGTATAAAACAAGATGTTACGTTGGAAGCATTCGCTAAGCGCTCAATATTTGAAAGAAGACTTATATCGTCGGAGTTTTGAATTGCCTTGTTTAAATGCGGAATTGTCGTCGTAAGCGCGGTTTGAGCTTTTTCCAATATAAGGTTTTGCAAATCTTTTGCTTTGTCTTTTGAAAGCAAATTTACTATCGGATAGAAAATTCCGCATATGAATAGAAGAGTAAAGAAAGCCAAGAATATTATATTCTTCTTCATGAATAAAATTATACAATATTTTTTTTGTTAGAAAGATCTCGCCTTTTGAGTAAGCGCGGTCCGCGTTCAAAAACTATTGCTTAACATTTTTGCGGCGTTGTCTAAACGCGCGATTTATGACGGAGCGACTGATGGAAAGAGTAAAGTTGAATATAAGGGTAGTTAATGCAGAAAGTTTTTGTCAAAGATTTGTCGGATTTATGTTTAAGAAAGACGCTGAGTATGCATTGCTATTCAAAAATTGTAAATCAATACATACTTTTTTTATGCGTTTTGACTTAGATATTATTTATTTGGATAAATGCAACAAAGTTGTAAAGGTTATAAAACAATTAAAACCTTTCAAGATAGCCCTGCCTATAAAGAATGCAGTTTCAATTCTTGAAATACCTTCAAACATCACAGAGAACATAGATTCTGTAATTGTAAAGAAATTGATTGATTTTTAAATAAAAAATTGAAAATCTTTCTTTTTGACTGTGTTATTAAAAAATGATATAATTTTTGAGGCAAAAAACCTTGAAATTTAAAACAAATATACAATCAGAGGAAAGTGCGGCAAATGGAAAAAAAAGAACGATATCAGAATGCAACGCCTATTGAACAAATAATTCAACAGAGAAAACAAAAAGCAAAAGACTTTACAGCGGCTGGAATAAATCCTTATCCCGCAAAGTATTTTTTGGATAAAAATAACGCTGAGATACAAAAAGCGTTTGCATCTCTTGAAAAAGAACAAATCTCAGACGTAAAGGTTAAAGCCGCAGGAAGAGTAATGACTTACAGAAACATGGGTAAAGCGGCTTTTCTTGACATAAGAGACGGATATTCTAAAATTCAGATATACGTAAGAGCAGATAAAGTTGGGGCGGAAGAATATAAATTTTTCAAAAATATGGTTGACACATCTGATTTTATTGCCGTTGAAGGCATTCCTTTTAGAACAAAAACAAATGAACTCAGCATAATGGTAGAGACATGGATGATGCTCGCTAAGGCGTTTAGACCTCTTCCAGCGAAGTGGCACGGTCTTAAAGATACGGAGACAAGATACAGGCAAAGATATTTGGATTTAATAGCCAACGGCGAAGTTAAAGACGTTTTTGTGAAGAGAAGCGTGATTATTTCTGCTATAAGGCATAAACTTGAAGAATTAGGTTTTATAGAAGTGGAGACTCCAATTTTGCAGTCTTTGGCAGGCGGAGCTAACGCAAGACCTTTTATAACCCGACACAATGCTTTGAATATAGATTTGTTTTTGAGGATTGCGCCGGAACTCTTCTTGAAGCGTTTAGTTGTCGGCGGTATGGACAGAGTTTTTGAAATAGGCAGAAACTTTAGAAACGAAGGCGTTGATAAAGAGCACAATCCTGAATTTACGATGATGGAGCTTTATCAGGCGTATGCCGATTACAATGATATGATGGACTTGACCGAGACGTTAATTAAATCCGCCGCTAAAAAAGTAAACCCTGAACTAAAGCTAGAATTTAAAAGAGCAAAGATGTTTGATTTGATAAAAGAATATACCGGACTTGATTTGCTTCCATATGTTGAAAGCGGAAAAATGTTTAATCAGGTTAAACATTTGAATCTTGATTTGCCTAAGGACGCTACAGACAAAAAGATTTTAGATCAAGTTTTTGACGAAAGAGTTATACCTAATTTAAAGAATCCTATTTTTGTTATGGACTATCCTGCTGCGTATTCGCCGCTTTCAAAGGTCAAATTTGATCAACCAGAAATAGCCGAACGTTTTGAGCTTTACATAAATGGAATGGAGATAGGAAACGCATATTCTGAGCTTAACGATCCTGAATTGCAGAAAATTAGATTTGCCCAACAGATGGAAGCCAAGAAGAAAGGCGACGATGAAGTTATGCCTTATGACGAAGATTTTATTTTTGCGCTTGAACAGGGGCTGCCTCCAACAGGCGGTTTAGGCATAGGCGTAGACAGGCTTGTTATGGTGTTGACAGGCGTGGAATCCATAAGGGAAGCGATAACTTTTCCGGCTATGAGACCCTCTGAGTAAATTGCGTGAATGCAATGTCTGTTGAGTTTTTTATAGCTGTAAGATACCTAATGGCGAGGAGAAAAGCTTTTTTCTCTTTGCTCACCACTCTTATTGTCGTAGGCGGCACAACTTTGGGCGTTGCCGCTCTTGTTATAACCCTTGCGGTTATGAGCGGTTTTCAAAGCGATATAAGAAATAAAATCTTAGGAATACAGCCGCACATTCTTGTAACAAGAGCCGACGGAGAATTTTTTAGCGATTACGTTTCTGTGGAAGATAAAATAAAAAGTAATAAAAATGTCGCAAGCGTTTCTCCATTTATATACAAGCAAGGCGTTGTAAAAGGCGTTGACTCCGCCTCTACATCGGGCATAATAATAAAAGCCATAGATTATGCCAAAGAAAATAAAATTTTAAATATTTCAAAACAGATTGTTGTTTCAGACGTTAAGTTTAACGGCGAAATTATTGGCGGGAGATCGATAATATTGGGTTGCGAGTTGGCTAAAAGCGTCTCTGCAGATGCCGGCGACGAAGTTGTTTTGATGTTTCCGACTAGCTTTGGAAGTATTCCCAAAATGTATAAATTTAATGTTTCAGCAATAATACAGTCGGGAATGTATGATTTTGATTCCTCTTTGGGTTTTATAGATTTAAAAGAAGGGCAAAGTTTATTTTTAATGCCTGATTCTATTACGGGTCTTGATATACATACGACTAATTTTGAAAAAGCGTCCGCGACTGCCGCCGAGCTTCAAAAAGACTTATCTTACCCTTACAAAGCAAAAGCATGGCTTGATATGAATAGAAATCTTTTTTCGGCTTTGAAGCTTGAAAAAATAATGATGTTTCTTATTTTAGGGCTTATAATAATTGTTGCCGCGTTTAACATTATTTCAAATCTTTTACTTTTAAGCGTTCAGAAGTCAAAGGAAATAGGAATAATGTCCGCCATGGGGTTTTCAAATTATTCTGTTTCAAAGATATTTTTTTACGAAGGGCTTATTGTTGGCTCGGTAGGAACAGTATTTGGGATAATTTTTGGACTTTCAGTAAGTTTGGGATTAAAATATCTTGATATATTTAAACTTCCTAAAGGCGTTTATTACGTTGATAAACTTCCTGTTTTTATAGCTCCTTTAGACATATTGTTTGTGGCTGTAAGCGCTTTTTTTATTTCTGCGTTGGCTGGATTGTACCCGGCGTATCAGGTTTCAAAATTGAATCCGCTTGAAGCCATAAGATACGGTTAAAGACGTTTAATCGGAATGAACTATGAACATAAAAGCCGAAGGCTTGAATAAGAATTACTATAAAAAAGACTCTTCCGGCGTGAATGTGTTAAAAAACATAAATTTGGACATAACGGCTGGCCAAAAAGTAGCTTTAACTGGTCCCTCTGGCGCTGGTAAAAGCACGCTTATACATATTTTGGGATTGATGGACAGACCGTCGTCAGGTAAAGTGTACATAGACGGAATTGATTGTTTTGCCAAAAACGACAAATATTTGCGCAATACAAGAAAAGAGAGCGTAGGATTTGTTTTTCAATTCCACTATCTTATGCCTGATTTTACAGTTTTTGAGAATATTCTTATTCCAGTTTGGAAAGATAAAGATTTAAAATTGGAACAAGCCCGAGAGCTTTTAAAAAAAGCCGGACTTTTTCACAGGAAAGATCATTATCCTTCAGAGCTTTCCGGCGGAGAACAGCAAAGAGCGGCTGTTGTAAGAGCTTTAATAAATAAACCCGGCGTAATTTTTGCGGACGAGCCTACCGGTAATTTGGACAGGCGCACAGGACTTGAAATAGAAAGCTTGTTGTTTGCCTTTGCGGCTGATATAGGCGCTACTCTGGTTCTTGTAACCCACGATGAAAGTCTTGCCGAAAAAACGGATAAAATAATTAGGATTGCTGATGGCCGCGTATTGCAAGCATAATTCGTATTTTGCATATAAGGAGAACGGACAGATGAAAATTTTTCTTGACGGAAAATTCGTTGAAAAAGAAGATGCGAAAGTTTCCGTCTTTGACCATGGCTTTCTTTACGGCGATGGTATTTTTGAAGGCATAAGAGCTTATAACGGCAGAATTTTTAGATTGAAAGAGCATTTGGAAAGACTTTGGGCTTCGGCTAAAGCCGTCAATTTAGAAATTCCGATGCATAAAAAAGAAATGGAAAAGGCTTTAATAAAAACCATTTTAACAAATAAACTTAACGACGCATATATAAGGCTTATCGTTACAAGGGGTTGTGGCGATTTAGGTCTTGATCCAAGGAATTGCACAAACCCGCCTTCTGTGATAATAATAGCGGATCAGATTAAAGTGTACCCCGAAGAATTCTATGAAAAAGGTATGGAAGTTGTAACGGTTTCTACCAGAAGAATAAGGCAAGATTCTTTAAGCCCAAATGTCAAATCGCTTAACTATTTGAATAATATTCTTGCGAAAATGCAGGCTATAAACAGCGGCGTCGCCGAGGCTATTATGTTAAATGCCGAAGGATATGTCGCGGAATGTACTGGCGACAATATATTTATAGTAAAAAATGGCGTTTTGTATACTCCTGCCGGTTCTGAAGGCGCGTTGATAGGCATAACTAGACACGCAGTCATAGAGCTTGCAAAAAACAAATCAAAATTTCCTGTGAAAGAAGGACGCTTAAGCTTGTACGAGGTTTACACTGCCGATGAATGTTTTTTAACGGGAACTGCTGCCGAAATAATTCCGGTTGTTGCCGTTGATTCAAGAGTTGTCGCCGACGGAACGCCCGGCAAAATAACAGCTAAGCTTATAAAAGAGTTTAAAGCGTTAGTTCGTTCGTCAGGTACGCCAATTAAATAGTTTTATTTATAGTCGGCAGAGATTTGTTTAATTAATATTAAATTATTTCTCTGTCGAAAAAACTTTATAAGTTCTAAGGCGTGTATGCGAAAGATTATAATATTTTTTATTGTCTTAGTTTTGCCGATTGCCATATGCTGCGCAAGAGGACGTCTTTTAGTTCCTTACTTGCAAAAATATGTAAGCGACAAAACCGGACACGACATATCTATCGGTAATTTTTCCTTATCTCCGTTTAGATTAGCTTTTAAAAACATTGATGTGGACGGTTTCATAAAAGTCCGAAAGATTACGTTTAAATTAAATCTGTTTAAACTTCTTTTTAATATATTCTCGCCTATAGGAACTATAAGGCAAATTGAAGTCTCTAACCTTGAAATTGATCTAAAAGAAAACCAAACTATTTCTAATCTAAAATCAGTAGAAAAGAAAGCTATTTTAAAACTTCCAGAAATGGATGTTGACGTTTACGTCAATGAAGTTCTAATTAAACGAGAAACAGAATTTTTCAACATAACCGACGCTCACGTCTATGTTGATACAAATACGATAAAGTTAGATTCAGTTTTACACGCAGCCGGCAGCTCTATTAAACTTGAAGCGTTATTGAAACAAAAAGAAGGCTATCTTTTTGACGGAACAGTTCTTCTTACGTCTAAAAATAAGATTAATATGCTTATAACTTCCGAAGGGGTTGTTGATTTATTATCCTTTAATTCCGATTGGAATATAGCTATTGTAAAGTTAAATTACGGAGGTTTTGATTTTGGCGGAGCGTCGGGGTCTTTATTAAAAAATGAAAAAGGCATTGATATTAAAGTCGCTGGTAGTTTCGGAAAATTTGAAGTAAACGGTTTGCTTAGCGATGCAATAAATGCATCGGCATTTATTGATATTTCTCAAACAAGTAAATCTGTATCTGGCAAACTTAACATGAATTTTAAAAAACGAAAAGCCTTAAAAGAATTAAATCTCAAGGTTTCAAAATTAAACGCTTTTAATTTTAGTATAGGAAGTTTTGAATTATTAAGCGGTAAAAATAATAACGGCGCATATAAAATTGTTTGCGACTACGGTTTGAGAAGACGGTTGGAAGCTGTTTATTTACAAGGAGGAGATTATGAAGGCGATTTAATTATAAGAGATAAAAAAGTAGGATATGTAAAAGGAAATATCAAGACGGGAACAATTACTGTTGACGCTAAAAATATTAATGTAACCGATACGCCCGTAATTCCTATCGTGTTAGAAAACGTTGATGGAAGAGTAAATATTTCTGGCAATATAAATGAAGTTTCAGGCAAGATAGATTTCTCTTTTATATCCGATATGAGAAAGGTTGACGCCAAAGGAACTGTAATACGCGATAAAGATAAATATACTTTTGATTTTTATAAATCTGATGATTCGGTTTTGTTAAAGCACGTCGTTTCATGCGGCAATGTAATATCTACGGATTTTAAATTTAAAAAAATTAATATTTTAAACGTTTTACGCATTATAGGGCATTCAGGAATAGACATTTCAGGAACAGCGGGAGGCAATATAAAATATGAAAAAGACGTTGGTATAAAACTTGATCTTAGAGCTTTTGACGGAGCGTTTTACGGGAATGATTTTAAGGAATTTGAAGTAAAAGGAGAAGCGGATTTAAATAAACTAGAGATTGAACGTTTTGTTATCAAAAATGCTTCAAATACCGCTATAGCCGATATAAAAGGACTGGCGGGTTTTACAAATGAAAATCCTGAGTCTTCTCTGTATATTGACTTAAAAGATATTACTGTACGAGGCGTTAAAGTGGACGGTCATAGCGAGTTTCATGGTTATTTAAGCGATGGAAAATTGGTAAAAGGCGTACTAAAGAGTATTGGAGCAAAGGTAGGCGGCATTTCTTTGGGAAGCATGGAAGCTGATGTAAATATTTCAACAAGAAAACTTGAGTTGTCGAATTTAAAGTCTAATAATGGATTGAATGCGACGCTATCGGCAAATTTAGAAAGAAACAAGATAACTGGCATTATTGATTTTAAAAATATGAATATAGAAGGAGTTTATCCTGGAGTCGTCGGTCTTTTAGACGCTTCTGTAAAATTTTCAGGCAAATTAAATAATCCTTATATTGAAGTTTCTTGTTTGTTAAAAAACGGCGCGTATTTATCTCAACTCTTTTCTTTGTCGTCCGCAATTTCTTATAAAGACGGAATCGCGAACATAAGCAAAGCGGATATTGTCTCCGGTAAGGCTAAAGTCTCTCTCAAGGGAGAATATTCAAAGGTAGGACGTCTGCAAATAAGCGTAAATAATTTAAACGAGAACATTATAAACGTATTCGCAGGATTTACGTTGCCTTTTAAGGGCGAACTTTTCGGGGAAGGAGAAATTCGCTTTTCTGATAAAAAACCAGAACTTAAGATACTTCTCAAGACTAAAGATGCTTATGTAAGTTCTTTAAAATTAAAAGATCTTAAAACTGAAATTGAAATTGTCAATAAAAACGTTACGATAAAGTCCGCTTCTGCGAAGATATCCAATAGCGAAATAAGGGTTGATAAAGGTTTTTGCGATTTAAATAACAATAAATATTTTTTGGATTTGTTTTTGCTAAATATTCACGCAGGACCTGCGGATTTATTTGGAAACGTTAAACTGTCTGGCGATATAGCAGAAGAGAACGGGATTTCTATATTTAATGGTATTGTTGATTTAAATAATTTGTGGCTCAATAAATATAAATTAAAGTATTATCTTTTTAATTATTCCTTTAAAGACGGCAGATTGAAACTTTTTCAAAAACCGACTGACGAAAATAATGATTTTGACTTATCCGGCGAAATTATTTTTGGTAATACTTTGTCAGTGAGGAAATTAAATATTGTAAGCAAGTCGTCATATTTTGATATGTCTGGAGATTTTTCAAAAGATCGCATAAATCTTGAAGCGGCGGGTTTTAACATTGATTGGATATTTATGGCAAATCTTCTTGATATACCTGGAGAATTAGAAGGCGTCGCCGATATCTATATTAAACTTAAAGGCGAACTGAGCGGTCTTGAAGGTAGTATGTCGGTTATTTCAACAAATGGGAATTTGATGAATGTTCCGTTTGATAAATTGAGCGTTTATATGGATTTTTATGACGGCCGCGCTTACATAAAAGAGGCGTCTGTTGCAAAAAGAAACGGTATAAATATTGATGTAAGAGGCAGTTTCCCTATTTATTTTGGCGAAAAACCCGATAAAAAGTTTGTAGATATTGCCTATAAAGTAGAAGATAATAAACTTAGCATCTTAAATTATCTTTCAGGCGGGTTCTTAAACCCTTTAAATGGTAGATTATTATTGAAAGGTCATATAGGCGGAAGTTATAAAAATTTAAAAAGCAATGGCGCGCTTTCAGTTTACAACGGAATGTTCAAGGCTAATGATTACTTTGATAAGATAAAAAATGCATCTGTTGAAATATCTCTTACTGACAATTTAATTAAAATTAATAAGTTCGCTTTTAATTCAGGAGCAGGCAAAGTAAATATTGCTGGGCGAATAAAGCTTAAGAATTTTATTATAGATAATTTTGACATTAGAGCTGTTACCGAGGGAAAACGAGGAATTCCTATATCCGTACCCCAGTTGCCTGTTTCAAAATTTATGGGTTCAAAATCCGTATTGAAAGATTATTCGTCGGGCGAACCTTTGTTTGATATTAAAATTTCCGGAACTTCGGAAAAACCTTTGATTTCTGGCCATATTGTTTTGGAAAAAACAAGGTTTGCTTTCCCCGGGGGGAAAAATAACGAAAGAACCAATTTTTTGCTTCCAGCAAGTACTGAGTTTGACTTGAATTTGCGTACCGGCACCAATACAAAATTTGAAAAATCAATTGTTTCTGCGTTGATAAACGGAACTTTGCATATAAATGGCAGCCTCAATAATTTAAAATCTGAAGGAATTATTGAACTAACAAGCGGCAGATTGGATTGTTTTGGAATAGGTTTTGATATAGTGAGTTCCAAAATAGAAATAATTGACGACAATCAAATTTATGTAACTGCGGAAGGGGAAACTGTGGTCCCTTCAAAAACAGGCGGCGAACCAGAGACTATAAAATTATTTGTCAAAAGGTGTAAATTATCTGAACTTTCAACGAGCGATGCAATAAGCTTTAGCTCAAAAGACTATCCAAATATGGATCCTCAAAAAGCCTTGGCTAAAGCTGTGGGTACGGACCAAGATAAAGAAACAAACTCTTCTGCATTTGAATTGTCGCCTTATTTTATAGTCAAGCAAAAGATATTGAGGATTTTTGATCAGGAGTTTTCAACTCCTCTGACAAGGTCGCTGTTGCGTAAAGTTGGCGTTGCGGATAATTTTAGGATTTCTTATATCAACACAAACGATACTGTTTCTGAAGACGAAACCCCGGGTCTTGCTAATTTGTTGTCTGGGACAAGGTATACGATGGAGAAGAACATAAGTAAAAACATTTTGTTAGGATACAACTTAACTTTTGATGAATTTAATAAAAAACTTGACTTGCGACATAGCGTGGAATTGCGTTATAGATTAGCGCCGACTTTGTTTTTGAAAGGAAGTTACGAGTTTAACGATGAAGGAGGTTCTAGAGAACCGGAGAAATCAATAATACTTCAACATCAATTTAAATTCGGCCCGTCAAAAAAACATAAAAATCAACGGGATAAGTCAAAATGAAAGTTAAGATAAAAGCTATGATAGAATCCTTCTTAAAAGAGTTTGAAAATTTTGCCGTTAAAGGCAACGCTATTGACATGACCGTCGGTATTATCATAGGAGCGGCTTTCGGAAAAATAGTTGATTGTTGGTAAAAGATATAATAAATGCCGCCGATAGGCTTGCTTTTAGGGGGACTTTGATTTTACCAATCTCTTTATAGTTTTGAAGGAAGGAAAAACCTTAAAAGAGCCTTATGAAACGCTTGCCGCAGCTCAATCTGCAGGAAGGATTGTTTTTTTAGTGTTTTGATTTCCTTTGCAATAATAGCGTTTTGCGTATTTGTACGGATTTGAATAGCCAAAAATGATAATAAGAAAAAGTATTTTTGTTTTAATAATTTTGTTGATATCTGTCTTTTTTATATACGCTAAAGAATATTCGCGCATAGTTTCGCTCGCGCCTTCTGTTACAAGAAGTCTTTACGAATTAGGAGCAGAATCCTGTGTTAAAGGGATAACCGTTTTTTGTCCTAAAGAGTCTATAAAAAAAGAGATTATAGGGACGCTTTTAGAGCCTAATATAGAGAAAATAGCTTACATAAAACCAGACTTGATTATAGCTTCTAAAGACGGAAACATTAGAGCTGCCGTTGATAAATTGCAGCGGTTGGGATTTGAAGTGTACGTAATGGAAAAGTCTGGAAGTTTTAAAGATATATGCTCCAACTATTATGATTTAGCTGAAAAGATTAACAAAGTAAAGGAAGCCGCCAATATAATAAGTAAGGCTAAGGTTTATGTTGATGGGCTGCGCGCTAAGTTAAGCAAAGGCGGATCTTTAAGAGTATTTTGGGAAATAGGCAATAGTCCTTTATATACGGCAGGCGGCAAAAGTTTTGCCAATGACTATAATTTTTACAGCAATACGGTAAATGCGTACAGCGACATAAATAAAAATTATTTTCAAGTTGTTACAGAAGATGTTATGAATCGCAACCCGGATATTATGGTATTGGTTAATTTAGGAAACATCGCTAAAGAAGAATTATCTTTTTGGCGTAAATACAAAATGTTAAACGCTGTTAAAAATAATAGGATTTTTATAATTGACTCAGAAGATATGTTTGCTCCTACGCCTTTAACGTTTGCTGAAAACTTATCGTTGCTAGTGAAAATTGCGCATGGAGATGTTTTTGATGGTAAATAGAAGACTGTTGTTTATTTACGCCTCAATGCTGACGCTATTGTTTTTGGCGTTCTTGTTTTCTCTAACATACGGCTTGAATGGGATATCTTTTTTTGCCGCGTTAAATGCGCTTTTTAACGTTGGAGATGAAAACATAATAACAATTATTAAACTTATACGTTTCAAAAGAATAATAATGGTTTGCGTTACGGGAGCGGTTCTTGGCGGAAGCGGTTGCGTTTTTCAGGCAATACTTAAGAATCCTTTGGCGGATCCTTTTACTCTAGGTATTTCAGGAGGGGCGATTTTAGGGGCTTCCATAGCTTTTATTTCAGGGTTGTCGGCGATTGTAAGTTTTTTTACGCCTTTGTTTGCTTTTGCTGGAGCTGCGTTTTCGGTTTTTACAGTGTATGTATTTGGTTTTAAAGGGAAATTTGATTCAAATATCATGATTTTATCTGGCGTTGTCGTAAGCTATGCGTTTTCTTCTATTGTAATGCTTATGTTTTCCTTATCTCAATCTACAGGCGTTCAACAATCATTTATGTGGCTTATGGGTAATTTTTCAATATTTGACGAAAGACTCGCGCCGTTTGTGATAATTGTTGCAGCGGTTGGGCTGACTATATTATTTTTATCGGGCAATATTATTGACGGCATATCTTTAGAGCGTGAAAAAGCCGAGACTATAGGAAACAATGTTGAAAAGAACATAAAAATTGTATTTTTTATAACATCTTTAATTATTGCCGCTGTTGTGTCAGTTTGCGGCATAATAGGTTTTGTGGGATTAATGATTCCTCATAGTATGAGGATATTTGTCGGGACAAGATCGATGCTTTTAATACCTGCATCAGTTATAAGCGGAGCGCTCTTTTTGCTGCTTTGCGATACCTTAAGTAAAATTATATTTGCGCCTGCTGTAATACCTGCGGGAATTATTACAAGCGTTCTTGGCGGAGCTTTTTTTATTTTTTTATTAGTAAAAGCTAAAAAGAGCAGCGTATGATACAAATTAAAAATATTTACGCAGGCTATTTTGGGCGTGAAGTTTTAAAAAATGTTTCTTTTGACGTGGAACGAAAAGATTTTTTTGGGATAATAGGCAAAAATGGAGCTGGGAAAAGCACTTTATTGAAGATTTTTAGCAATCTATTGAAATCTTATAAAGGGAACGCGCTTATAGACAATAAAGATTTGGAATCTTTTAAGTCAAAAGAACTTGCAAAAAGATTATCATTTTTGCCTCAATATTCGGACATGAGTATGCCGTTTAGCGTGTTTGAGTTTATTATGTTTGCCAGATTTCCTTACATGAATATGTTCAAATTCCCGTCAAAAAGCGATTATAAAGCTATAGAGAGAGTTATGGAGTTTTTGAACATAACTAATTTGTCAGAGAGGAAAATAACGGAATTATCAGGAGGAGAAAAACAAAAAGTTTTAATAGCTCAAGTTTTGGCTCAGGAAACAGATATAATAATTTTTGACGAGCCTACCTCGCATTTAGATATAGGCAGCCAGAACAACATTTTAAAACTGCTTAGGGATTTAAACGAAAAACATAATAAAACTATAATACTTACAATTCACGACTTAAATGCGGCGGCAGAATTTTGCAATAAACTATTGCTTTTGGAAAATGGTTCCATATGCCGATGCGGAACTCCTGAAGAAGTCTTAAACTACAAAGACATAGAAAGAGTATACAACACCGCCGTTGTAGTAAAAACAAATCCAATTTCCAACAGACCTTATGTTATTCCGGTAAGCGGATAGAGCGAATTTTATAAAAAAGCATCCTTATACCGTTTTTTAGAGTTATGGTTTTTACGCGGCGCCCATGATACTCTTTATAGCTGAAACAGGCGCTTTTGCTCTTCTGCCTGTTTTGTTAGCGTGGACAATCCTTGTCAATGTCTTTTTCTTCATCCATTTGTTTGCTTCCTAAGGTTTTCCAACGCTTGTTTAAAGGTTGTCTTGGCTTGTTCAATGAATTCTTTTAGCGTAGGGGGGGGCTTTGAAGAATTTTTTTCAGAATTTATTATATAAGCGCCGCGGTTAAAAGAACGCTTGAGGCGTTCGTATTGAATATTTCTTTCAGGCGATAAGTCAAACTAAATCTTTCAATATGATATCCAATGCCTACTTCGCTACGAATACCTGTAACTAGCGGACTAGTAGCGGCAACAGATCGCAAATACTCTTCTTCATTATTTATTGCGCCTATATCAAAACGTATTTCGCAAGTATCAGGGATAAAATTGTAAAATACTTCTACCGCTTTGGTCTTTTTTGGTAATTGCCTGCCTATTGGAAAGTTTCTTAAATATACGTATTTGCCATTTTGATTTGTTATTCTTACAATTCTTTCTATCGTATCCTGCCGATTGCCATTTAGCCTTTGTTTCCCGTATATCGCAGGTTCTATTAATCTCCCGTATTCATCTATTCTTGCATTCTCCAAATTTTCTTCCAATTCTAAACCTTCGGGCGGAATCCATGTTAGTTAGCAACATCCAAGATAATATTCCAATCAGCGCTGAAATAATTCTTGCTGGCAATGTTGAACTTGGCTCTTGCGGTTTAGCCCGTTGCCTGAGAATATCTCTAATTCTATTAGAAGTTTCTTTATCGGTAGATAAATTCCTTTCCCATAATCGCGTTGATATAAGATTTATAAATTTAGAAACAAGAAGGTTGTCGCTGCCAAGTACGGTTATCATATAGCGATACTGTACTTCAAACGGCAATTCTCTAACCAATCTTGCAAGTGTTTCTACTTTCTCATCAAGCTCAATCAGTTCTGCTTGTTCCTCGTCAGCCGTTCGTTCAAGCGCTTTGTATAAGCACGCCGGTAAGTCCTGCTAGTTTCTGTTCCAAAGTAACGGCTTGCGAAAGAGGTCGCGTAGCTAAAGTTTGAAACAACATCTTGCTTTGTTTTTTTGCCAAAGAGTGATACGCTTTTTCTGCCGCGTCTATCCCTTCGCTCGCCGTAAGCGTTATTATTATGTAAGAAACGCCTTGTTTTGCCAGCATTTCAGATAATGTTTGCGAATGGAATCATCCAGTAACAACCACAGATACGTTCTTTGCTTCTTTTAAAGATTTTATTACTTTTTCAGAGTCAGACGTTTTTTCATCAAATATAAGATCCAGCTTTTTTACATCCTTTAAAAAGTCAAGGTTGTCTATAAAATATTGATTTCTATCAACGTTAGTGTCGTAAAATGCGTCAAGGTTTTTTTCATGAACTTTAAGCATTTCCAATTTTTTATTATCTATATATTTAATGTACAATCTTTTCCATTCGTTTATATGTTGTTTATACCATTCATGATTGTCGGCTGTAATTTTGGTTGAAAAATAATTTTTAAATTCGTCGCCAAACCATGACAAAAACGCCACATCTCTTGACCCTTGCTCCGTTGCGAAGGCGATATATAGCTCATTCTCAAGCATTTCCTCTTCATTAAGCATTAATATTCCTGCTGAGTTCTATTTGTTTAAACAGTTTGTTCAGTTCGGAAAAGTTTACGCTAAGGACTATGTTTAATTCTTTTGAAAATTTTATAATGAAAGCGTAAAGCTTATCTATGTCTTGTAAGTTTGAAGATTCGCCTATTATCATTTTATACGCTTGATATGGGAAAAGTTATTTAAGTTTTAGGATAAGAGCTTGGAGTTGTTTTGCAGATTCGGAATAGTTTATTTCGTCGCTCTCTTTTAGAAGCTCCATATAAAGAGCGATGTTTTTGTAATTTTTGTTATCTACTTCTATGTCGCCGGTTTGTTTATTGATTAGTAGGAAGTATGTCTATGCCGTATTTTTCGGCATAGTTTGACATAAACGCATAGTATTTGTTTGGAGTAATTTTGCCTTCAGAATAATCTTTTACCAGATTTTCGACTTTAATTTGTCTTCTGTTGAAATATATCTTCTTTAAATAATCAATGTCTTTATCAATGCTTGCAAGTATAGTTGATATTTCATTTTGCGAAGATAGTATATTGCCAAATCGTTGCAAATTTTGAAGATAAGGACTTTATTTTCTAGTCCTTTTATTAACTTCGGACGGTGGTTTATATTGCCGAGTAGTATTCTGCTCCAGCAAGCATTTCTGTGGAAAGTAGAGAGTTTATTGCCTTTTCTTTAGTTGATTTATCTTTATATTCCCGTAAGCCAAGACGTGTCAACGCGTCCATAGCAACCTTCCAAGTATACGTTCTTTATGCCGTATTTCTTGTCAAAGAGTTCTATTATATTTCCTATATTTTTTTGCACATGGGGATGCAAATGTAAATCTTGAACGTTTATTACTACGGTGTCGTTGCCGGTAAACTTTGAGTCGGTTATTTTTCCATAAGAATGGGGTAAAATAAATTCTTGCAATATTTCTTTGAATTGCCGAGTTGATATTGCGTTTTGGACCACTTGGGCTACGGTTTGTCCGTAGACAAAAGATAGAAGAAAACAATTAACTAGAAAAATAGTCGTTAGTTTGAGAGGATTAAATTGTTTAAGCCGAGAGCAAATTAAGCCAGAGAAGCGCGGTTTAGGAAGTTTAGAAGTCAAAATAACCATTAATAATGAAAAACTCTTATTTAGGAATTTGTCCATTGATTCCCCTTTTTCTTCAAGTAGATAAACTTGGATATATTTATATTTTCATTGATTATTTGTTACTTTCTTCTTAAAGAACTATTGCATCTTTGTGTATTTCCTAAACAGCGCGACTACTGTATACGCAGAAAAAACTCCTATCAACGCTCCGATAAGAACGTCTGAAGGAAAATGGCTTCCTGCGTATATTCTATAAAATCCTGAAAAGAAAACAAATAGTATGTATAAATACCAATATTTTTTAACCATTATAAACATAAAAGCGCATAAAGAAAACGCTAGTTCCGTATGTCCTGACGGGAAAGAGTCGGTATAGAGTTTTTCATATATAACATTTACATTGCCGTCAAATGCCTGTAACGGACGAGGTCTTTCAAAATAATGTTTTAGAAAATGCACTATTATAGCTCCTATTACCATTACGCTTGCCATAAGAGCAAGCTTTGTCCAAAAATGCTCTTTTTTATTTTTCCAGAGGATAAATATGCATATTGTAAGTATTATAAAAAAACTCAAGTTAAAGTTTTTGGTGTCAAAATATGAAATAGGCGCCGCAAAAAAGTCTAAAAATCTAGATTTTAAGTTTGAATTTATAAATTTGAAAGCGGAATAATCAAACTTTAAAAGTTCTTGTCTAAGGGCTTTTTTTGTTCCCAAAGCAACGGTAGCGTAAGATTGAGGAAGTTTAGATGGATTAAAAGACTTGCAGAATGTAAAAAAGAAATTTTTTATTTTTTTGCCGTTCCTGTAGACAGGAAACTCTTCAATTTCCGTATATGATGAAAATACGTTTGTTCCGTATCTGTTTTTAGGCTCTGAAAAGAAGTAATCGTTGCATACGTATAAGCCGTTTTTATTTTTTAATTTTCTTAGGTCTCTTTGCCAGAAGTCGTAAGCGTCTATTTTGTCGCTTATGCATAATACTCTAAGTTCGGGAACGCATGCTGAAAGTTCGCTTGCTAAATAACTTTTGTACGTAAATATAAAAGGTCTTTCTTCTTTTGAATAGGAGTTTACTATTCGTCTTATTTCGTTTCCTACTTCTTTCCAGCCGTAAACTTCGTTCGTTACGTCAATTCTTTCTGATTCTGGAATGCCATACTCTATTTTTTCAAGCTTGTCTTTTGGCATGAATTTTTCAACCGGAATAATTCCGTATAAAACATGCAAAATAGCTATGATAATCATAAACAATGCCAATCCCCAAGCTGCATAAGAATAAAATTTAAACCATTTTATATGCCAAAATTTTAGGGTTAAATGAGCAACATATATTGCCAATACCAAATAACCCGTAGCGGGCCAATGAGGAAGTATTTCATTAAATGTTGCTATTGCGTTAAAAAGAACTAAAACAGGTAGCGAGAAACAAGAAACAATAAGAGCCGTCCTATCCTTTTTTTTATAAGTTTCTTTAACGCACAAAAACACCGAGGCTATAAATATTAAAAACAAAAGAGGGGAAGCGTATCCGGCTTGCGCTCCCAGAGATTTGCCAAAAAGCGTTAAGGAAAATTTAGGCAAAGAACTCCCAAATCCGTGGTTTAACTGGAATCCGAAAGAAGCCCAGCTATTTTCTATATTCCATATTATAACAGGCGAAAAAATTACGGAGGATAGAATAAGTCCGAAATAAGGCTCTTTCTTTTTAAACCAGAATCTATGTTTTGGCGAAAAAAGAAGAAACAAAAATACCGAAAAAGGTATCAAAACGCCGTTATACTTGGAAAGCATCGCTAAGCCTATCGTAACGCCCAGCAAATACCAATAGTTTTTATTACTCGTTTCAATTATGGCTGTAAATATAAGAAGCGATAGAAGCCAAAACAGAGCAAGAGGGGAATCAGGAACAGCTATTACGGAACCTAAAAAAGAAAATACCGGAAGAACGTTTAACAGTAGAATTCCGAAAAAAGCCGTTCTTTCATTATAGAGTTTTTCCGCGCATATAAAAAATATCCACGTTGCAAAGAAAAAAATTAAGACGGTAGGAAATCTTATTGCAAACTCATTGTTGCCGAAAACTAATGTAGAGGCTTTAATTATATAACCTATTAGAGGGGGATGGTCAAAATACGAAAAGTCCAAAAATTTAGAGTATACCCAATAGTGAGCTTCATCTACGGTTAGCCCTATTTTGCCTATTATTAACAGTCTTAACGCTGCTGAAACAACGTTTACAACCCAAAACCCTAACTTATAGTTCATTTATTTGCCCGTTAATTTAAGCTTTAAGACTTTAAATAAGTATGTTATTAAAGTTCCAGGACGAAGTTTTGATTTGCCTGAAAATCTGGCAAGAAACATTATTGGATATTCTTTAACTTTTAAATTATTTTTCTTGATTTTGTATAGAACTTCAGTAATTATAAAAGGGTTGCTTGCTGTTAATTCGGCGGCGAATTTAGCGAGAGCTGCTCTTTTAAACATTCTATAGCCGGAAGTCGGGTCTTGTATTTTAACTCCCAATACAAAAGACAAATAGCGCCTTGAAAAATTGCTTACTACTTGTCTGATTATTGATCTTTCTTCATCTTTTCCGCCGTTGACATAGCGCGATCCTATAACTACGTCGCAATTTTCTATTGTTTTTAAAAATTCTGGTATATATTTAGGGGAATGCGAGCCATCTCCGTCCATTTCAATTATGTAATCCGCTCCCATATCTAGAGCTTTTAAAAAGCCGTCTTTGCCGGCATATCCTCTTCCTTTTTTTTCTCTTCTTAAAAAGAGATGAACTTTATTGTTTGTTTTTGATATTTCTTCAACTATTTTATACGTTCCGTCAGTGGACATGTCGTCTACAATCAAAACGTCCGCATCGGCGCCGCAATCTAAAATTTCATCGATCATTAGCTTTATGTTGGAAGCTTCGTTATATGTCGGAACCACTACCACAGTTTTCATAGAAACCTTTATTTAGCTTGTAAGAGTAGGAACTATAAGCATTGTTCTATTGCTTGTATAACATCTTTTGAAGCTATTGATTCCATGCAGTTGTCAATCAAATCGCATTCCTGTTTATAACAAATTACGCAATCTTTATTAGATTGTATTTTTATGCCTTTTGAATATATTTCTATTTCATTGATCGAAGTCGGGCCAAAAAGAGCTACTATATTTTTCTTAAGTCCGGCGGCAGCGTGCAAAGCCATAGTATCCCCGCACAAAACTATATCGCATAGGTTTATTTTTGCAAAAAAATCGGGAATAGTATTGTCAATTCCAGTTGATATAACATTTGGCATATTTTCTTTTAAAATCAAATCAATTTCACTCTTATCCTGAGCGCTGCCAAGTAATAAAACAAAATATCCTTTTTGCGAGAAGTGTTTTGCGGTTTCAATAAACCCTTTTAGCGTCCACTTTTTTAATTTCCATCTTTTACCTGCTCCGGGGTTTATTCCTATGATTTTTTTATCGCGGGTTACGTTGTTGTCTTTTAAAAATTGTTCAGCTTTTTCTGTTGATTTTTTTTGCAAAGGAACAATTATTTCATAGCTATCTTTTGGCAGCTCGGCTATTTTAGACATCCAATTTTGATATGTAAAAGCGTTAGCTTTCTTAAGTTCATCGTAAGCGCTCGTTTTAAGCCATTCTTTAGCGTAATTATTTGAAGTTACGATATTTCTATTATCGTCTAAAGTAAAACCTAAGACTTCTTTTTTATTTGATAGTTTTGTAAGAGATAAACTTTCAAAAGCTAAATCTAAGTTGATAGCCGTATCAAAAAAATTGTTCGCAAGATATTTTATGACATTTTCATCGTTATGTATTATTTTATCTATCAGATTATTGCCTTCAAGTCCGGCGGCGTTTTTTGTATCAACAATCCAAGATATTTCGCTTTTAGGATAAACTTCTTTTAACCCGTTTAACAGGAAAGTAGTTCTTAAAACATCGCCCATAGCTCCAAGTTTAACAATTAAAACGCGTTTCTTATCTTTCTTGTTTGAAAGTTTTGAATAGTTTTTGCATTCCTTACAACGGGCGTTACTATTTTTTTGGTAGCCGCACGGTTTGTCTAGCGGAAAACTCAGGCAATCGGCGAAAACTTCAAAAGAATCGGCGTTTTTTATCATAATTTATAAAGTTAGCAAATCTTATCAGACATTGCAATATCGTATACAAAGTAGTAAAATCGTTGGTCGCTGAATTCATCTAGTCGGAGTTTTTATGGATAGATTGTTTTGCAAAAAAAACGCTTTTTTTATCGCTAGTTTTGTTGTTTTGTTTAAAATATTTTTGTCCGCTTCCACAGAACTCCACCCGGATGAGGCATATTATTGGCTTTGGTCTAAGCATTTATCTTTGGGATACTTTGACCATTCTCCAATGGTGGCGTGGTTTATAAAAATAACCACTTTGGTTTCCAATTCCGAGCTGGCTGTAAGATTTTTTTCTATAATAACAACCGTAATACTTAGCGTTTTAATATGGAAGCTGGCTAAAAAGCTCTTTAATAAAACCATAGCCGCGGCAACTGTTATTGTATTAAATACTTTGCCTGAAATGATGACTGCTTCAATAATAATTACCCCCGACACGCCTGTATTTTTGTTTTTCTCTTTGGCAGTTTATTATCTTTGGCGTTTAATTGAAACTAACGAAACAAAGTATTGGTATATAACAGGTTTGTTTTTCGGCTTGGCTTTGTTATCAAAATATACTGCCGTATTGTTTGGCTTAAGTCTTTTTGCGTACATGATTGCAGGCAAAAAATGGAATTGGTTTAAGAATAAGCATTTTTATCTCATGTTTGTTATTTCTTTTATTGTCTTTTTGCCTGTTGTTATATGGAATCTGCAACATGAATGGATATCTTTTGCTTTTCAACTTCACCACGGATTAAAAAGCAAAACAATTCATTTGGGTTACATTTTTGATTATTTAGGCTCTCAGTGTCTCGCTGCAGGTCCTGTTATTTTTATTGCTGGCATTGTTGCGTCGTTATTTTATTTTATGTCAAAAGATTCAAAGAAGATTTTTATTGCATCTTTTTCTATGCCTATAATAGCGTTTTTTTTGTTTACTTCTTTAAAAAGAAATCCTGAAGCAAATTGGCCCGCCTTTGCTTATTTTGCTTTCAGCATTATGGCTTGCGCTTATTTGCTTGAAAATAACTCAAAAATAAAAAGAAAAGTTCTAGTATACGGGACGGCGTTTAATTTTATTATATCTTTTCTTTTGGGTTTGCACGTTAAATATGCGATTGTTCCGTTAGGGCTTTTCTCGCGTCATGCCGCTGTTGCCGACGCAACTAATTGGTTTCACGGTTGGAGGGAGCTTGGAGATAATCTTATAAAAAGAGATATTAAGTACGTTATAACCGATACCCAGCAGTACGGCGGAGCCGTAGCTTATTACACGAAGAACAAGTTGAAAGTGTTTACGGGACCGGAGCCTGTGAATCAGTTTAAATACTGGAGTATTCCAGATGATTTGGTTTATTCCAAAACTGCGGTTGTAAAAGTAGACAAAGACATGGAAGACGATTTCAATACAATTGAGAATGCAGATATTATAACGATTTCGCGAAATGGGATCCCTATTCGTCAATACGCAGTCGTTGAAAGCGACGGTTATAAAATGAAAAGCAATTCATAAAAAAATATTTCATTTAGTCAAAAAACCGCAAAGCAAAGTATTTCCGCATTCAGTAAGCCCGACGCAAATTTTCCAAAACTTTACGCCGCTTCTGCTGAGAATGCCGGTGTGCTTTTATTATTCATGATTAATAAAAGCGATTGAATTGCGAAAGACAAAATAGTACAATCCCAATTCATGAGATACGCATTTGCGATTTTAATGTTTATGTTTGCGGCATCTTTTCTTCTTGCGGATCAACCTGATTCGATAAACGTCTCTGTCGCGCCAAAAATTTCTCTTGCTTTAGATTACAACTTACAATTTAGAGCAGCATCTTATTCAAACATAGACTATACGTCGGTAAAGCGCAAATCTGCAGACATTTTTTCGCAATACTTTAATTTAGACGTGATAGGAAAGTTTGGCGACAGAATTGAAATGTCTGCAAAACTTGCTTCGTACGGATTTGCTGGAAAATACAATAGCGCTTTTAAAATGCCTTGCGAAGACAAAGATTTTTTATTTTTTTTGGAAACGGCTTTTCTTACGTTTAAGAGCGAAAAAGATTTTTCAGCTCCGTATACGATATATATCGGAAAACAGGAATTTCATTATGGTAGCGGACTTATAGTAGACGGCGACAATACCGGTTTGCTTGGAGCTGAGGCAACGGTTGGATTGTCTAAATTTTTAACGTTAGATATGTTTGTTTCAAAAGTTCCCGATGAAAATTTTAATTTTTATGGAATTAATTTTAATTTTGATTCTTTGATTGAGTTTACAATATGCCAAGAACGCAACGATTCGGGTTTTTTATACAAAAAAGGTTTGTCTACGAAAGATTCTGATAAGATTGAAATTGAATATGACAATAAAACTTTCTATGATTTGCGCATAGCAAGCGACGGTAAGAAGTACGGCTATGCCGTTGAAGCCGCTCAACAAAAAGGGCGTCTATCAAAAGACAACGAGGAAAAAGTTGATTATGACTCGTATATGTTTAGTTTAAACGGGGTATGGCATGGCGAGATATTTAAAAAAGACGCCAATGCTAGCATTTTATTTACATATTCCGGAGCCAAAGGGGAGAATTGTTTCAATCCTACGTTTGCAAAAAGATACGATGGTTTGCAAAGAATAGGGTATGGAACATTGTTTGCTGCAAATACCGCTGATTCTTTTATTGTAATACCAAACGGATATTACGGAATAAACGCATTGGGTTTTTCTTTTGATATTTGTCCGTTTAACGCAGTTAGTTCAGGAATTTCCTATTTTCTTTTTTCAGCGTCAGACGCGCCCGCCGGCGCCGGAGAAGCCGGATTTGGTAAAATTTACGGAGCAAAAGCAGATTTAGGCAAAGAGTTGGATTTTTTTGTTAAATATAAATACAAGCATTATTTTGATGTAATTTTTGATTTTGCATTGTACGCGCCGCCGTCAAAAGCGTATAAAATTTTTGCAAATGCGGATTCATCGTATTTATTTCAACTTGGAATACTTTCAAGGTTCTAAAATGAAAAAAGTTTATTTGGCTTTTTTGTGGCATCAACACCAGCCGATGTACAAAAATCCGGTTACGGGTGTCTACGAACTTCCGTGGGTAAGACTTCACGCGCCAGAAGATATTTATTTAAGCCGTTTCAATTAAATATAAACGGTAAAAATTTAAACATAATTTTTTAGAGATCACGGACTTTCTGATTCCATAGGTTTTGCGTATTCTAAATGGAATGCGCAAGACGCTGCAAACGATTTTATAGCCAAGATTAAAAGTATCGGCGAGTATGCCTCGTCGCTTACAGACGCTCCTCTTATATCCGTTATTTTAGACGGGGATAATTGTTGGGAATACTATAAAAACGACGGTTGGGATTTTTTAACAAAACTTTACGAAAAACTGAAACGGGCGTTTCTTTAAAGATGATATTTTTAAAGCCTGTGGAAACAGTTATAGTTTCAAGTTTTGATTTAGAGAATAAAATATTGGTTATAGATGGGCAAGGAAAAAATATGGATGTTGCAACGGTATTTTTAATAAAAGCGTCGAGTTTGCTTTACCATTTTCTTCTTTGGGATTTCCCGAAGAATATGAAAATATTAAGTTTGCGATATCGGTAAACAGAAATAATTCTGAAATTGAAAGATAGCCTTATCAATCTACAATAGAAATACCAAAATCCGTTAAAGTTTAAATTGCGCCACCGCCGGTAGTAATTTAGTTTTTATAAAAGGAAGCGTTGGTTTTATAATGTGCGGTTATTTAAATCTTGAAACGGCCGAAAAAAAAATGAATAACGTTGCCGCTATTGTGACAGGAGTTAAAAGCGTTGACGATATGTTAAAGAAAAATATAACAAGCTCTACGACAAATGCTCAAAAAATTGGCATTGTATCTGGCATTTCCGTCTTGGAAACTCTTGAGAAAATCGGTTAACAATCGGATAATTTGACATGGATAAATTAAATATGTATATTATTCTTGTAATCGCGGGGTGGAGCAGCCCGGTAGCTCGTCAGGCTCATAACCTGAAGGCCGCAGGTTCAAATCCTGCCCCCGCAATTTATAAGATTTCCACGACCTATTTACAGGTCGTATTTTTTTTGCAAATGTATTGGTATAATCGCGGCATGATAAAAGAGTTTTCTTATATTGATGATTTAAAAGATATCTAACGCCATTCAAATAAATTAGCGTTAGATTTTATTAAAGCTAACGCCGCGTTCTGTTATGCGGAGAAAAGCCTGTAAGAAAGTGTATAGTAAAAATTGACGCGAATACATTCCTTGCCGAATAAATATACAGAGGTATAGAATGATTATAGGGTTGACCGGTTCTTATTGCTCGGGGAAAGACACGATTGCAGATTATATATTGAAGAAACACGGATACAAACATTTTTCTTTGTCTGACGTTATAAGAGAGATAATGAAAGAAGTTGGAATTGAGCCTACAAGAGAAAACCTTATTGCGTTTGGCACAAAACTTCGCGAAGAAAACGGCGATGGCGTTTTGGCAAAGAAAGTTTTAGAGAAAGTCAAAAATGGCGGCAAATATTGTATAACTTCAATAAGGCATTCAGAAGAGGTAAACGAACTTGGAAAAAGAGAAGATTTTGTGTTAGTAAATGTTGACGCTCCTCAGGACGTTCGTTTTGAAAGAATGCAGAAAAGGAAAAGACCGGGCGATCCTCAGACGTTGGAAAAGTTTATAGAGCTTGAAAAAAAGGAATCTCAGACTTCAGGTTCGAGACAACAGATTAGAAAAACAGCCAATATGGCGGATATTACTTTTATAAACGATTCCAACGATATAACGACTCTTGAAGCTACAGTGGACAATCTTTTAAAAGATTTAGAAAAAGAAAGAAGAAATCTTTGATGTCGCAGTTATAGGCTGCGGCGCTTCGGGAATGATGGCGGCCGTAAGAGCCGGATAGCGGGGGTTAAAAACTATAGTTTTGGAGAAAAAGTCGCGTCCTGGCATAAAGCTTTCAATTACCGGAAAAGGAAGATGCAATCTTATAAATAGCGCTCCAATAAAAGAATTTACAGATTGTCTTCATAACGACAAATTCTTATACGGCAGCTTTAATGCGTTTTCAAATCTTGACGCAATCTCTTTTTTTTGAAAATTTAAGAGTTCCGTCTGCAACAATTCAATAAAATCAAACGATTCCCGCCCTTGTCCCTATAGTTTTAGATTTAGATAAAAAGAATATTTAAAAGAACTTCAAGGTTTAAAGTTGAAGAATGTTGAAGCTTCCGTTATTTCTGGCGGCAAGACTCTTTCCAAAGAGTTCGGTGAGATGGAGTTTATGAGTTTTGGAGCGGACGGACCGATAATTTTAAGCCTGAACGGACTTATATCGGAAGAGATTTCTGGTAAAAAATTGATTTTATCGTTGAATTTAAAGCCCGCTCTTTCAAAGGAACAATTGAATCAAAGATTGTTGAGGGAAATAGATAAATTTGGGCGTCGCCATGTGAATATTATGCTTAAAGAGCTGATTCCCGTTCAAATGATAATATCGTTTGTAAGTTATTGCGGAATTAACGCGACTAAGCGATGTTCGCAGATTAATAAAGTTGAAAGTGAAAAAATGCTGAACGGATTTTTTTGATTTCAGATTTATATAATAAAAACTAAAGATTTAAAAGAAGCAATAGTTACAAGAGGCGGCGTTGTTAGTGACGAAATAAATCAGAAAACAATGGATCAAAATTGGTTAAAGGATTGTATTTTTCGGTGAAATTATAGACGTAGACGCGCTTACGGGCGGTTTTAACTTGCAGGCGGCGTTCTCAACGAGATACTTAGCGGGAAGTTCAATAGGAGAGTAGGAGAGATAGTAAAATGAGTATTTTTGAAGCGTTTATGATGATATGTTTCGGAGCAGCGTGGACTTTTTCAATATATTAAGTCTTATAAGTCAAGAACCAACAAAGGTAAGAGCTTGGGGTTTTTTGATAGTTGTAATAATAGGGTATATATGCGGTATAACGCACAAAATATTTTATAATATTATGATAATGTAATTTTTTTGTATCTTTTGAATTTTGCCATGGTTTTAACGGATTATTGTTTGTACTTTAGGAATAATCTGATTGCCAAGAGATAATTTATTTAGAAAATAAAATGATGCGATATAAAGACGGACAGCAATCGCTGAGAAAGAAGTCTTTTGGCAGATGTTTTTTTAGTAATTCTATTTGATAGGTTACCAATTATTTCACATCTTGCATACTCAAAGACATGCCTGCCTATTACAGCACGGAGCTTTATTTGGATTGACTTTCGCTTGAGTTTTAAGTACACTTTGGCGAAATAAAATGGGTTGGAAAGTCGTCTGTGGTCCTAAAAATCTCCCGAGAGAGTTTTTGGGGCGTTTTTGTATGCAAAGTACGCTTATGTTTAGCGTTGTTTGTCAATGCGTGGAGGTCTAATGTTAAAAGAAGGCGAGATCAGAATTCCGTCAGGTTGCGCTATAAGCGGCATTATAGACAAAAAAGGCAAAAGATTTAGCGGTGAAGAAATTATTAAATCTATTGCTTTAATGCATGAAAGATCAAATGGTTTGGGCGGCGGTTTTGCCGCTTACGGTATTTATCCTCAATATAAAGAACTTTATGCTTTCCACATTTTTTACGATAATCTAAGCGTTAAGTCCCAAGTAGAAGACTTCCTTGCAAAACATTTTGAAATAGAAAGCGCCGGAAGCATTCCTACAAAGTCGGTTCCAAATATAAAAGACCAACCTTTAATATGGCGTTATTTTGTTTCTCCAAAAATTTATATGTCAAAAGAAGAAGTTATAGATGAAGACGAATTTACGTCAAGATGCGTAATAAGAATAAATAAAGAAGACAAGGGCGCATATGTTCTTTCAAGCGGTAAAAATATGGGAGCTTTTAAAGGCGTAGGATACCCTGAAGACATAGGCGAATTTTTTATGTTGGACGGGTACGAAGCCTACATGTGGACCGCTCACGGAAGATTTCCTACAAATACTCCAGGCTGGTGGGGCGGAGCGCATCCTTTTACAATGCTTAACTGGTCTGTAGTGCATAACGGAGAAATATCTTCTTACGACGCTAACAGGCGTTTTGTTGAGATGTTCGGATATAAATGCACTTTGCAAACGGACACGGAAGTAATAACATATCTTTTTGATTTGCTTGTAAGGAAACATAAAATGCCGATGGAAAAGGCGTTAAAAGCGGTTGCGGCTCCTTTTTGGGACGATATAGAAAGAGAAAGCAAAGAAGTTCAAAACGAACTTAAGAGCATTAGAACTGTTTACGCCAGCGCTCTTATAAACGGACCTTTTTCAATAGTTTTGGGTTTTGCAAAAGGAATGATAGCTTTAAACGACAGGATAAAACTCCGCTCTCTGGTAGCTGCGGAAAAAGGCGACAGAACTTATATCGCAAGCGAAGAGAGCGCTATAAAAATAATATGCGAAAATCCGGATAAGATTTGGTCGCCAAAAGGCGGAGAAGCTGTTATTGCTTTGTTGGAAGGTGAAAATAATGAACCTAAATTTTAACAGTCCTTTATTTGAAGTAATAAGAGACGAAAAAAAGTGCGTAAAGTGCAAACTTTGCGTTGATCAATGTTCAAATAAAGTTCATTTGTACGACGAGAAAAAAGATATTTTTAAAGTTGACGATATGAAGTGCGTTAATTGCCACAGGTGCGCGGTTTTGTGCCCGACGAAGGCTTTGGTTATAAAAAAGTATTCTCTTGAGTACAGAGAAAATGCGATGTGGACGGATTCCGCTATAAAAGAGATTTATAAACAGTCTCAAACAGGCGGAGTATTGCTTTCAAGCATGGGCAACCCAAACCCTTTTCCCGTATATTGGGATAAAATGCTTTTAAATGCCAGCCAAGTTACAAACCCTTCAATAGACCCATTAAGAGAGCCTATGGAAACAAAAGTTATGATAGGCAGAAAGCCTGAAAAACTTGAATTTGATTCTAAGGGAAAACTGACAACAAAAATGCCTCCTCAAGTTGAGCTGAGCGTTCCCGTTATGTTTGCTGCTATGAGTTACGGCGCAATTTCAAAAAATGCGCATGAAGCTCTTGCAAGAGCCGCCGATGATCTTGGCATTTGCTACAACACAGGCGAAGGCGGTTTGAATAAAGATTTTTATAAATACGGAAAGAGTACTGTGGTTCAAGTAGCGTCGGGAAGATTTGGCGTGCATAAAGAGTATTTAAATGCGGGCGTTGCCATAGAGATTAAAATAGGACAAGGAGCGAAACCTGGAATTGGCGGGCATCTCCCTGGAAGAAAAGTAGGCGAAGACGTTTCTTACACAAGAATGATACCGGTGGGTTCCGACGCCATTTCTCCCGCTCCTCACCATGATATTTATTCAATTGAAGATTTAAGACAGCTTATATTTTCGTTAAAAGAAGTTACTCGCTACGAAAAGCCGATATTTGTGAAGATTGCGGCGGTGCATAATGCAGCGGCTATAGCTTCTGGCACGGTAAGAGCGGGAGCCGACGCCATTGTAGTAGACGGGTTTCGCGGAGGAACGGGAGCCGCTCCGACAAGAGTTAGAGATAACGTAGGGATTCCAATAGAACTTGCGCTGGCTTCAATTGACCAAAGATTGAGGGAAGAAGGAATAAGAAATCAAGTTTCTCTCTTGGTTTCAGGCAGCGTTAGAAATAGCGCCGACATAGTTAAAGCCATTGCTCTTGGAGCCGACGCCGTTTGCATAGGCGCGGCTGCTCTTATAGCGCTCGGTTGTCATATGTGCCGCGCATGCGTCTCTGGCAAATGCAACTGGGGTATAGCGACCCAGGATCCTGAGCTTGTAAAGAGACTAGATCCAGAAGTTATGCATAAGCGGCTCGTCAATTTGGTTTCTGCATGGAATTATGAAATTCAAGAATTGCTTGGAGGAATGGGTATAAACGCCGTTGACAGTTTGCGTGGCAACAGGCTTATGCTCAGAGGCATAGGTCTGAACGAAAAAGAGCTAGAAATACTGGGCATAAAGTATGCGGGAGAGTAAAAATATGAAGACAATAGACGCTTTAGGTGTTTATTACCGTAAACTGAACGATTCTATAGATAGCGCAATTAAAACTGATAAAAATATAACGTTGAGCGGCGTTTTCGGACAAAGATATATAGGAAGAGGGTTGTCCAAAGGCGTTAAAATTAAAATACAAGGAGTTCCGGGTAACGATATGGCGGCGTATATGGACGGAGCTGAAATAGAAGTTTTTGGAAACGCGCAAGACGCTGTAGGAAACACTATGAACGCCGGCAGAATAGTTATCCATGGCAGGTGCGGAGACACTTTAGGATACTCCATGAGAGGCGGGGAAATTTACGTTGAAGGAAACGTCGGATATAGAGTCGGTATTCATATGAAAGAATACAAAGATATGAAACCTGTTATTGTCGCCGGCGGGAAAGCTGGCGATTTCTTGGGCGAGTATATGGCTGGAGGGGCTATCATCCTTTTGGGTCTTGACCTTGCCGAAGGCGAAGAAATAATAGGAAGATTTTGCGGAACGGGAATACACGGCGGAAAAATATATATAAACGGCAACCCCGATAAATATAACTTCGGCAAAGAAGTTGAAAAGGTTTCTCTTAGAGACGAAGATATTGCTTTTCTAAAAAATCACGTTGATTTATACGCGAAGTTTTTTAAGAAAGATTTATCACATTTAAAGCTTGAAGCTTTTGCAAAATATGCGGCTGTTAACAAAAATCCGTATTCTAACGCGTATTGTTCCAATTAGTTTAAATATATATAGAGGTTTAAGAGATGAAAAATGAGAGTTTTTTTGACAAGCAATACAAGAAAGCTTATCTTAAGCTTTCAAACGGAATAAAACTTGAAGGCAGAGCTATCGGCGCAGACGTTGCCGTAAGCGGCGAAATGGTGTTTAATACGGGAATGCTCGGATATAGCGAGGCGATGACCGATCCTTCGTATTTGGGGCAGATTTTAGTTTTTAGTTTTTGTTTAATTGGAAATTACGGAATACCTTTCCCCGAAAACGGGGATTTTTTTTCGTCTCAAGGACATGAAAGCTCGTCAATAAAAACGCAAGGCGTAATAGTTTCCGATATTTACGGAGGCTGTCATCACCACGACGGAGGAATATCTCTTGAAGATTGGATGAAAAAACAAGGCGTGCCTGGTATTGCGGGAATAGACACAAGATATTTGGTGCAGATAATAAGGGAAAGCGGCAATCTTTGGGGAAGAATTGTTCCCGAAGGATCAACGCCTCAAAATAAAAATAAATTTGAGTTTTTAAGTCATTTTAAAGATGGAGAATATGTCGATCCGTCAAAATATAACTTGATGCCGTCGGTATCAACCAAAGAAAGACAAATAATGGGCAAGGGTTCTAAGAAAGTTGCGGTTATTGACTGCGGCGCAAAGTGGAATATTATGAGAATGCTTATAGAAAGAGGCTGCGATGTGGAAGTATTGCCTTGGGATACGGATTTTTCAACGGTTAAACGCGCCGGTTGGGTTATAAGCAATGGTCCTGGAGATCCTAAAAATACCGCAGATTTGGTTGAGAGAATAAAAAAAGACGTGCTAACTTCAAACAAACCTATTTTAGGGATATGTCTGGGGCATCAACTCTTAGCGTTGGCTTCAGGCGCCAAGACCAAAAGATTAAGCCACGGACATAGAAGCCACAATCAGCCTGTTTTTTCCCTTCCAGATAAAAAGGCTTATATGTCCAGCCAAAATCATAGATACGCTGTAGAGAAAAATTCAATACAACCCGGTTGGGAATTGTGGTTTGAAAACGCCAATGATGATTCTGTTGAAGGTTTAAAACACAAAACAAAACCGTTTATGTCCGTGCAGTTCCACCCGGAAGCTTCCAGCGGTCCAAACGATACGTCTTGGATTATGGATCAGTTTGTTGATTTAATAAGAAAATAAACGATTAAACCTTATTTTCTTTTATAGATGGTAGAGTTTAGAGGGGTTACGGCACTAAAAGCTAAACTATGACTTGACTGTAAATAAAGTTGTGCCGACGATTTTATTTTTGTGGTTTTAATTACCGCCGCCGTTCCGCTTGTTATAAGCGGCGCGGCAGGGCGCGTATGTCTCTAAATAATAGGATACGTTTGGCTGATTGCGATACGCGTTGTTTGCGCTATTAATTTTTGCGTCGTAAGGAGTAATCTAAAATGAATGCGCGAAAAAAAACAAAGAAGCTCGGACTCAACCCGTTTTTTGAATTTAACAACGCCGTTTTATATAGAGGGAATGTCCTTGAGGCAAATACATTTGAAAATAATTTTTGCGATTTAATTGTTACTTCGCCGCCTTATAACGTTGGCATTGAATATAATTCAAACGAGGATCTTTTAAACTACAACGACTATTTGGCGTTTACGGAACAATGGTTGAAAAATTGTTATTATTGGACAAAAGATAGCGGTCGGTTAATATTAAATATTCCGTTAGATAAAAGTAAAGGCGGACAAAAAAGCGTTGGAGCCGATATAACAACTATAGCGCAAAAAGTCGGTTGGAAATATCATTCGACTATTATATGGAATGAAGGCAATATTTCCCGCCGTACGGCATGGGGATCTTTTATGTCGGCTTCCGCTCCTTACGTCATAGCGCCGGTTGAATTGGTTATTGTTCTATATAAAAAAGAATGGAAAAAAATAGGCGGTAGCAAAATTTCAGATATAACAAAAAAAGATTTTATGAATTGGACGAACGGCGTTTGGACATTTAATGGAGAGAGTAAAAAAAGGATTGGACATCCTGCTCCGTTTCCAAAGGAGTTGCCATATAGGGCGATTAAGTTGTTTAGTTATGTTAACGACGTTGTTTTTGATCCTTTTAGCGGCAGCGGAACAACAATACTGGTGGCCGCTATGAACAATCGTACGGGTATAGGGCTGGAGATTGACTTAGATTATTGTAAGTTGGCCAAAAAGAGACTTTTATATGAATTAAATACTTTCGGTTTGGATAAGTTTGATGAAAAAAATATCGCAAAACAAATTGGTTGAAAAGTTTTTTATCGCTAATCCTAATAAGGATATAGAGCATGCCGAAGCCGTAGATTGGTTGACGGCAAGATATAAGAAACTTACAGGCAATGTTTTCAGAGATCCCGATAGACAAATTAGAAGTCTTCATCAAAAAGGATTTCTAATAAAAGTTAAAAAAGGAATTTATAGATATGATCCGAAAGCGACTAAGCAAAGAGAATTAGAGAATTTTACCGCGCGGCAGAAGAAAATAATCTTGAAAAGAGACGGATATAAATGCGTTATATGCGCAAGAGGGTTCAAAGAAGGCTCTGAATTGCATATTGACCATATAAAACCAAAAGACTTAGGCGGCAAAGCGATTGTGGAAAATGGGCAAACTTTATGTTCCCAACATAACTTTTTGAAGAAAAATTTAAAACAAACCGAAACAGGTAAAAAAATGTATATACGCTTATATGAACTGGCTAAAAAAGAACAAAATAAAGAGTTATTAAAATTTGTGACGGACATATTGGAAGTATATGAAAAACATGGTATAAACGGGCATATAATTTGGGATAAATAAATGTAAGTTAGAAAATTTAGAGATACGGACATGTCCTATAGTAAAAATGGATGCATGAGATTGTAAAGTTGAGGAGTAAAGTTTCATTAGGAGAATATTAATGTCAAATCTATGGCAATTGCAATTTATGAGCGAAATTTACACAGAAATGGTTATAAAGAAGTTAAAGAAAATTTGCAGGGCGGTTCGATGGATAACGAGTTGCGGACAGGCTTGTATAATATTTTTTATAAGGATCGTTTAGAGATACTTGACGGATTTCATAAAAAGCCCAATCATTGTGGCGTTCTTGACGTTCTTGACGTTCTTTGCGTTCTTGACGTTCTTGATGATCCATTTACTAAGTGCGCATGGACAGATTTTTTCTCAAAGCCGCTAAGTGAAACGCCACATATGGTATCATTTTATTCCGATTGGTGGTTTAGTGAAAATACTAAATGGCATGAAATATACGATTTTTTTGAATTTTATGTTTTATGGTTGAAAGAAAATTCACAACATGATGATAGAGGATACATGCAAATTTGCAATGAGTTAGAGCGATATTTAGAAAAAAAATGCCGATTATAGATTTATCGAAGATAAATTTATTCCGATAACTGATAAAATTGAGATAGATTCGATTACGGAGGCGTTAGATAGCGAAGGAAATATAAAAGTGCATTTGGATGAGGCTTTGCGTTTGTTTTCTGATAGAAACAAACCGAATTACAGAAATTCAATTAAAGAAAGTATTTCAGCGGTTGAACATATTGTCAGAAAAATAACAGGCGATACTAGATTAGGATACGGGTTGAAAGAGTTAGAAAAGCTTAAGCTTATCCCGCCAATTTTAAAAGTCGCCTTTGAAAAATTATATGCTTATACGAATGACGAGAATGGCATCAGACACGCCTTAATGGACGACAAAGAAAACGTAACGTCTAAAGAAGCAAAATTCATGTTGGTTGCTTGTTCGGCATTTATAAATTACTTGAAAATGGTAGATGCGGATAAGAAAAGTAAACAAAAAGAATTAAGCGATTGAATATATAAGAGATAAAATATGCCGATTTTAGATTTTTTATTGCCCAAAAGCGGAAAAAAACGAAAAGTTATTCTTCTTGGTTCGGGGGCGTTGTCCATAGGACAGGCGGGGGAATTTGACTATTCGGGTTCTCAAGCTGTGAAGGCGTTGGAAGAAGAAGGTTTAGAAGTAATAATTATCAACCCTAACATTGCGTCGGTTCAAACCAATAAAGGTGAAAATAAGAAAGTCTATTTGTATCCTATTACTCCTTTTTGGGTGGAAAAAATTATTAAAATTGAAAAACCTGTCGCAATTATCTCAAGTTTTGGCGGTCAGACGTCATTAAACTGCGTTATAGATCTTGAAAAAATCGGCGTTTTGAAAAAATACAACGTAAAGGTTTTGGGAACGCAAGTTAACGCGCTTGAATTGTCGGAAGACAGGGAGCTTTTCGCCGAGAAAATGAAGTCCATAAATGTTCCTATAGCCAAAAGCCACGCAGTTTCCACAGTAGACGAAGCGTTAAAAACAGCTGAGCAAATAGGTTATCCTGTTATTACGCGCTCAGCCTTTGCTCTCGGAGGGCTTGGCAGCGGACTTGCTAAAACTCCTGCGGATTTAAAAAGACTTACGCAGGCTGCGCTGATGACTTCTCCTCAAGTCTTAGTTGAGAAATCTCTTCACGGCTGGAAAGAAATAGAATATGAAGTAATGAGAGATAAAACAGGAAACGCTATAACAATATGCAATATGGAAAACTTTGACCCTATGGGCATACATACGGGAGATTCCATAGTAATAGCTCCGTGCCAGACGATAAACAATACTGAAAACAATATGCTTAGGGACACAGCCATTAAAATTGCCCAAAACGTCGGTATAGTTGGCGAGTGCAACGTTCAGTACGCTCTAAATCCCGAAGATTATGGGTTTTACGTTATAGAAATCAACGCAAGACTTTCTCGCTCTAGCGCTTTGGCAAGCAAAGCGACGGGTTATCCTATAGCCTATATAGCGGCAAAAATCGTCATAGGTTTTGATTTGTTGGAACTAAAAAATCCTGTTACGGGAACAACGTCGGCGTTTTACGAGCCGTCGCTTGATTATGTTACTTTAAAAGTTCCTCGTTGGGATTTAAGCAAGTTTACCGGAGTTTCTAAAAATTTAGGCACTCAAATGAAGTCTGTCGGCGAAGTTATGGCGATAGGCAGAAATTTTTGCGAAGTTATGCAAAAAGCTCTTAGAATGGTTAATGAGAACGAAAACGGCATAACGGTAAACATTTTTAAAGACGCTTCGGATGAAGAACTTGATAAAGAGCTTTTGTCGCCGACAAACTTAAGAGTCTTTGCAATTTACGAGACGTTTAAAAGAGGAAAGACTCTTGAATACGTTTATGAAAAAACGAAGATAGATTATTGGTTTTTGTCTCATATTTTGTATTTGGCAAATATTGAATCTGAATTGTTTGATTTCTTTGTAAAACATGGCGTAAAAAAAGATTTGTTTACAGCTCAAGATATATATAACGCTTATAAAAAAATTCCAAAAGAACATTTGCATTGTTTAAAGTCCAAAGGATTTTCTGATTTCCAGCTTACGAAAATTTATCTCTCAGCATGTTTAAATGTTCAAATAAAACTAAGCGTAAAACAAATACGAACTTTGTCTTTTGGCATAAGGAAATTGAGAAAAAAACTCGGCGTTCTTCCTGTCGTAAAGCAAATAGACACAACTTCTTCCGAATACCCGACAAAATCTAATTATTTATATCTTACGTACAATGGCGTCCATAGCGACGTGTCTACAAAGAAAAACGCAAAGAGCGTTATTACTTTGGGAAGCGGAAGCTACCGAATAGGCAGCAGCTTGGAATTTGACTGGTGTTCTGTTATGACAAGCAGTTATTTCAAAAATAAGAACAATGACAGCGTTATTATAAACTGCAACCCGGAAACAGTTTCTACAGATTACAGCGCTTCCAACAGACTTTATTTTGAAGAATTGTCTTCAGAAAGAGTTTTGGATATTATAGATATTGAAGACCCCAAGGGGGTTGTCGCGTGTATGGGCGGGCAGAATCCTAATAATTTAATTCAACCTTTAAGCGAGGCTAGAGTAAATATTTTGGGACACAGCCAAAAAAGCGTAGATGGAGCTGAAGACAGAGAGAAGTTTTCGGCAATGCTTGATAAGCTCGGCATAGATCAGCCTGAATGGATTGCCGCAATTTCCAGAAACGAAATAGAAAAGTTTATAGAAAAAGTTGGATTTCCAGTGCTTATACGTCCGAGCTTTGTATTGTCCGGAACCCTTATGAACGTTGCCAATGACAAAGAAAGCTTAGTCCATTATTTGTCTCTAACAAAAGACATATCTGTAGATTTTCCCGTAGTTATTTCAAAATTCATACTTGATGCAAAAGAAATAGAGTGCGACGGCGTGGCTAAAGATGGGGAAGTGATATTGTCGCTCGTTACGGAACACATAGAAAACGCAGGCGTTCACAGCGGCGATGCGACTATGGTGTTTCCTTCTCAAAAAATATATACGCGTACAGTTAATGTTATAAAAGATATTGTCAGAAAAATAGCGAAAGGCCTCGATTTGAACGGACCTTTCAATATACAGTTTATAGCTAAAGAAAACGACGTAAAAGTAATAGAATGTAATGCGAGAGCTTCAAGATCGTTTCCTTTCATTTCAAAAGTTTCCGGCGTAAATTTAGCGGAACTTTCCTGCAAAGTTATGAATAATGAGAAAGTGAAAAAGATTTTAATTGACGAAAGCGAGATACCGTACGTCGGCGTTAAGGCGTCTATGTTTAGTTTTCAGAGGCTTGACGGCGCCGATCCTGTAATAGGCGTTGAAATGGCGTCTACGGGGGAAGTCGGTTGTTTGGGCGATAAATTTGACCATGCAATGCTTTTGTCAATGGAAGCTACGCAAATAAGAAAGCCAAAGAAGGGCGTTTTGATAAGCGCGGGAAGGGAAAAAGATAAAATTAAATTTATGGAAGTTGTGGATAATCTTTACAAGCTTGGCGTTTCTGTTTACGCTACAAGGGGAACTGCAAAATTCCTTGAAGACAGAGGTTACAAGGTGGAAACTGTTCACTGGAATCGCAATACTAGAGCCGTAGACATAATAATAGAGGGAAAAGTTGATTTTGTAATCAACATAAACAAAAATTTAAGCGTTGACGAATTGCATAATAATTCGGAAATAAGAAAAACGGCTGTAAAATGCGGATGCTCGTTGCTTACAAATCTTGAGAAGACAATGTCTTATTTAAGAGCTTATGATTCTTATAACGAATTGCAAAATATTGAACGCTGCATAAGTTTGTAATTTTGAGACCTGACTGCGTATTTGAATAACAGTTATTTTAAATGTAATATAAGTATGTGCCTATAGAGAAACTAACCTGAATTTGATAAAGCGAAAATAGATACAAATTTATAAAGCATAATAACCAATTTAAGCAGCCTCATTAGTTGGGCATTTTTTGTTTATTTTTAAAAAGAGGATTTTATTTATGTGTGGAATTATTGGCGTAGAAAATAATGAAAATGCCGCAGTGCTTGCTTCTGCCGGTCTTATAACTCTTCAGCATAGAGGAGAAGAATCTGCAGGAATAACTATCAGCGGTAAAGAAAAAATGAAGACTTTTAGGTCTATGGGACTTGTTTCAACTTTGTTTAACGAAGACACTTTGTTAAATAAACTTTCCGGAACGGCGGCTATAGGGCATGTGCGCTACACAACGTCTGCTAAAAGCTCTTTAATAAACGCCCAACCTTTTCAGATAAACTGCATTCATGGAAACGTTGCGGTCGCTCATAATGGAAATATAACGAATTTCCCGAAAATAAGAGAGATGCTTCTTAAAAGAGGAGCTATATTCAGCCATACTTCCGACACGGAAATTTTACTGCATCTTATTGCAATGTCTAAGGGAAATCTTGCAGATGTCGTTGCAAAATCTTTGCTTAAACTTGAAGGAGCGTTTTCTCTCGTTATTCTTAAAGACAAAACTCTTATAGGCGCAAGAGATGAAAAAGGTTTTAGGCCTTTAGTTCTTGGCAAAATTGACGATTCCTATATAATATCTTCGGAAACAGCCGCGATTGAGGTTATTGGCGGCGCGTATATAAGAGATATAATGCATGGAGAAATTGTTGTTATAGAAAATGGGCAAATAAAGAAATCGTTTTTTTATAAAAAGCCTAAGCGACAGCATGCGTGTATTTTTGAACAAGTTTATTTTTCAAGACCTGACAGCATAATGTTTGGTAAGACCGTAAAAGAAGCTAGAGTGAAAATGGGAGAATTTCTTGCCAAGCAGATGAAAGGCGTAAAAGCGGATATTGTTATGCCCGTTCCAGACACCGGTTATTATGCAGCTTTAGGTTTTGCGAGAGCTTCAAATATACTTTTTGAAAACGGGTTTGTAAGAAACCATTACGTAGGTAGGTCTTTTATAAAACCTTCTCAAAATTTGAGGGACGTTACGGCTAGATTTAAACTACGACCCATAAAAGAAGTTGTAAACGGTAAAGATATTGTGCTTATTGATGATTCTATAGTAAGAGGAACGACGTCAAAAAGATTGCTTAGCGTTTTGAAGAAGGAAGCAGGCGCGAAAAAAATACATTTTGTCTTGTCTTGTCCGCCGATAATAGATTCGTGCTACTATGGAATAGACACGCCAACAAAAGCGCATTTGATAGCCGCTAATAAGTCTGTTGAAGAAATGAGAAAGTATTTAGGCGTGGACACTTTGACATTTTTGAGTTTAGAAAATCTTATAAAGGCTTGTTCTTTTACGGCTAAAGAAGACAAAGTATTTTGTACCGCGTGTTTTACGGGAAAGTATCCTACGAAAATTTCAAAGAATACATATAAGGAAGGCTGTTAAAATGGCAAAGTACATTTTTATTACGGGCGGAGTCGTAAGTTCTTTAGGAAAGGGAATTTCCGGAGCCAGCATAGGGAAGCTTTTACAGCTTCATGGCTTTAAAGTCAATATGATTAAATTTGATCCGTATATAAACGTGGATCCTGGAACTATGAATCCATATCAACATGGAGAAGTTTTTGTAACTGCCGATGGGGCAGAGTCCGACTTAGATTTAGGAACATACGAGAGATTTTTGGACGTTTACACAAGCAAAGCAAACACAAATACGGCAGGCGATATTTATCGCACGGTAATAAACAGAGAAAGAAGAGGCGATTACGACGGCGACACTGTACAAGTTATACCTCACATAACTGATGAAATAAAGAAACGTTTTGCGGCTTTAAAAAACAAATGCGATATTTCTGTTATTGAAATAGGCGGTACCGTCGGAGATATTGAGGGGCTTCCATTTATGGAAGCGGCGAGGCAGTTTCAGCTTGAAAATAAAAAAGAAGACATTTTTAGCATACACGTTACGCTTGTTCCTTATATCGCGGGTGCTCATGAACTTAAAACAAAACCTACGCAGCATTCCGTTAATAAGTTAAGGGAAATAGGTATTTCTCCAGATATGATTATATGTAGGACAGAGCATCATCTTGACGAATCTTTAAAAAGGAAGATAGCTTTATTTTGCAATGTAAGAGAAGATTGTGTTATAGAGGCTATGGATGCATCTTCAATTTATTATATACCGGGATCTCTTTATAAACAAAAAGTTGATGCTCTTGTTATGGAAAAGCTTAATATAAAACAAAAGAAGAAATTTGATAAAGCTTGGTTTTCAAAAATAAAGTCTTTTGGAGAGTTTTCAAAGACTGTTAAAATAGCTGTCGTCGGTAAATATGCCGATTTAAAAGACGCTTATAAATCTATTGATGAGTCTTTAAATATTGCTGCAGCGGATTTGAAAGTAAAAGCGGAAATAGATTATCTCGGAGCTGAAGACAAAGGTTTGATAAAGAGGTTAAAAAATTACGACGCTGTTTTAGTTCCCGGCGGATTTGGAAATAGGGGAGTTGAAGGAAAAATAAAGGCTATAACCTATGCAAGGGAAAATAAAGTTCCATTCTTGGGAATATGTTTAGGCATGCAGTGCAGCGTTATAGAGGCGGCGAGAAACCTTTCTAATCTTAAGAAAGCAAATTCAACAGAATTTGACGAATCTACAAAACACCCTGTAATTAAAATTCTTGACGAACAAAAAGGCGTTAAGTATAGGGGAGGCACAATGAGGCTTGGCAATTATAAATCTCAAATAAAGAAAAATACTTTGGCTCACAAATTGTATAAGTCTTCAGAAATAGAAGAGCGGCATAGACACAGATATGAGATGAATCCGGAATTTATAGGATCGTTGGAAAAAGCGGGATTGCGCGTTGCTGCATATCATAAGGGCATATTGCCAGAGATTGTGGAAATTAAAAGCCACCCGTTCTTTATAGGCGTGCAGTTTCATCCTGAGTTTGGTTCGAGACCTATGAAGCCGCATCCTCTTTTCGAAGGATTTATCAACGCGGCATTATTAAACAAAAAGGAGTAAAATAGAACGAGATAATTTTTTCTATAAAATCTAAATTTATTTAGTAAGATAATAATTGATGAGCAATCCAGAGTCTATCTTACTTGAGAGAGAAAACGGAGGATTTTAAAGGCAATGACGCCTAAATTGGTAAATTCTCAAAGAAAATAATGACTAAAGTTGATGCCGTTATTCCTCCGGCCACTGCTCCTGAAACAGATATTTTTTGACTTTCTTGACAAATACCTTTCATAGGCAAGCACAGCAATGCTAAAACAACCGCTAAACTTAAAATCTTTTTTATATTCATACTTCTTTGTTATCTGTCTATCTTCTACTTCTATTTTAAGCTAATTTTTTGTCTTTTTGGCTAATTTGGGGAACAGTTTGCGAATTCGGTTTTACTGTTAATTGATTCTTAGGTTATTGCCGGCTAAAAAAATAGTTATTGATAGGCGATATCATATCAATAACCGCGCGCTTTTTCTTAGAATACTATTTGTTTAACTTTTAATCTTAAAAATCAAATCTTGTTCTTATTCCAGCTATAAAAACATTAGTGGAAAGCGGCGCATTTCCGCCTCTAGGATTGATAAAGTACTGTATAGCTGGCGTAATGCCAAGATGTCTATTTACGCCGATCCTATAGTACAATTCAAATTCGGTTTCAGCTCCGTTTTTGTAATTAGCGTCAAAATTTCTAAACTCTGAAGATCCGTACATTTGACCTATCGCAAAACCAGTCGCATCGCTTTTTCTTGACCATGCTGAACCTTCAACTTGTAAACCTAAATCCCATGACAGCGTAGGTTTAATTTCTCTATCCCCGGCTTTATTAAGGGTAGTTACGGAAGAATCTTTGCAAGAAAATCTTCCAAATACTCCGACGATTTTATTTACTTCATGGTCAGCGCTTATGCCAAAACCATAATTCCCAGATTGTTTGTTTATATTTTTACAAGAATAACTACCGCCGTTGTTTTCCCAAAGATACGCCTTATAGTTGCTTTTTTTTGACGGTTTGTAAGTTAACTGAACAGCGTTAAGCCCGTCTGCATCAACATGTTCTGTTCTTGTCGCAGAGTAGGCGTAAGACAAATCAAATTTATCACACAAAGCGTAACGCAAGTTTAGCGCTACTCTTTCAGGCGGAGCTTCAATTATTTTATCTCCGCTGAAAATACTTGTGATAAACTGAGTATTTTTGTCTTTTGAGTATCTGTTTCCGGTAAAATACGAAGTAAAGTCCAACTTGCCGAAACTTACAGTTAACTTATCGTTTAAACATGATTGTTGATAGTACAATTCCGTGACTTTTGCAAGCTCAAGTTCGCCGTTAAACGTAGAGTCGGATACCGCGTTGACATTTGCATACGTACGAACAGTTTGCGACAAACCATGTCCTCTTCCGCCTTTAAAACGAACGACCACTTTTCCATTATTTTCAAAACTCTTTTTTAATCTTAAATCAAACACATATACCACGGTATTTGAGCCGTCGTCAGGGTTCCATACGTTGTCTTTAGATGTTCCTTGAAATACAAACGCGCTTGCGCCCGAAACTTTTATGTTAAGAGCTTGCGCTGCGTCTACCGGCGTCGCAACCGGTTGCGCAATTAGCTTTAAAGGAGCAAGTAGGGCAATGACAAGAGCAGAAGCTAAGATTTTTGTTGCGAGTTTTCTCATCGCAAGGATCCTTTTTGCGTTTTAGTTTTTACCGTCGCCGACTTCTTTCTTCCAAGTTATAGATATAAACAACATTGCCACTACGCATGATATTGCGCACGCGACGAAAATTCCATACCAACCCCATCTTTCAATGAGGAAAGCTGATCCAATACCTGACAAGAAAGCTCCTATATATCCAAACAGTCCTGTAAATCCGGTAGCTGCTGATACTGATTCTTGCACTGTTACGCGCGAAGCTTGAACTCCGCCAACAAGGTTTTGTGGACCATCGACAAAAAATCCTACCAAAGCCAAGAACAAAGCTATAATCCACCACGAACTTTCCACATGCGTAAATTTATACATGCCCAACAAACTGAAAATTAATAAGAACAAGTAGATAATATTAACAGGGGCGCAACGTCCTTTGAAAAATCTGTCAGCAAACCATCCGGCTGATATTCCGCCTAAAGATCCTATAAAAGGCATGAACACAAGCAAATAAGCGGCGCGGTCGGCGGCTATGCCTCGTTCGGTCATAAATATAGTGCTCCAGTCAAGCGTGGCGAAACGAATAAAATATACAAAGATGTAAGCAAAGGCAAGAGCCCACAAGTAATGATTTCCAAAAACATATTTTGTTAAAGTCTGCCAATGCGTAAGTCCGCTTTGTTTTTTTACGGGTAAAATATCATTGTGATATTCTTCAACAGGCGGAAGCCCTACGGAAGAAGGTTTGTCGGTAAGGGTAAACAGAAGGACTACGCCAACAATTAAACCTATTATGCCAGGTATGTAGAAAGTCGCTTTCCAGTGATTCGCAGCTATACAAACGCCGACAAGAATTCCGACAAGAGCGGTTCCTACGGTATGAGCTGAAGACCATAAAGTCCACTTTGTGGCTCTTTCGCTCGGAGAGAACCAATATACCAAACCTTTAGCTACAGGAGGAAATCCCATAGATTGTAGCGCGCCGTTTGCGCCCCAAAAGAATGTCAACATTGGGAGAGACGGTAAAAAACCGAAAAATAAGTTAATTATTGAAGAGCCGATCAATCCAAAAGCCATGAAAGCTCTAATGTTGCATCTATCGGCAAGCATTCCGCTTAAGAATTTACCGATACCATACGTTACGTACATTGTTGAGCCTAAAATACCAAACTCCATTTTTGTTACGCCAAGCTCGCTGATAAAAGAGGGAGCCGCATAGGAAAGGTTTTTGCGGGTAAAGTAGTAGACGACATAACCGACATACATTCCAAAAAACATCTTAATACGCCAATACTTATACTTCTTTGCTATTTCTTGCTCGTCCGTTATAGGATTTTGGGCGTTTGGCAACGGCTTCATCCAGTTTACGAATTTTGATAGCATATGCTTCCTCCGCTTTTTTATATACAACTAAGAATTTTTTAATAAAAGGGAAATGCGCGCTATTAAAATTTTTTTGCTAGAAACGACTTATTTTGCTAGACGTTGCGTACGAAACATTATATCAATGTCTCTTGCTTGACATAAATCTCAATTGTGAAAAAATTGTAAAACAGAAATGCTAAGCAATTATAGCTAGATAAAAATATCCGCCAGATACCAATAAAATTTTTAAGCAAAACTTTACCACGTATAGTTTAACAGATTTTGGGTGAAATTGAACGACATATACATTATTCGTTTGTCTTTGGCTCTTATATAACCGAGCAGATAATAGTTTTGTTTATATTCTTCACTCTTTTTTAGCGCGTCAATAAACTCGGCGTTGTTAAAAGCATAAATTTTAGCTAGTTGTATATTGGGTAATCTTAAGCGTAATATTTTGTTAAAAACTCTCGATTGGGCAAATATAAACTCAAAATACGAAGCCAATGAATTATTTTGTATAATGCTATAATACCAAAATGGATATGCGAATGAAAACATTTGTTTTAGGCGCCAATTGCAAAAAACTGTTGAAGGGAGATATTTCCGTAAGTATATATAGCAAGACCAAGCGCAAAATTTAACGCTTCGCGAAGAAGTGAAGACGATTGCCTCAAGGTCCGGCGACGGAGCTAAGATGGTTTTAATAGGAGATCCTTATCAGATTGATAATCCGCATCTTGACGCGTCTTCAAATGGGCTTACGTATTTGGTTGAAAGATTTAAAGGACAGGATATATTCGGTCGCGTAACGTTTTCAAAGAGCGAAAGAAGCGCTCTTGCCGCGTAGTCGTCCGAACTACTTTGATGAATAGAGATATAAATAATCCTTATATAGATATGCATATCCACACGTCTTTTTCCGACGGCGAGTTTACTCCAAGAGAAGCGGTTGAGTATGCGTCAAAGATGAAGTTGTCTGCAATAAGTATAACGGACCATGATTCTGTAGACGGCATAGACGAGGCTTTGGATTGCGCTTTACAAAATGACATTGAGATTATTCCCGGGATTGAGTTATCTTCAAAAGCCGAGTCAGAACCAGGAAAAAGCGAAATACATATACTGGGGTATTATATAGACTACAAGTCAGAATATTTGAAAAAATCTTTGGATATTTTTAAAAAAGCAAGATATGATAGAGCCGTAAAAATATTTGAGAGGCTTAAGGAAAACGGTGTTGAACTGAAAAATACTGACTTTATTAACAATATCGGCAACAAAGCTATAGGGCGGTTGCACTTTGCAAAAGCCTTAATTGAAGAGAAATTTGTATGCAGCGTTCAAGAAGCTTTTCAGAGGTACTTATCAAAAGATAAACCAGCCTACGTCCCCAAATATTCAATCTCTGTAAAAGACGCAATAAAACTTGTTCTGGATTCTGGCGGGATTCCAATTATGGCTCACCCCTATTATGTGCATTACACAGACGTTGATTTGTTTAAATCTTTGATTGACTGCGGACTTATGGGAATAGAAGCTTGGCACATAAAACATTCTGAAAATGTCGTGAAGAGATTTACTGATATAGCTAAAGAATTTAATCTTCTTGTAACAGGCGGTTCTGATTGTCACGGACCATACAAGAAAGAGAGTCCTGCTATGGGAAAGGTAAAAGTTCCTTACTCGGTATTGATAAACTTAAAGAAGGCGAGAGAGTCGCTTCGCAAAAATTGATTTATGGAATATATAAACAAAACAGTTTTTCTTAATTATTTAAACTGTCCTACTTTGGGTTGGAAGACAAAAAAAGATATGCTTCCAAAACTTTCGGGGCTTAACAATAAACTCTTAACTTTGGAAGGGAAAAAGATACATAAAGAGGCGTTGAAGTTATTCCCTGACGCTGTGAGCGGGAAGAAACTTAAACTTGAAAAGTCTGACGTTTCTTGCAAAGATTTGATTGTAGATTTAGAAATAAATAAATCTGTTTACGCTATGTCTTTTGTTGCAGACGGTTTCTATGCAAAACCTGACATATTAAAGAAACTAGAAGATAATTCTTGGCATTTATTTGAAGTTAAATCCGGAAGCAGATATAAAGCTAAGTATACAAGCGATATATCTTTTAACGTTATGGTTTTGTCCAAGCTTGGCATAAAAGTAAGCAAGACAAGCGTATTGTATTTATCCAATGATTATCGTCTTGGAATGGAGTCTTCTAAACTTTTTACTGAATCAGACTGCGCTGAAAAGGTTGAGTTGAAAGTTCAAGACTTTTTAAGTATTGTAGATAAAGCTTCTGAAGATGTGCAATCCGAGGTTATGCCAACGCCAGTCTTAAAAAGGTATTGCAAAAATTGTCCCATGTTTGACGCTTGTATAGGAAAAGGCGTGGAAAAGCGCATATTTGATTTGCCAAGACTTTCTATATTGCAGATGGACGAGTTGATAGCGATGGGCGCAGATACGATTGATAAGGTTCCTGACGATTTTTACCTCACTGAGCGGCAAAAGATAGTCAAAAATTGCGTTTTGACAAATACGCGGTATGTATCGGAATATTTAAAGACTGAGTTAGAAAATATAAAACAACCTTTTTACTATCTTGATTTTGAGTCTGTAACGACAATAATGCCTTTGTATCCCAACATAGCTCCTCATACCCAAATTTTAACGCAGTTTTCTTTGGATAAAGCCGATGAGTCGGGAAATATTTTAGAGCATTACGAGTATATTGCCGATCAAACAAGAGACTGTCGTAAATATATTGCCGAAAAATTGATAGAGTATTTAGGCGAAGATGGAAGTATAATAACTTATGCTAATGCCGAGCGTATCATAGTTTCTAAACTGGCTTTCCTTTTTCCTGAATTGTCTGAGAAACTTAAAAAAATAATTGAAAGAATTGTGGACTTGGAATTGATAATCAGAAAAGATTATTACGACGTAAACTTTCATGGCAAAACGTCTATAAAGAAAATTCTTCCCGTTTTAATACCCGATATGAGCTACGATAGTTTGGATATTGGCGCAGGCGGCGACGCCTCGGCCGCGTTTGCATTTATGGCCATGGGGTTATATGATGAGGGTAAGATAAAAGAAACTAAAAATAACTTGTTTAAATATTGCGCTCAAGATACGCTTGCGATGATACGTATACGCCAGTTTTTAACAAATGTTATAAAATGATAAAATGCTCGCGGCAGGTCGCATAATTGACAGCGATTAGGGGGGGGGATATGGCAAAAGACGAAAAACTTAAAGCGTTGGATTTGGCTCTTTCGCAAATAGAAAAAGACTTTGGTAAAGAAGCAATAATGCGCTTGGGGGAAAAGCACTTAAAAGAAAAAGTTGATTTTATACCGACAGGAGCGCTTCCTCTTGATATAGCCATAGGCATAGGCGGAATTCCTAGAGGCAGAATAATTGAGATTTACGGTCCTGAATCTTCAGGAAAAACTACTTTGGCTTTATGCATGGTTGCAGAAGCTCAAAAACTTGGCGGTATTGCCGCATATATTGACGCTGAACATGCTATGGATCCCGAATATGCCCAAAAACTTGGCGTGGACATAGACAATCTTTTAATATCCCAGCCCGATTCAGGAGAACAGGGACTAGAGATTGCAGATAAACTTATACGTTCAGGAGCGGTTGATATTATCATTATTGATTCGGTAGCGGCTCTTGTGCCTAAAGCTGAAATTGAAGGCGAAATGGGAGATTCTTTTATAGGTCTTCAAGCAAGACTTATGAGCCAAGCGTTGAGAAAGCTTACTTCAAATATTTCTAAGTCAAAAACTTCAATCATATTTATAAATCAACTTAGACAAAAAATAGGAGTGATGTGGGGAAACCCTGAAACTACTCCGGGCGGGCTTGCGCTTAAATTCTACTCTTCGGTAAGGCTTGACATAAGAAGGATAGAGTCTGTTAAAAAAGGCGATGATATTTTAGGAAACAGAGTAAGGGTGAAAGTTGTAAAGAACAAAGTTGCGGCGCCGTTTAAACAGGCTGAATTTGAGATAATGTTTGGGCAAGGCGTGGACAGGTTCGGGTACCTTATAGATATGGGCGTGAACGACGGAATAATTGAAAAAGCAGGAGCGTTTTTCAGCTATAACGGCGAGAGAATAGGTCAAGGCAGAGATAATGTTAAAATATACTTATCCAACAATCCTCATATTGCAGACGAAATAGAGGCAAAAATAAGGGCAAAAGCTTTTAGCGATGAGCAGTCAAAAGAAGAAAATAAAAAAGAAGATCTGGCAAAAGAAAAGGCAGCTAAATCTTCAAAAAAATAATTGTAGGGTTATTATGAAAATACTTATTACCGGAGGGGCAGGTTTTATAGGGTCAAATATAGCAGATGCTTTGTTGGCTAAAGGACATAGCATTGTTGTTTTTGATAACTTATCTTCTGGAAAGAAAGAAAATGTAGATAAAAAAGCCAAATTCTATAAAGCGGATATTTTTAATAAAAAAGAAGTTGACAACGTATTTAAAAAGGAAAAACCCCAAATCGTAATACACAATGCCGCTCAAATAGACGTAAGAAAATCTGTAGATGACCCTTTTTTTGATGCGCAAGTCAATATTTTAGGTTCTATAAACGCATTAAACGCTTGCGTTGAAAATAAAGTAAAAAAGATCATTTTTGCTTCTTCCGGCGGTTCAGTTTATGGAGAATGTAAGGCTTCTGCCCCTAAAGAAGACGCCAAGACTAATCCATTGTCGCCGTACGCTATAGCTAAAAATTCAGTTGAGAACTACATAAATTTTTATTCTGTCGCGTATGGTTTGGATTATACTATTTTAAGATATGGCAACGTCTATGGACCAAAACAAGACCCGCATGGAGAGGCGGGAGTTGTCGCTATTTTTGCCGCTAGAATGCTTAAAAATGAAGAAGTTATGGTTTTTGGCGACGGCAAACAAAAGAGAGATTACGTTTATGTCGGCGATGTGGCGAGTGCCAATTTAAAATCTTTAACAAAAGGTAAAAATCAAATTATAAACATAGGAACGTCAAAAGCAGTTTCGGTCAATGAGCTTATTAAAGTTATGAGCAAAGCGTCAGGTTACAAGAAAAAGGCTAGATATAAGCCAAAAAGAGCCGGAGAATTATTTAAAAGTTTCTTAAACATAAATAAGGCTAAAACTGTTTTACCTTGGAGTCCTAAAGTTAATATAGAGCAAGGAATCAAAGCGGCTATTGACTATTTTAGAGAGAGAGAATCTAAATGAAAGCATTTGTTTTGGCTGCAGGAGTAGGCGCAAGGCTTAGGCCTTTAACGTCAAATATTTCTAAGCCTATGATATCGATTTTAGGCAAGCCAGCTTTGTATTATATTTTTTCCAATCTTTGCAAATACGGTTTTACCGACGCTTGTGTAAATACGTATTATTTATCTGATTCTATAACGGGTTATTTTGAGAGAAATAAAACCGACATACGCCTTGAATTTTCTAAAGAAAAAACTCTTTTAGGCACAGCGGGAGCTATAAAAAAGAAGGAAAATTTTTTTGACGACACTTTTGTTGTAATGTCAGGCGATGGTTTGAGCGACGTTAATCTAAAAAAAGTATTGGAGTTTCATAAAAAAAAGAAATCCATAGCTACTATAGCGTTGAAGAAAATCGTTTCTCGTTTTGAATATGGAATAGCCGTAACAAATAAAAGCGGCAAAATAAAGAAATTTGTTGAAAAGCCTTCTTGGGGCGATGTTTTCAACGACGATATTAATACTGGAATTTACGTATTTGAGCCTGAAATTTTTAACTATATTCCAAAAGATACTTTCTTTGATTTCAGTATGGATTTGTTTCCTCTTTTAATGAAGAAAGGCAAGAAGATTTTCGGCTATTTGATGGACGAGTATTGGACGGATATCGGAAATATTTTTGAGTATAAGAAAGGCGTTTTTGATGTTTTGGACGGAAAACTGGAGCTTAATTTCGGCTTAATAAATAATAGTGGTAAATACATAAGCGGGACCGCTAAAATTGCCAAGAGCGTTAAAATAAAGGGACCTTGCTTTATAGGCGATAATGCCGTTATAGAAGATAAATCCGTAATAAACCCGTATTCCGTTATTTCCAACAATGTTAAGATAGAGAAAAATTCCGTTATAGATAGAAGCATTATTTGGGAAAACTCAATAGTAGGCTCGGGGGCAGACATAATAAGCAGCGTTGTAAGCTCCGATGTGTCAATTCCTGCAAGCGTATCGGTATTTGATTCTATAGTGATTGAATCTTCAAGGTAAAACGGAAGAAAAAAGGATAAGTTTATGTCAAACGAACAAGGGTATTTCTTTACATCTGAATCTGTTACTGAAGGACACCCTGATAAAGTGTGCGATATAGTTTCTGATACTATTTTAGATGCAATTTTAAAACAAGACGCAAAAGCAAGAGTCGCTTGCGAAACGTTTATTTCAAAAGGCGTGCTTATAGTCGGAGGAGAAATTACCACAACGGCTAAAATAAACGCAAGGGAAATTATAAAGGGAGCTATTAAAAAGATAGGCTACGATAAACCTTCATTTGGTTTTGATTATAACACATGCGCTATAATGGACACAATAAATACGCAGTCTCCTGACATTGCTATGGGCGTTGACACAGGAGGGGCGGGCGATCAGGGGTTGATGATAGGCTTTGCCTGCAAGGAAACGTCTGAATTTATGCCTTTGCCTATAACTCTTGCGCATAAACTTTCAAGAAGACTTGCAGAAGTAAGAAAAAAAGGCATATTGCCGTACTTAGGACCCGACGGAAAAACACAGGTAACTGTTGAATATGTTGATTGGAAGCCAAAAAGAATAGACGCTGTCGTTTTGTCTACCCAGCACACAGAAGAGATATTGGATAAAACGGGAAATCATATAACAAGGAAATTTAAAGAAGAAATTTTTGACAATGTTATTTCTCATGTTCTTGGCAATTTGATTGACAAAAACACAAAAATGTACATAAATCCTACTGGGAAGTTTTTATACGGCGGACCCTCCGCAGATACAGGTCTTACGGGAAGAAAAATAATAGTTGATACTTATGGCGGAATGACGGCTCACGGCGGCGGCGCGTTTTCAGGTAAAGATTACACCAAAGTGGATAGAAGTGCTTGTTATATGGCAAGGCACATTGCCAAGAATATAGTCGCCGCAGGTTTTGCCGAGAGATGTACGGTTCAGCTTGCTTACGCTATAGGCGTTGCCGATCCTGTTTCCGTAATGGTTGATACGCATCATTCTGGTAAAGTTTCCGGCGTTATTTTAGAGCCTGTTGTTAAAAAAATATTTCCGCTTACTCCAAAAAGTATTGCTGAGTATTTGCAGCTTCGTAAGCCTATTTATGCCCAGACGGCCGCTTATGGGCATTTTGGAAGAAGAGAAAAAGATTTTACTTGGGAAGATACAAATAAGGTTTCCGAGCTTCAAAAAGTGATAAAAATCTAAAAATACTTGTTTTTAAATATAAAAAAGCCGCGGTGGGAAATATCCGCAGTTTTTTTACAATGGTTTTTTTTCAGGCGTTCCAGGTTTACGAGGGAATTGCGACGACGTGTCTTTATATTTTTTGAAAACTAAAATACAGTAATCAAGTTCTTGCTGAGGTAAATTATAAGGAATAGTTTGCTCTAATTTTGCTCCAAGATGTTTCAATGCGTTTTCAACAGCCGGCAGTCCTTCTTCTAAACTTTCGGCTGATTTTTTTGTCTTATGCGCTACAAAATACCCGCCTACTTTTAAAAGAGGAATAGAAATTTCAAGATTTGGAGAAAATTTGCTTACAGCTCTGGATAAAACAAAATCATATCGTTGTCTGTATTTTGGCTTTTGTCCTATTTCCTCAGCCCTTGAATTTAATATATCCATACTAAGATCAAGTTTATTGTTTACATTTTCAAGAAACTTACACTTTTTTGTTATAGACTCTACTAATGTTAATTTTATGTTGGGCAAAGCGATTTTTACGGGTATTCCGGGCATTCCTGAACCTGTGCCGATGTCGGCCACTTTTAAAACGGCGTCTTTGCCAGTTATGTCGCTTATAGCCTTAGCGCCGTATAGAGCGTCGCAAAAATGTCTATAAATTAAGTCTTTTTCGCTTTTAAACGAGATAAGATTGAGAATTTTATTCCATTCTACAAGTTCAGAAAAATACGCCTCAAACTTATCTTTCATTTCTTGAGAAAAGAAATTTATAATATTAGTTAAGGCGTATTTTTGAAAATCGCTAAACAGTTCTTCTTTTTCCATAATCTTTAAAATAATTATTTTTTTACGCTTTTAAGCAAGGCTTCTGCGCGCTTATTTTGCGCCTCGGGATTTTCCATCGCGTCTTTTTGATAAGCGTCAGCTTGTTTTTCGGCTTCAGCTCTTACCTTTGCCGCTTCTTTTAGAGTTTGATTTATTTTATTAAACTCTTCTTTTTCTTTATATTTTGCCTCATCTCTTATGCCTTTTGCTTTCTTTTCCAAGACTTCGGCTTCAGCCTTAGTTGTTTTTCTTCCAGACTCCGCCAATTTTTTCTTCTGAGCGGCGCTTTTTTTGACTATATCCTCATCCGCTGCGGCTTTCTTCCTCATGGCTTTAACTTCTTCTTTTATTTTCTTGATTTCTTCAGATGCTTGGCGCTTAAGTTCTTTGGCTTCAGCCTTAGTTTTTACTTTTTCAATGGCGGCATTGTCCGTATGGGCAGACAAGTACGCCGGCGTTGCCATAAAAATAAAAAGCGCCGTAAACAAGCCTGCTATAAATTTTTTCATTTGCATCCACCTTGTTTTTGAGCGAGTCTAGCCCTATCGTATTTTATTTTCAGAACAATTTGAACGCTAGATATCGCCAGTATAACTATATTTGTAATATAAATTGCAGGTTTGTTAAATAAAAATCCGTATGTAGTCCAAAGAACGGCGCTTATCGAGTAAATGATAAACGTCTGCGCTGAGATACCATCTGCTGATTTTATTTTATAGGTTTTGTAAACCTGCGGAATAAAAGCAATCATTGAAAAAAAGCCGGCGGCAAACCCAAGATACTCTAACTGTTCCATTTTTTCATCTCCTCAATAGATAACCCCGTATACGTTTTACGCAACAAAAAAGATTTTATTGCGTGAGTCGGGCAGTAAGAAATACATCTCATACACAATTGGCATTTCATTCCGCTAAAAACGGGATAATTGTATTCAACTTGAATATTTTTTGCGGGACATATTTCATAGCAAAGCCTGCATTGCGTGCATTTATCTTTATTTAAGCCAAATCTTACAATTTTTTGAAAGATTTTTCCTCGCCATCTGTTTGTTATAAAATCGGCGATTGCAAAACAAATCTTAGAAAATAAATTAGTTTTACAAGGTTTTGCGTTTCCATCAATCAATTGTTTAGCGAAGAGTTCAATTTTTTTGTAGGCTTTTTCTATTTTTAAAATATTCTTTTCTTTTTTTTGTACGGCTATAAAATTATTAGGCATCAAAAAACCTTGCGCGCCAATAACGTTATATCCTTTGTTTTTAAGAATGCAACCAAAATTTGCCGCAGCTTTAAGGGAAGAATCTCCCATAGTTGTAAAGACGAAAACGTCAGCGCCTTTGCCGTTAGGCAAATTGTTTATAAAGTCTTTTACCGCGGGGAAAGTATTCCAAAACGCAACCGTAAAGCCTATCCCTATAGTATGCGACAAATCTATTTTATTAGGCTCGGAGCTTGTCATATTTTTAACATTCGCCGCATATCCGTCGGCTTTCAAAGTGTCCGCAATTTTTTTTGCCGCAAGATAGGTGTTTCCCGTTCCCGTAAAACAGTAAATGTCAACAATTTTATTTTTCACGTTTTTTTCTGCTTTTTTTCTTTTTTCCGTTTCTCAAGATAGATTGTGAGTATTGCTATATCGGACGGTTTTATTGCATGAACTCTTGAAGCTTGCCCTATAGTTTGCGGACGAACTTCTTTCAATCTCTGTTTTGTTTCAGAAGAGAAAGAATCAATCTTATCGTAATCAAAATCTTCAGGAATTTGGCGGTCTTCATTCTTCTTCATTTTATTTGCCGTTTTATCTTGGATTTCTATATAGCCTTCGTATTTCTTGCGTATATAAACTTCTTCTTTGGCTTTTTCTAATGACCAAGGGGACAAATCCTCGTCTGAGGGCAACCTGTCAGTTTTGCCTTCATAAACATCCGCTAAAGTCTGTCTATAAAGGTCAAACTTTTTATACGCTTTGTCGGAAATAAGACCCAAAGAACGACCAATATCCATAAGCCTCAAGTCCGTATTGTCATTTCTTATTGAAAGTCTGTATTCGGCTCTTGATGTAAACATTCTATACGGTTCATCCACGCCTCTTGTCGTTATATCGTCTATAAGTATGCCTATGTAAGATTCATTTCTTTTAAGCGTAAGAGGATCTCCGCCTAAAACTTTCAATGCGGCGTTAACGCCTGCGACAAAACCTTGAGAAGCGGCTTCTTCGTAACCTGTGGTGCCGTTTATCTGTCCACCAAAAAAAAGATTTTCAACTGTTTTTGTTTCCAAAGTTTTCTTTATTTGGAGAGGGCTGGAATAGTCGTATTCAATAGCGTAGCCGTATCTTATGACTTTTGCGTTTTCAAGCCCCGCGATTGAGTTTATCATTTGTTGTTGCAAATCAAAGGGCAACCCCGTATAGAGACCGTTTAGGTAAACCTCGTTAGTATTGTAACCTTCCGGCTCTACAAATATATGGTGGCTGGTCTTTTCAGGGTAGCGCTCTATCTTTTCTTCTATTGCAGGACAATATCTAGGGCTTTTGCTATTTGCTTTTCCTATTGGAATAGAAGAAAGTTCAAGGTTGTCGCCGACTATTTTGTGCGTTGCGGGATTTGTGTAAGTCAGCCAACAAGGGAGCTGCTTTAAATTTTTTCTCCATCGTTCTACTTCTGTAAAATGCGAGAAAGGTTTTGGTTTTTCATCGCCGGGCTGTTCAGTCATTTTTGAATAATCTATAGAAAGAGAATTAATTCTTGGAGTTGTTGTCGTTTTAAATCTGCCCAGAGCGAGTCCGCAGTCTTCGCTTAACGATTTTGATAAATAGGCCGCAGCTTTTTCGTTAAATCTTCCGCCGTCAAAATGCATCTTGCCAAGATATATGTCGCCTTTTAAGAAGGTTCCGGTCGTTACTACTACGGCGGCGGCGCCAATGGTTTCGCCTGTAAGTATTTTTACCCCGCAAACTTTTCCGTTTTTCACTATCAAAGACGCGGCTTCAGATTGTAATATTTCAAGATTTAGCTGATTTTGCAGAGATTTTGACATCAAAACAGAATAAAGCTCTTTATCGCATTGCGCCCTTGGAGACCAGACCGCGGGACCTCTCGAACTGTTCAAAATTTTAAACTGGAGTCCGGCATGATCTGTTATCCAGCCCATTTCTCCGCCCATAGCGTCTATTTCTCTTACCATCTGACCTTTTGCAATCCCGCCTATGGCGGGATTGCAAGGCATTCTTGCTATTGAATCAACATTTAACGTAATTATTAGCGTTTTTAGTCCCATTCTGGCGCACGCCAACGACGCTTCGCAACCTGCATGCCCCGCTCCAATAACCACAACTTGACGTTTTCTTTCCATTTAACAATTCTCTCCAAAATTGTAGGCGAGTCTCAAACCAATTCTATCTTTTTGCAAGCTAAAAATCAAATTCGGTTTTATATTTGGCGCTTTTTTATTTTATATCAACCATAAACGTGGTGAAAATATAAGAAATTTTTTAGACTTATAAAGTTTTTAATGCGGCTAAATTCAATATTTGACACGCAAAATGATAAAGTAATAAAATGTCAGTGTGAAGATAGTTTAGTAAAAATTACATGGATATATGCGAAAATGCATAATGCATAAGGAGAAGAAGATGAATAAGGTTATAACGCTTGGTTTGGCGGGATTGTTTGTTTTTGCAGTCGGATGTAAGAGGCAGGATATAAAGCGTGACGCTACAGACTCCATAGAAACAGTCGTTTTTAGCGATGAACCATCCGTAAGAGGCGATTCTGAAGTAAGCGTCGATCTTAAAATTGCGTATTTTGACTTTGACAAAAGCGATTTGACCGGAGAGTCTTTGGAAATTTTAAAGGAAAATGCATCCTTTTTGTCTAAAAAGCCTTCTTTAAAAATTGTTGTTGAAGGTCATACTGATAATAGAGGAACGTCGGAATATAATCTTTCATTGGGGCAACGCAGAGCTTTAAAAGTTAAAGATTACTATGTAAATTTTGGAATTGCGCCTAATAGAATAGCTACAATTTCTTATGGCAACGAGAAACCTGCCATTGATGAGAATAATGGTGCCGCATGGGCAAAGAATAGAAGAGTCGAAACAAAAACGCTTAATAAATAATATGAATATACGAGTACGAGTTCTCTTTTTGTTATTTTTCTTTATAGTTATAGTTTGTTCTGGCTGTATTCCTTTAAATTCGCGCGACGTTACGGATTTAAAGGGACAAGTCGCCCAGTTGCAAATAGAATGCAAAGAATTTAAACAAAATCGCGCGGATTTGCACACAAAGGTTGAGTCGGCTGTTGATTCTTTAGAAGCCCTTAACGTTTTGGTTCAAGAATTGCAGAATAAAATTTCCTTGTTAAATCTGAACGTAAAAAATTTGAATCCAGATGCAGATAATAAGACAAACGGGGGCAAAACTGTTTCTATTCTGCCTTCTTCCGTTTATCAAAACGCTTACAGCGACTACGCTACAGGCAAGTACGAGCTTGCATATAGCGGCTTTCAGTCTTTTATTGAAAAATATCCTATTGCAGAACTTGCTCCTCAAGCGCAATTTTACTTGGGCGAGTGTTTTTATTCTCGTAAAATATGGTTAAGCGCCATAAAAGAGTATGAAAAAGTTGGAGATCTCTATAGTAAGTCTAATTTGGTATCCTCGGCAAAACTTAAAATTGCCTTATGTTATGAAAATCTCGGATTGAAACAAGAAGCCCTAAAACTATTTTCTTCAATAGTTGAGAACTTCCCCAAGAGTCCCGAGTCTTTAACGGCGAGAGAAAAGATTAAGATTTATACTAATGTTGAAAATAAATAATTTTTTTTCGTATTTTGCTATTTCAATATTGCTACATACGCTGTTTTTTTTCTTTATTTTTCACGTGAAAGAAAAACCAACGTATCTTTTTACGCCGATAGACGTTACTTTTTATTCTCCAAGTCCAAAAATAGCTGAGCCGGCGGTTTTGCCGTCGTCAAACGAAGAAAGTATTTCTAATACGTCTGATGCAAAAGAGCAGCCTAAAAAATTTGTTAAAACCAAAGAGGATGTTCTTGTCAAAAAAAAGAAAAATTCGGTCAAGAAAACGAAAGAGACGGATAAGAAATCTGTAAAAAAGCCGGAATCTGTAAAAAAAACTTCAGACAACGCGCCTATCCCGACTGAAACTGCGCGGCCATTAAAATCTGAATCTTTGTCGTCTAACGGAAACGGCTCTTTGTATACGGGAGCTTTTTTTGATGCCAATGATTTTAAGTATCCTTATTACGCAAGCCAAATAAGAAGAAAGGCGGCCGGTCAATGGCGTTGGGCTGAAAGTTACGGCAGTTTAAGAGTATTATTGTATTTCAAAATAAGCAGAGACGGTTCTGTTAGCGATATTTCTGTAAAAGAATCTTCGGGTAATGAAGATTATGATAGAAATGCTTTGGATACTATACGTAGAGCGTCTCCATTTTCAGAACTTCCGGAAGGATATGAAGGCGAGTCTTTGGGCGTTTTCTTTGAGTTTAAATATTAGGATTTAAAATGCTACTAAAAAGAAATATTTTTTCTTGTCTTGCGTTTTTGTTTTTGTTGTCTGCAAGTAATGCCCAAAATAGCGTGTACTTATCTTTATCTTCGGCGGGAAAAAGAAGATCTGATATTGCCATAGACAACTTCACAGCCTCGGATAGAAACGCAAATTCAATAAAATATACAAAACTCTTCAAAGACGTGATAGAAAACGACCTTATTCTCTCAAGATATTTCAATATAATGCGGGAATCGCCGGAATATATAGGCGATAATATAAGCGAAAAATTATCGTATTTTGCAAAAGCTGGAGCGGCGGTTCTTCTTATCGCGGCGGTATCTTCTTCAAGCGAAGATACTATAAGTATTGAGATAACAATGTTTGACGTTGAATCGGGCGGAGTAATTTGGAGCGAGAAGCGCAAAGGAAATGTTTCCGATTACAGATACATAGCCCATGAGGCAAGCGATGAAATAGTAAAAAGGTTTATCGGCGACACCGGCATTGCTCGTACTAAAATAGTTTTTGTAAACAACGGCACAAAACATAAGGAATTGTACGTCATAGATTATGACGGGTATAATATTCGCAGGCTTACGAGAGACAACAAAATAAATATTCTTCCAAGATGGTCACCGGTAGGATATAAAATAATTTATACAAGTTATTTATACAATAATCCAGATTTATTTTATTTAGATATTGTAAATAATAGACGCGGAATAATTTCAAAATATCAAGGGTTAAATGCAACGGGGGTCTTTTCTCCAGACGGCGGCGCAATATTGCTTACTTTGTCCAGAGGAAATTTTCCTAATTTATATCTTATAAACGCTTCAGGGGAAATCCTCCAGAAATTGACGGCAGGTTCTTGCATAGACACAAGTCCGTCTTTTGCTCCAAACGGACAGGAAATAGTTTTTATTTCAGATAGACTCGGATACCCTCAGCTTTACATAATGAATGTAGCCGGCGGTAATGTAAGAAGGCTTTCTACAAACGGTTTTTGCGATTCTCCGTCTTGGTCTCCGCGAGGAGATAAAATTGTTTTTACCATGAGGCAGGGAAAAAGCAACTACGATTTATATATTTACGATTTGCCTACGGCTAAAATAACAAGACTTACCGATCAAGAAGGAAAGAATGAAAATCCATCTTGGTCTCCCGACGGCAGGTTTGTGGCATTTTGCTCAAATAGGTCGGGAAAGGGCGAAATTTATATTATGGCTATAGATGGTTCTGGCACGAGAAAACTTACGGAGATACCGGGTAATTCTTATACTCCCGCATGGTCGCCAGTTTTAGCGAAGTAAAATCGGAGAGTATATGAAACTTTCAGACTCAGTCAAATTTTTAACGGCGCTTCTCTTATTGATAATAATATCAAGTTTTGTTTTTCATTCTCCGATATATCCTTACGATTTAATAACCGGACTTCAAACTTCCGAGTTTTCAATAGCGTGGCCGACTATTAGAATTTTTATAGAGCCGTTTTATTCTTTTACATTTTATGCTTTGACTCTAAACAAGGATTTTTATAAGCCGGCGATAATTTCTTGGATTTTATGGACGTTGTGCGTAGTTTTGGTTTATTGTTTTCTTAGTAAAAAAACTGTTTATAAAACTATATATAACGTTATATATTTGTCGGTTTTTTTTACCGCTTTATTTTCCTTTGTTGCTTTAGCGCCTGTTCCCGGACCAACGCTTTTAAAACCTAGAGACTATATTGCCATTGACGCTCATTCTCATACAATAAGTTCCCATGATAATGTAGCTCCTGCAATTATAAGTTTAAAAGCTCATTTACGGCAAGGTTTTGACGCGTTTTTTAATACAGAGCATAATCATACGATGGGTTTTGCCAACTTTCCCGAATATGCGAAGTTTAAGATTGTCTATCCGGGTATGCAAATTCAAACAAATGACGGTATTTCAATTATTTTATTGTCTTCAAAAGAATTTGACGGACTAGAGTATAAAAACTTGGATTTAGCAGATATAGCAAACAAAGCCCATAAAAACAATATGTTTGTTTTAATGCCTCATTGGTGGAAATGGCATAAGCATACGTTTGAAGAACTCAAGAATTTTGGAATGGACGGTTTTGAAATCTACAATTGCGGATATAGAAACTTTGATAAAAATGAACAAAGCTCCTTAATAAATTTTGCAAAAGAAAATAATTTAATGATGTTTGGCGTTACGGATTGGCACGGTTGGGGGTATATGTCGGACGTTTGGACCGTTATGGAAGGCGTCTCATCGGAAAATATTGAAGGGCTGCTTACAAGAAAGCCAAATACTAAAGTTATTTTGTACAGAAAAGAGCAGTCGGGATCTGTTATAAGATTCATTTTTGAACCTTTTTTCTTTTTTTATTACTATATAAGCGATGTAGATTTAAAACATCTAGCGTCTTTTATTATTTGGCTTGCCGCGTCGTTTTTAGCTTTTAGAAGTCGTTTTTGGAAATACTTAAAAAGGTTTTTTGCTTTAATTATGACTGTCGCTTATGCGGCGGGATTGGTTTACTTTTATATAGTTACAAGAAGCGTCGCCGAGACAAATGCAACCGTAATGAATTCAGTCGCGCCGGTTATGGCAGGTCTGTGCGTTTTATGGTTTATTTTGTGGAGGTTCGGTGGGGATAATAAAATCATATAAGATTTTTTTACAGAAAGTTTTTATTGTTTTGTTTTTGCTTCCCGCATGTTCAATAGCCGCTTTTTGCGGGGATATTAACAAAGATTTAATATCTGCCATAAATAAATACGACTACAATAAGTTTACCTTGCTTATTGCTTATTAAGAGCGGCGCAGATCCTAATGCAAAAGACGGGGAATGTAATACAGTTTTAGACTATGCAAGAAAATACGCCGGCAAAGAACTTATGGAGTTTTTATTAAAAAAGGGGAACGGTTGCTAAGAGTAAAGTAAGGGAAATATTTTGAGTTTAAAAAGGAAAAATATGTTAAAAAAGTTTTTAAGATTTTTCTTTATTGACGAGGTTTTAAGGGAAGATATTGCTTTTTTAAAAAAAGTGCCATTGTTTCGCGAACTTTCCGATAGATCGTTGGCAAAGGTGGCGTTGATTATTTTTAAGAAAACTTATTTGGCGGGAGAAAAAATTTACGAAAACAACAATGAGGCGAATGTGGTTTATCTTGTAAAAAGCGGTCAAGTAAATCTTTTATGCGGGAATATAAACAAAGTTGTTGAAGAAGAAGGTTTTTTTGGCGAGACGTCTTTAATTGAAAACGCTAAACGGACATGTTTGGCGACTGTTTTAAAAGATAGCGAACTTTATTTAATATATCGCGCAAAATTTGAAGATATGGTTGAATCTAATGGGAAAATTGGCTTAATAATAATGAAGAATTTAGCTTCTATGTTTGCAGCCAGATTAAAATGCTCGGAAGTTTAAAGGAACTAAAATGACGGAGAGTGCAAAAAACAGAGTCTTTATTATTGCGGTAATTCTATTTTTAGGATGTTGTTTGTTTCTGTATTTAGCAAGAGCCGTTCTTGCGCCATTCCTTATAGCGGCATTTATTACGTATTTAATTTCTCCTATCGTTACTCGGATACAAGCTTTTGGATACAAAAGATATGTTGGCGTTACTATAGTCGCCGCCGTTCTTGTTTCAATATTTGCCGAAATTTTAATAATTGTTATTCCGATTTTAATTAACGAACTTGAAAACTTTCAGTTCAATGCGGATCGGTATTATGAATATTTTCTAAATTATCTGGGAGGTATACGCGAGAAGGTTGAATCAGCTTTTCCTGTGTTAAAACGGTACGATATTTCAAATGCGGTCATATCTAAATCAAAAGATTTTTTACTGTATGCTGCGCAGCAGATTCCTAATTATCTAGCAAATATTTTTTCGGTCTTTTCAATCATGGTTTTGATCCCTATGCTTGTGTTTTTTATGCTTCTTAGAGGAAGCAAAGATCTAAAATCATTGGTTGGCTTATTGCCGTCAAACTATATAGAAACGGTTCTGTCAATAGTTTATCAAATAGACGCTATATTTGGCAGGTATATACGGGGACAGATTATAGAAGCATTTTTTGTAGGCGGCATGTCTGCGTTGTCTTTAAGCGTTTTTGGAGTTAATTTCGCTTTACTCATTGGCGTTATTGCAGGGCTTGCAAACCTTATACCATATTTAGGTCCTATCGTAGGCCTTGCTTTAGCCGTCGTAGTAGGAGTTGCGCAATACCAAACTTTTGCAATAGTTGTTAAAATAGTCATAGCATACGCGATTATAAAATTTTTAGATGACAATTTTATACAACCGCTGGTTGTTGGGTATAACGTAAATTTAAGACCTGTCAGTATGGTTTTTGCCATGCTTGCAGGCGGACATATTTTCGGGTTTTTGGGCGTAGTTTTTGCTGTTCCCGTAGCCGCTATATTCAAGGCTGTTTTTACAATGTTGTTAAAAAGAAGTCCGGCAGAAAATTATTAGACGACCGAAAGATTAATACAGTCGCGCTTTGGCGATTGCCTTTCTTAACCTTACTTTAGACATAGGAGATACTTATGGAAAAGAGATTAGGCGTTATAACTTCCGGCGGCGATGCTCCCGGCATGAACGCCGCTATTAGAGCTGTAGTCAGACAGGGAATTGCTTTAGGATATTCAATGATAGGCGTAAAAAGAGGGTTTAAAGGACTCCTTGACGACGAATACGTAAATCTTACGGCTCGTTCTGTAAGCGGTATCATAAATTCCGGCGGAACAATGCTTCACACGGGTAGATGCCCCGAGATGAAAACAAAAATAGGAATGAACAAAGCTATTAAAGCGATAAAAGAGCTTGAGCTAACAGGTTTGATAATTATAGGCGGCGACGGGTCTTTGGCGGCTGGGAACGCTTTGTCTAAACTTGGCATAAAAGTTATGAATATAGCCGCTTCAATAGATAACGATATTTATGGGACCGATGAAACGATAGGTTACGACACGGCTTTAAATACGGCGGTTGAAGCTATAGACAAAATAAGGGATACGGCTACAAGTCACGACAGAATATTTGTCGTTGAAATTATGGGAAAGGAACACGGATTTTTAACTGCCGACGTAGGTCTTGCCGCGGGCTGCGAGTTTATAATAGTGCCGGAGCTGGAAACAGATTTGCATAAGCTTGCAAAAGAACTTAAAGAAGGTAAAAAAAAGGGAAAAACATCTGAAATTATAGCTTTTGCCGAAGGTTGCGGTTCTTCTTGCGCGTTTGGATATAAAATTGAAAAACTTACTGGGCTTGAGGTGAGAGTAAGTGCGTTAGGATATATACAACGCGGGGGCAGACCGGCCGCAAGAACGAGAATACTTGCTTCAAAGTTTGCTCATATGGCAGTAGACTTGTTCCACAAAGGAAAGACAAACCAACTTATTGGCATAACGAATGGAGCTGTTTCCGCTATACCGATAAGTAAGGCTATAAGTCAGAAAAAGAAGTTTGACGATAAGACGTTTAAAGTTTTAAAAACCTTGTCAGTCTAACCAATAATATGTAAAATAACGGCATTATTGGGATTTTTTCGCGCATGAGCGCGAAATCGCGGGATATGGCTGTTAAGCCGCGTCTTTTCTCGTAGTCTGCGCGAAGTTGTAGAATGGCAATTGCTATTTGTTTTTGCGGGGTCGCCCCGCAATTTGTTGCCTGAGACGCTGAATCAAGTTTAGCGCGACGACAAATGCGATAAGAGCGAGATTGCGGATTAAATCCGCAATCTCCGCATGCATGAGTTTCAAAGACTGCGTAATAGCGATTCCGTCTTTCGCTGGAATGGCGTATTTGCGTTGACTTTGCGAATTGAATATATTTAAGGGAAGAATATGAAAGAAGCTTTTGAAAAGATTAAACGCGGAACAAATGAAATTATTTCAATTGAAGAGCTTAAAAAAAAGCTTTCTTCCGGCAGAAAACTTAGAATAAAGCTTGGAGTTGATCCTACTGCTCCAGATTTGCACTTAGGGCATACGGTAATTATCAATAAATTAAAAACTTTTCAAGATTTGGGACATCAAATAGTGTTTTTAATCGGCGATTTTACTGCGAGGATAGGAGATCCCTCAGGGCGTTCTGAAACACGTCCTATTATGACTGAGGAGCAGATTCAGAAAAATATCAAAACGTATACAGATCAAGTTTTTAAGATTTTAGACAAAGAAAAAACGGAAGTCGCTTACAACAGCAAATGGCTAGGCGAGCTTGGCGTAAACGGGCTTTTAAACCTTGCCGCAAAAAGCACAGTGGCGCAAATGCTTGTAAGGGACGATTTTGAAAAGCGTTATAAAGAAGACAGACCTATAAGCATATTAGAATTCTTGTATCCTTTGCTTCAGGCGTATGACTCTGTAGCTTTAAAGTCTGATGTTGAGCTTGGGGGAAACGATCAAAAGTTTAACTTGCTTTTGGGTAGACAAATTCAAAGAGATTACGGAATAAAAGATCCTCAAATAGTAATTACTATGCCGCTTTTGGAAGGCACGGACGGCGTCAAAAAAATGTCAAAATCCTATAATAATTACATAGCGTTAAACGATACTCCAAAAGATATGTTTGGAAAAATAATGTCAATTTCTGACGAGCTTATGTATAAGTATTACGAGCTTCTTAGTCAAGACGACTTAAGTATTATTAAGACTATGCATCCCAAAGAAGCAAAACTTGCTTTGGCTGTGCAAATTGTTGAAAGGCGTCATGGAAAAGAAGCGGCTTTAAAAGAAAAAGAAGAATTTAACAAAGTGTTTGCCAAGAAAGATATTCCAGATAATATAGATGAATATCCGGTTGATGATATTCGCTTAAAATTATCGGAACTACTTGTTAAAAGCGACATGGCTCAGAGTAAGAATGAAGCGAGACGGCTTATAGAACAAGGCGGAGTAAAAATAGATTCTCAAAAAGTTGAAGACGATTTTGCCGTTGATTTTGCTAAATCGTTTATATTGCAGGCTGGTAAAAGAAAGTTTAAAAAAATAATTCAAAAAAGTAAATAATTAGCGTTAATTTCAAATCAATTTTAATTGATTTGTAGAATAGAAAAGAAAAACGCGAGAGGTAGCTATGAGTCTAAAAAAAACAGTAGTATATTTTTTGACAGGAATTTTTGCAGTTGCTCTTTTTGCATGTTCTGGTCCTCAGGTAACAAGAGTAGATTCTAATGAGGAGATTGATTTAAACGGCGACTGGAACGATACGGATTCCAAGCAGGTAGCTCAAGAGATGATTAACGATTCTTTCGCAAGCAAATGGGTAGAAGGCTATAAAATGGCAAATGGAAGAAAGCCGAGAGTTATCGTGGGTTCTGTGTTAAACAAAACTGAGGAGCACATAAGCGCTGAAACATTCGTAAAAGATCTTGAAAGAAGCTTCATAAATTCAGGCAAAGTAACTTTTGTTGCTTCTAAGGCTCAGAGAACTGAAATAAGAGAAGAGAGAGAAGATCAGGCTCTTAATTCTAAAAATGCCAAAAAGAGAGGCAACGAGTCTACCGCAGATTTTATGTTAAAAGGTCAAATAAATTCTATATTTGATGCAAACAAGAAAGCTCAACTTAAATACTATCAAGTTGAACTTGAGTTGATTGACATGGAAACAAACGAAACGGTTTGGATTGGTCAGAAAAAAATAAAGAAAGTTGTCGCGAAAAGAAAATATAAAGCTTAAATAAATTTCAAAACTACCCCGCGTTATTTCCATTGTTGCGGACTTAGTTAAACGTCTTTCTGCTTATTGTTAATGCATATCGCGCAGCGGGGCTGTTGGGAACGTATCATCAACTCGCTTACGATTTGTACGACAGTTTGTTGTTGCGTCTTTGCCTTTGCAAGGGGGCATACTGAACTTGATTTGGCGTTTTAGACAAACAGATTGCGGGTCAAGCCCGCAATGACGTGGAAGGACAATATTGCGGCTCATAGTCTACAATGATATTCGTACCGTTGTCTTTGTCGCGCTTAATAGCGCTAATTTGGGTACGTTATAAAAAAGGGAAATAGATTCCCGATAGAGCTGGCATTCAAGAATGACCGACGTTTAGTCGCAGCTTATTGCGCGGGAGTTCGTAGCTTCCTGCTCCGTATTTTAGGAGATGCGGCGTTTTTTGTATCAAGATGGCAATAAGTTTGCGGCGCAATATTGATAGTTGCTTATATAAGCTGTTGTCGCCGCCAATATTGATGGATTTGAAAAGTTCTTAAAATTCAAAAGTAGAAAAAGAGTTATTCAGGGGATATTTATGGAAAATACAGCTCCGGGCATAGAAGATAAAGATTTTGCTAAATTGCAAGAATTAGGATGTTTTAAAAATCGTCCATTCTTATCATCTGAAGCTTTAGGATTGAAAGAAATAGGCGAGGAAAAGCTCAAAAAAGAGTCGTGCTATAAAACATTATTATTCATCAAAGATATATTAGATATTGCGTTAAACAAACCCACAGAACAAAATCCCTTTGACCCTACATATGGCCGGTATTATCTCTCAGCAAAGTTAAACAAACCCACAAAAAAAAATCCCTTTGACCCAATGAATGCCGCAAAAAATCCTAAAGGCGTTACTTTGGAGAGAACATTGCTGCCAGAAGACATAACTCCTGACCAAGCCGAAATACTGTTCAGAAACTTGGAAATAGTAGAATCGTTTTATATAAAAGCGAGAATTGCAGATGTTTTATGGGTGTCCAGAAAGCTTAAGTGTAAAAACAATCGTCGTATTGTTGCTGAAAAAGCGGCAGAAGCGTATTTTAATTTGGTTAATTATATGCCGCCTTATGGAACACTTATTTATAGCCGTCGCTATGTTCATTTGATTCGATATACCACAATAATGTTATCTTTAGAACAAGATGAGAAGTTGTTTGGTAAATTAATGGATCTCTTTGAAAGAAAAGAATTTTTTAAAATAGATAAAAATGGTAGATTTATTATCTATCTTGGAAAATCTATATGTAGGATTAAAGAAGTTTCACAGGATAAAATAAA
>JAITQE010000020.1 GCA_031289055.1 Candidatus Endomicrobiellum porotermitis
TTGGCATAGGGAATTTGCGCCCCGTATTTTGTATAAAAAGAGTAACGCCTACGGAAATATCTGTTTTTGGAAGCAGAGGCGAGAATTTAAAATTTAAAATTTCCCAAAAAGGAAGCAGAAATGCGGGCGTCATATTTTGGGGCGAGTCCAAACTTGCTAAATTCGTTCAATCAGAAACATTTTTGGATATAGCCTTCAATATAGATTTAACGGAAAGAAGCGACAATAAAACGGCTCAGTTGCACGTATTGGATATAAAACCATCGTACTGATTTTAGTAGAATTTTGTAGAATCAATTCTATAGTAATCAAGTCTTATCAAACGACATTTATTTTGATAGATTGCGCGAAATGTTCGCAATTATTTCAAATTTTGACGCTAAAAGAAGAAAAAAAGACTATTATATACTCATGTAGGATGTTTTTTTATAGAATTTAACTAAGGAGCGTATAATGAAGAAAGTAGCGAGTATGTTGTTAGCGTTGTTGGTTTCGCCCATGAAATAAGCTTTTGCGCAGGATAGCGAGAGACCTGAGACGACTTGGCAGAAGAGTTAAAGGAAAAACAAAAGCGGGACGAATGGTTATTAGAAAACAAATGGGAGTGCATTATCGGATTAGCGGGCGCGGTTGGCGACGCCTATACACGCCCGCTGCTATTGCCCCTGCGGGATTTTCCTTTTTTTAGATATATCGCCTTTAAGTAAACGATGGTGGTATTTTAGTATGGCGATGCCTGTTTGTTCCGACAATATTTTAGACCCTGCAGTTCCGCGTATCAAAAATATTTTTCCGCTCATTTGTTTGGCTTTCTAAAATTGATTATATTCTGGCGCATATGATTTATTTTATAAGCATCGGGAAATTCAAAAGTGCATTCTGTTCATAGGACGCAAGCAGAAGCCGTCAATGTCGGAAAAGAAATTGCACAGAAAATGAATTTTGCTGTAAGATATACATTTGATTAAAAGGAATAAAAACAAACCCGTTTGATTACGGGCGGGGCGGAATATTTTTTACTAAAAGCAATCTGTAAAAATGATAAATTAGTATATAAACCGCTGGCAGAACCAGCGTTATAGATTAATCCTTTTACGAAGGGATTTTCTATGTCGCAATTTGATACAATTGATCTGTCCATATCGTTTAAAATAAAAGAAAGGATATGCGTCAATGAATGCTGTAATTAAAACTTCAATTGTGACAATTAAATCCACGAAAACGCTCCTCTAACGGTAGCTAATTTTGTAGAGCTTACCTAAGGAACCAAAGAATTTACATATGCAAAAACAGGAAAAACTGTAAAAAGAAAATTTATGGAAACCACACAATATTTGGAGAAGTTACAGAAAGTTTGAATGTAATAAAAAAGATAGCAAGAACCGAAGTCGATTTTTCAGATAAGCCGGCCGATCCTGTTGTAAAGGATTTTAAATGAAAAGAGTTGTTTTTATAACTGCTCCTAAAATATTTAGAGATGAAGAGTACTATAAACCTAAGGAAATTCTTGAAAAAGCAGGAATAGAAGTAACAACTGCAAGCGTAAAAATTGGAGACTTGACCGGTCGTTTTGGATACAAAACAAGTAGTTTTATTTTAATTTCAGAGATTGTTTCAATAAATTTTGACGCCATAGTTTACGTTGGCGGCGGCGGGGCAAGCGTATTTTTTGAAAATAAGGATGCTTTAAGACTTGCAAACGAATTTTTCAAACAAAACAAACCTGTTGCCGCAATATGCATCGCAGGCGTTATTTTGGCAAATTCTGGAATATTGAAAGGCAGGAAAGCAACCGTTTATGTTGATGGTAAAGAAGCTCTGCTAAGAGGCGGCGCCGATTACACAGGCAATTCTTTGGAAGTTGACGGAAATATTATTACTGCAAACGGTCCCGACACTGCGGAAGACTTTGGCAAAGCAGTCTTAAATATTTTGCAATAGTGAACTTAATAACGACAAAAACTTGACAACTGAATTGTGCAACTGAGCCGCAAGCTGTTATCTGAGACGCTAAATCAAGTTTGTCATGACGACATAGATAGGTAAAGACCATAACAACGGCCGTAACGACAAATACAAAAACATAAAAAAAGCCGGACATTTTTAAATATCCTGCTTTTTTTAATTATATTTACATTTTACATATCGTCATAACCGTCGGCTTTGGCATTCCATATCAAAGCAAACAAGATAACCCCTGAAAAACCAAGTATTATAAGAGCGCCTATTGAGTAAGACCAACCAAAAGCGTCAGTAAGAGAACCGAATCCCCAACCTGTAGCTATAACGCTCAAATACCCCCAGAAACCATGAAATCCGCAAGCTGCAGCTGAAACTTTTCTTGTGGCAGTCTTAGATGTGGCAATTGTTCCAAGCGCTTGAGCTCCGTATAAAAAGAAGCCTGAAAGAATTAAGAAAGACATATATATCCATGTTGGAACAGTTGTCATCTTCCAGAACAAAAACATGAAAACTGAAGCTAATGTTATACATATCAAGCAAACCCTATGAGCTTTACCGTCAAAATATTTATCCGTAGCGCGACCTGCGGCAAGCACGCCTAAAATACCTGCTATTTCAAAAGAAGCCACCATCCACCCGGCGTGAAAGAGAGACAAACCTTTCCACTCTTTTAAAATAGTAGGTCCCCAATCAAGAACGACAAAACGTAAAGCGTATACGGGAAAGTTTGCAATAGCCAAAATCCAAATAACTTTATTCTTGAAAACTTTTTTCATCAAAAGCTGTTTATACTCGAGTGTATTTTTATTGTTAGATTGAACATTTTTCTGCTGTTCTTTATGTTCAAATTCGTCAATTTCAGGAAGTCCTACGTCTTTTGGAGAGTTACGTATAGTAATCCACATCCAAACAACGCCAAGCAGCGCTAATACCGCAGGAATATAAAAACACCATCTCCAACCAAAAGAAACAACATAACCGCAGATGATAACAGCTAAAGCTGCGCCTATAGAGTGTGACGTTTGCCAAATAGACATTTTAGTGGCCAGCTGTTTTGGATGAATCCAATATGCAAGCAAACGCGCTATAGGAGGAAAACCAAAACCTTGGAACAATCCGTTTAAAATCCAGAAAATACCTAAAATCATTAAAGAAGAACTAAAACCAAAAATAAAGTTACAAATAGAACATAAAAGTAAGGCAGATACTAATAAGTGACGCGAACTTAATTTGTCAGCAGAAAAACCGCTTAAAAACTTGGATATTCCATAAATAAGACCATGTAATGTTAAAAAAATTCCTAACTGGGCCTTTGTGATATCTAAATCTGCTTGCAATCCAGGCATCGCCATACTTAAATTTTTACGTACTAGATAAAATATTGCATATCCTACAATTGTACCTAGCAATATACGATTTTGCCAATACTTAAATTCCCTTTCTGGATTGTTCATAATCCTGCCTCCGCTTTGCCTTATTTTTTAAATAAAACTATATTTACAAGCAGATTCTCTAAAAAAACTTTTTATTTCTCAGAATAACAAATAATTGATATTTATTGAACTATACTTGTGAAATGTTTGCAAATTTCATCTATTCGGGATTATATTTTGCTTATAAGCGACAGGTAGAAAATTAAAAAATCGCAGAAATGTAGAGAAAGTTTATATTTAAGTTGTTTTTTATACGGCAATAAGTCTTGGACTTTAAATATTTTCAAGGCATCGCTTTCAGATTTTATAATAATATCTGCATTAAAAGCCAACTCAACCAAGGTCTGGCAACAAACTCCGCAAGGAAAAACATCAGGTTTAGACCATCCACAAGGCTAAAGCTTTTACGGTATTAACCAACATTCTGTCCATTACCTGGTAGCCCAACCACGCGCATCCCTGAGAGTATCCAATTCAATCTCCCGCTATACCCCCCCCTCAAGCCTTGTTCAATAACATCCTCAAGTATACGAGGTTGATTCGCTATCACTGGTGGCGCTATCCTCTGATTCGCTAATCCCTTCCGTTGATACGCTCTCCACGCAGTCATGATATACGGGCGTGTATACGCCGCCGCCAACCGCGCCCGCTAATCCGATAATGCACTCCCATTTGTTTTCTAATAACCATTCGAATCCCGCTTTTGTTTTTCCTTTAACTCTTCTGCCAAGTCGTCTCAGGTCTCTCGCTATCCT
>JAITQE010000001.1 GCA_031289055.1 Candidatus Endomicrobiellum porotermitis
TTAGGGTTGCTCCCCTGAATATTTGCATTTTTTCTAACATGAATTATAATAAAAGAGGTTAAAATGAAAAAATTCTTGCGCGCTTTCATTTTACAGTCTTAATAGGTTTGTTTCACACATGGTTGCCGATATATCTTAAGATTGTTTTGGATTGGATAGCTGCGCTGGAAAATAAATAAAAAGACTTTGTAAAATGATTTTTGTAAAATGATTATAGAAGCCGCAAAACTTTTTGTAGAGTTCTGTTTTGGTTTGACTTTGAATGCTATTCTTTTTGTTCCTCGTGTCTTTTTCATAAATATATTTATCCTTTTGTTCATTGATGTTATTAAGTTTAGTATTTTTAAAAGCTTTTTTGCAAAATTTTTGTAAAAACATAATTCACTAAAAGAAACGAAGAACTGATTTGAAAAAGATTAATCGTAATCTGAGAAAATATTTTCTCTTTTGCCGACGGAATATTTTCAATTAACTCAGTGTAGAATCAAAAGTATTTTTTAGTTGATTAAGCAGCTGCTTATGTAATTTACTTCCTTTCGGCTTTTTTGATACCATATTTTGCCAATGATTACAAGCATGATTATTGGCGGTTTTAGTTTTTGTTAAAAACTCGTAAGATTGCCGCGACACATAAGGGATATAATTATGCCAATGGTTGTTGGAGTAATAGTAAGGAAAAGTAAAGATAAACTATATGCCGATGTAGGTTGTTTTGATTTGAAATTGAATGACAAAGTTATAGTTGAAACAGAACATGGTGTTGAAGTCGGAGTTGTTTGTGAGAAAGAAAAAAATGTAGAAAAAGGTAAAGATCCTATAGGAAAGATTTTTAGGAAGGTAACTCAAGAAGATATAAAAAAGATTGCAGATAACGAAGACAAAAATGCAAAAGCTTATAAAACTGTTGCGCAAAAGATTATTGACCACAAGTTGGATATGAAGCTAACGTGTGTGCAATACACGTTTGACTGCTCAAAATTGTTTATCTATTACACTTGTGAAATAAGAGTGGACTTTAGAGAACTTATAAAAAATTTAGGGCATATTTTGAAAACAAGAATACAGATGGTTCATATAGGCGTTAGAGACGAATCTAAAATTATAGGCGGCATAGGTACGTGCGGTCAAGTGCTGTGTTGTCAAAGGTTTTTAAGAGATTTTATTTCTGTAACTATAGACATGGCGAAAGACCAAGAATTATCGTTAAATACGGCAAAGCTTTCGGGTCTTTGCGGCAGACTCATGTGCTGTATAGCTTATGAAAACGACACGTACAAAAACATGAAAAAAGATTTGCCGGAGATAGGTTCGGCAATATCTACTCCTGAAGGTAAGGGCAAGCTTGCGGCAATTGACTACGTAAAAGAAAAAGCGACTGTGGAGTTTAGTAACAGATCTTTTAAAATTTTTACTATAAAACAAATCAAAGACGCAAATAGAAAGGAAAATAAATGAAATTTTATATAACCACGCCAATTTATTATGTAAACGATATTCCTCATATAGGTCATTCATATACTACTATTGCGGCAGACATTATGGCAAGATGGAAAAGATTAAATAATTTTGACGTTTTCTTTCTTACAGGAACGGACGAACACGGCGCCAAAATTTCCGAAGCCGCTAAAGTTAAAGGCAAAAGTCCGAAAAATCTTTGCGACGAGATGAGCGCTAAATTTAGAGAGACTTGGGAACTTTTAAATATTTCTAACGATGACTTTATCCGCACTGCAGAACGGAGGCATTTTATCGCTGTTGAGAATATAGTGCAAACTTTATTTGATAAAGGTTTAATTTTTAAGAAAAAATATAAGGGAATGTATTGCGTTGGCTGCGAAAGATTTTACGCTAAAAAAGATTTAGACGAAAAAGGCCGCTGTCCTTTTCATAAAACAAAACCTATTTTGCAATCCGAGGAAAATTACTTTTTTAAATTATCTTCTTTTCAAGACGGTCTTTTGGAGCGAATAACCGATATTAACCACAAAGAACACATAGACGTGCGACCTGAAGAAAGAAGAAACGAGATTATCGGAAAATTAAAACTTGGACTTGAGGACGTAAGTTTTTCTAGAAGCGCTATTGAGTGGGGAATACCTTTGCCTTTTGACAAATCTCAAACTGCTTATGTTTGGGTAGACGCTCTTATAAATTACATAACGGCGATCGGTTACCCAAACGATGAAACTAAATTTAAAAAATATTGGCCTGCCGATATTCATTTAATGGCAAAAGATATTCTGTGGTTTCATTCGGTAATTTGGCCAGCGGTTTTGATGGGCGCGGAACTGCCTCTTCCTAAGACTGTATACTCGCACGGATTTTTTACTTTAAACGGCGATAAAATGTCAAAGTCTATAGGCAACGTAATATCTCCCCAAGAGCTTGTGGGCGCGTATGGCGTTGACGCCGCAAGATATCTTGCCGTTACTTTGATGCCGTTTGGTCCCGACGGCGATATTTCTTGGCAAGGGTTAACGTTGAAGTACAATACAGATCTGGCAAACAATCTTGGCAATTTAATTTCAAGAACTCTTAAAATGGCTGAGAAAAATTTTAACTTGAAAATTCCGCAAGTTGTTCCGGATTTAGAGCTTGCCAAAAATGTCGCTGGAATTTTAAAAGAGGGTTTTGCGCGTAATATGGACGGTTTGCAGCTGCATAAAGCCGCTGAGGTTTTGCAAAGCGCAATTACTCTTGTAAACAGACAAATAGAGGCGGACGCTCCTTGGAAACTTGCAAAAACAGATATAAATAAACTCGCGGCGCGCGTATATTCTTATTTGCAGGCGCTAGCCGTTATAGCAATGCACTTGCTTGCGTTTATGCCGACTCTTACTGAAAAAATTTGGCAGATTATAGGAGCTGCCGGAAATATAAGCGATATTGCAAAAAAATATTTTGCCGATGGCGTAATTCCTGAAAACGGCTTTTCTATTTCTAATGCCGATTTGCAAATTCCTGGAATTCTTTTCCCTCGCATATCTTAGCGTTTTGTCGTTATTCCCAACGCTCTAGTTGCGGTACGATGGCAATAAGGAAATAAAATGATTATAGATACGCATGCGCATTTGTCGGATGAGAAATTTGATATAGACAGAAATGTTGTTATGGAAAGGGCTTTTAACTCTGGAGTGAAAAGAATTATAGAGATATCCTGCGAGCCGCGGTATTGGGATAAAGCTTTAGAGCTTTCAAAACAAAATAATATTTTTGTGGCGTTTGGCGTTCATCCAAATGATGTTGAAAAAGCGTCAGATGAAGATTACGAGAAACTTGAACTCCTTATTCAAGAAAAAAAATGTATAGCTGTCGGCGAGATAGGATTGGATTATCGTTATGATTTTTCTTCTCGGAATGCGGAGCTGCAAAAAGAATCGTTTGCTAGACAGTTGGATTTTTCCATTAAGCGCGACAAGCCTGTGATAATCCATAGCAGAGATGCAAACGACGATGCTGTAGATTTTCTAAAGGCGTATAAATCTGTTCCGAAAGGCGTTATACATTGTTTCTCAGGAACGCCGCGACAAGCAAAAGAGTTTATTGCTTTGGGCTTTTTGCTCGGGATAGACGGACCTGTGACTTATAAAAAATCCGATGATTTAAAACAGACGGTTTTAGAAACGGATTTAAGTAAGTTATTGGTTGAAACGGATTGCCCTTATCTTTCTCCTCAAAAGTATAGAGGGCAAAGAAACGAACCGTCTTATGTGGTTGAAATTTTAAAAGAAATCGCCGCGATAAAGAACGCGCCTTTTGACGAAGCGGCAAAAATTACAACGCAGAACGCGGCAAAGCTTTTTAATTTGTAGAGGAAGTATGAATACTATTTCTTATGTTTTTGGAGACAACCTTTATCTTAATATAACAAACAGATGTACTATGGCGTGTCCTTATTGTATAAAGCACAAATGGGCTAATAAGTTTAACGGCGACAATTTAAAACTTGAAAGAGAACCGTCAGTCAAAGAAGTTATAGAATCGATTGATGATCCTAAAAAATATAAAGAAGTTATTTTTTGCGGGTATGGCGATGCTCTTATAAGAATATGGGAAGTGAAAGAAATTGCCAAATGGATAAAAGAACGCGGAGGAAAAGTTAGAATAAATACCGCGGGGCTTGCTAACGCCTACCACGCCAAAAATATATTGCCTGAGCTTAAAGGGTTGGTAGATGTTATTTCCGTAAGTCTAAACGGTTCAAATCCTGAGGAACACAATAAGATAAACAACCCTATGTTTAAAGAAAAATCTTTTGACGAAATAGTAAAGTTTGCTAGCGAAGCAAAAAAGTATATGCCTGACGTCGTAATAACGGCGGTGGAATTTACGGGTTTTGACGCGTCAAAAGTTAAAGAAGTTGCAGACAAACTCGGCGTTCGTTTTAGATCGCGTCCATATTTAGATGATGAAAGATAATTTAATAAATATTTTAAAATGAATTATGATAACAGAATGTTCTTGACTTGTGTATGTTGCAGGTAATGGCGCTCTATACGCAATCCATTTTCTTAATGGTATGGATTTAAAAGGAACGGGGATTTTCATGAAAATCTGCTTTTAGTATTTTTAAGAATTCCTCGTCTTCCTTAAACGGGTCGTCGGTTATTCCGGAAGAATTAAAAAAAACTATTTTTTGCGGATTTTCAAAAAAATCAATAGGCGTCATAGGAACTCTTTTGGCTCCGTTTCTTATGGCTTCTTCGTGTTTATTCCATTCGGGATAGTCATGTTAAATATCGTTTATTTGCAAATAATACAAAGCCTGTAAAATTTTCCTTACAGAAACCATATTAAAACTCCATTTTAATCTTTCTGATAGAGTTATAACACAATTTTATGCTTTATGCAAACCTTTAAATTTTTCAAACTTCGCAACCGCATTTTGTCAATAAAAACAATAAAAAACAATATAGGAATGCCGAGGGCGGGACTTGAACCCGCACGCCGCCTAAGCAACTTGAGATTTTGAGTCTCACGTGTCTGCCAATTCCACCACCTCGGCTCTCAAAGAACGCGCTTATTCTACCAAAAAGACTGTTTCCCGTCAAATTTAGCTATATTACAATTTCAAAATTTGACTACTAATAAGGCAAATTATAGAATAGCGCTTTGCGGTTAAAGATAAAGATTTAGTTAAACGGAGTTTAAAAATATGGAAATAAGACCGGCAAAAGTTTCTGACGTAAAAGGTATGCACGACCTTGTTGAGCGTTATGCCAATAACAAAGAGATGCTGCACAGATCCTTAAATGCCATATATGAAAATATACAGGAATTTGTTGTTCTTGAAAATGAAGGCAAAATAATAGCTTGCGGAGCTTTGCGCGTTTCTTGGGAAGATTTGGCCGAGATAAAGGCTTTAGCGGTATCTGAAGAGCATAAAGGGCAAGGCATAGGCACAAAAATAGTTAAAAGACTACAGGAAAATGCCAAAGAGCTTGGAATACAAAAAGTTTTTACGCTTACTTTTAAGCCTGAATTTTTTAAGAAGCTCGGCTATGTTGAAATTCCAAAAGAAATGCTTCCTCATAAAATATGGAGCGAATGCGTTAATTGCTATTTGTTTCCAGATTGCGGAGAAGTTCCGCTGATTTTTTCTTTAAATTGAAATTCAGCCTAAGACTTAGCCGCTATTGACGCGCGGGCGTAAAAATAAATACAATTGACGCAGTTAAATAATATATCTTCGGGGAAGGCGAAGGCGTCTAATGTTTTAGGCTCCTATTCCTTACCGGCAGTGATAGAAGCTTAGCTTCTTAAGCCTGCGACTCCGCAAAATAACGCGGACTGAATCCGTGAGAATCGGGCGCCGACGGTGGTAGCCATAGGGCTTTAGTCCGGATGCGAGAAGGTAAATATAGTTCCGTTTGCAATCCCCCGAAACATTTTTTTTGTTTTGAGGGTTTCTTTTATATGAATGAAAAATACATGCGTATGGCTATAGCGCTTGCCAAGAAGGGTAAAGGAAAAGTTTATACTAATCCTTTAGTCGGCTGCGTTATTGTTAAAGATAATAAAGTTGTCGGCAAAGGTTGGCATAAATATTTTGGCGGCAATCATGCTGAAATTAACGCTTTACGCGATGTCGGCAAAAACGCAAAAGGCGCGGATTTATACGTTACGCTTGAACCGTGCAACAGTTACGGCAAAAGACCGCCATGCACGCTTGCAATTATAAAAGCGGGAATAAAGAGAGTATTTTTTTCTTTGCCTGATAAAAACGTTTCTGGCGGCAAAGAATTACTTGAAAAAAATGGAATAGAAGTTTATGCGGGATTGTTGAAGAAAGAAGCTAAAGCTCTTGTTAAAGATTATCTTGAGTTTTTACGAGCTAAACCTAAGGTAACGGTTAAAGCCGCTATCACGCTTGACGGCAAGATTGCGACCTGCGATTACGATTCAAAATGGATAACCTCAGCCAAATCAAGAAATTTAGCCTATAAGATAAGATCTTGCTATGACGCCGTTCTTGTTGGCTCAAATACGGCGCTTAGAGATAATCCATTTCTTACTTCGCGTTCTAAAAATCTAAAAAACCCCGTCAGGGTTGTTATAGACTTAAAGCTTAGAACGCCTAAACGTTATAACTTGTTTGACGGAAGCGTTCCGACAATTGTTATTTATGATTCAAAAATAGACGATATTCCAAGATATTTGTCGGACAGAGACGGGATTATTTTAGCTCCCGTTGATATGAAAGCCGCGAAAGAAGATTTTGGCGTAATAATAAAAAAATTAAATTCTTTATCTATAAAAAGGATTTTAATAGAAGGCGGCGGCGAAATAATTGCGTCGGCTTTGTTTTCTAATGCTGTTGACTATATATGTTTATTTGTCGCGCCAAAAATTATCGGCGGAAGAAACGCTGTCCCCGTTGTTGGCGGGGCGGGCGTAAAGAAAATTTCCGAAGCCTTAAGCGTTAGAGAGATGAAAATAAAAAAGATAGGATCGGATTTTCTTATAACAGGGCGGATAAGGAAAGGTTAATGTTTACGGGACTAATTGAGGATATTGGAACGGTTAAAAGCGTTTCTTCTTCCAAAATTGAAATAGAGTCAAAATTTAACGATATTTCAAAAGGCGACAGCGTTGCGGTAAACGGCGTATGTTTGACTGCGGTTTCTGTAAACAAAAATGTTTTTGCGGCGGATTACAGTCCGCATACCGATAAGACTACGACGCTTTCAAAGCTAAAACAAGGTTCAAAAGTAAATTTGGAAAGAGCTTTGACGCTTTCATCGCGACTTGGCGGACATATAGTAAGCGGGCATGTGGACGGCGCGGCTAAGATAGGCAAAATAGAAGTTTTAAAAGAGTTTTATAGGGTTAAATTTTTATGCGGAAAGAATATTTTGAAATATTGCGCTAATAAAGGTTCAATTGCCGTAGACGGTATAAGTTTAACAATTGCGACTGTGTGTTCCGTTGGTTTTGAAGTCTTTATAATACCGGAAACTTTTAATAATACGACTATGCAATTAAAAAAAGCGGATTCTGAAGTTAACGTTGAAACGGATATCCTCGCAAAATATATAGAGAAGTTTGCAAAAAAAGAATCAAGCGGTATTTCGCCCGAGGCGTTGAAGGAGTTTATGACGGAATGAAGAACGATGTTTTTGCGACAATTGAAAGAGCTATAAAAAATATTAAAGCGGGAAAACCCGTTATTGTTGTTGACGATCTAAACAGGGAAAATGAGGGCGACATAGTTGTCGCCGCTCAAAAGATTACCCCGCAGCTCATAAATTTTATGACAAAGCGCGCAAGGGGGCTTATATGCGTTCCTATGAAGCGAGAACGTTTGGAAGAGCTTGAAATAGGCGATATGGTTGAGAAGCCTACTGAAAAAAGAGGCTGTTCTTTTACCGTGTCTGTTGATTACAGAATAGGTACGACTACGGGGATATCGGCTTATGACAGAGCTATAACGGTAAAAAAACTTATAGATAAAACCGCTAAGGCGAAAGATTTTGCAAGACCGGGACACATGTTTCCGTTGAGTTACGAAAACGGAGGCGTTTTAGTAAGAGCTGGACACACGGAAGCCGCGGTAGATTTAGCCGAACTTGCCGGGCTTTATCCTGCGGGAGTTATCTGCGAAATAATGAACGAAGACGGAACAATGGCAAGAATGCCGGATTTAGTAAAGTTTGCGAAAAAATATAAATTGAAAATAGTAACGATCGCCGAGCTTATAAATTATCGCGGTCGCGCTGAAAACTTTGTCAAAGAAGTCGTCGCTGTTGATTTGCCTACAAGGTATGGCGACTTTAAGATGATTTTGTTTGAAGACGTTATAACAAAAGAGTCGCATTTAGCGGTAGTAAAAGGCGATGTTAAAAATGGAAAAAACGTTTTGGCAAGAATTCATTCGTCGTGCGAAACTGGCGATATTTTTCATTCTTTAAAATGCGACTGCGGCGATCAGCTTGAAACGGCTCTTAAAGCGATTGAGCGGAGAGGGCAAGGCGTGCTTTTATACATGCATCAAGAGGGCAGAGGCATAGGTCTTGTAAATAAATTGAAGGCTTATCGCCTGCAAGAACAAGGGCTTGATACTGTAGAAGCTAACGTAGCTTTAGGTTTTCCGCCGGACTTAAGAGATTACGGGATAGGCGCTCGGATACTTTCGGAGCTTGGCGTGAAAAGCGTAAGCCTTATGACTAACAACCCTAAAAAAATAGCAGGGCTTGAGGGGCATGGTTTAAAAATAGCGAAGAGAATCCCTGTTGAAATTAATCCGACAAAATCTAACAAAAGATATTTAAAAACCAAAAAAGAAAAAATGGGACACATCTTAAAAATAGTTTAGCTGCGGAGGGAACGGATGAAAGTTATAAGCGGACAATTGAGAGCGGATGGGAAAAAGTTTGCGATAGTGGCGTCAAGATTTAATGAATTTATTACAGGAAAGCTTATATCGGGCGCGCAAGATATGCTTACGAGACACGGGGCGTCCGACGATGATATTTCGGTTTATTGGGTGCCGGGAGCTTTTGAAATTCCTGCGGTTGCAAAAAAGATAGCCGATGCAAAAAAAGTCGACGGAATAATTTGTTTGGGTTGCCTAATAAGAGGCGCGACTCCGCATTTTGACTACGTTGCCGCCGAAATGTCAAAGGGAGTCGCTTCCGTAGGACTTAATGGCGGTATCCCCGTAGTTTTTGGAGTTTTAACCACAGAGTCCATAGATCAGGCTATAGAAAGAGCGGGAACAAAAGCAGGCAACAAAGGCGCGGATGCGGCGATGAGCGTTATTGAAATGGCGGATTTATATTCCCGAATTAAATAGCGGAATTTGTTGTTTATAGAAAATGATATTTGATAGAATGTCGCCGCCGTTTTGTTAGATCGCAGGATTTGAGGCGTAATGAAAACGGCAAAAAGATTTTTAAGAAATATATGAAAATGAACAAATTAGACGCCTTAATAAAAATTGCGTTAGAAGAAGACGACGCTTTCAATGACGTTACTTCAAAAAATTTTGTGTCGGAAAATAAAAAAGCAAAGGCTGTTCTGATAGCTAACAGAGACGGCGTGCTTGCGGGAGTCGACGTTTTTGTTAAAGTGTTTAAAACGCTTGACGGTAGTTGCGAAGCCGCAATAAAAAAGAAAGACGGCGAACGTCTTCAAAAAGGCGATGAAATTCTTGAAATAACTGGTCCCGCAAGAACAATTTTGTCTGGAGAAAGAACGGCTCTTAATTTTCTGCAATATATGTCGGGGATAGCGACTTTAACAGACAGATTTGTAAAAGCTGTCGCAGGCGGCAAGGCAAAAATCTACGACACGAGAAAAATCCTTTCCGGATATAGAGAGCTTGCTAAATACGCAGTTAAGTGCGGCGGCGGAACTAATCACAGAATGGGGCTTTCGGATATGGTTCTTATAAAAGACAACCATTTAAAACTTATAAAAGATTTGGCTTTTGCAGTGTCCGAGTGTAGAGAAAAATACAAAAATATTAAAGTTGAAGCGGAATGTGAAAATTTGTCGGAAGTTAAAAACGCTTTAGCGGTTAAAGCGGACGTTATAATGCTTGATAATACGACTTTTGAGACCGCAAGCAATATGATTAGCGTTATAAGAAAAAGTTCGACGCAAGATTATAAACCGGAGATAGAAATTTCCGGCGGGGTAAACGCGCAAACCGTAAAAGAGTTCGCAAAGCTTGACATAGATAGAATTTCTATAGGAATGATAACGCATTCCGCGCCGGCTTTGGACGTAACTTTGGAAATGTCAATAGACTAATATGAATATTCTTAAAATCCTCAGATCTAAAGAAATTGCCTCAGGCGAGGCCATCGGTGAAATTTTAGGAATTTCAAGAGCTGCGGCGCATAAACAAATCAACGCTTTAAAACAAATAGGATACAAAATAAAATCATCTTCCAAGGGGTATGTTCTTGTCAATGATAAGAATCTTTTCAACGAATATGAAATAGAAAGCAAATTAAAAGAACCTCTTAAAATCTGCAAGACGGTAAAATACTATAAACAGTTGCCGTCAACGCAAACTGCGGTAAAAAAACTTGCCCAAAATGGTTTTGAAGAAGGCGTTATTGTCGTTTGCGAGAAACAAACAAGCGGCTACGGGCGAATCAAAAGGGCGTGGAGTTCTAACGCTGGAGGTCTTTGGTTTTCAATATTGCTAAAGCCCTCGATACGTCCTGACGAAGCGTCTAAGTTGGCGTTGCTATTGAGCGTAGCGTTAAACAGAACTCTTAGAAAATATAAAGTTGATTCAGAAATAAAATGGCCTAATGACGTTTTGGTAAACGGTAAAAAAATAGCCGGAATAATAATAGAAATGTCCGCAGAACAAGATAGGATAAACTGGGTTGTCGCAGGCGTAGGCGTAAACGTTAACAATAAACTCCCAAAAGAGTTGGCTGATATTTCCGTTTCTCTTAAAGAAGTTTTAGGCGGAGAATTGGACAGAGCCGAATTTCTTACGGAACTTCTGGCTAAATTTGAGGATATATATAGCGATTTTTACGATAATGGATTTGAAATATTTGCGCGGGAGTATAATCGTAATATTGCCTACAAGAACAAAATTGTCGCTATTGACGATGGCTATAATATTGTGTCAGGCGTAAACTTGGGCGTAGATAAAGACGGAAGACTTATAGTTGGCTGTAAAATTGGATTAAAAAAAATAATATCAGGAACTTTGAGGCTTCGGAAAAAATGAAAATAAAAATTGCCGCGTTGGTTTTATGTATTGCGCTTCTTTCCTCTTGCGCGACTAAACGCGCCTCGTATCACGCTCCCAACTCTTTTGTAGATGTTTCAAGAAGTATGAAAACGTCGCATTTTTGGATATCAAAGATAGAAAATCCAGATAAAGTAATCCTTTCAAAAAAAGAAACGCTTTCTTTAAACGAACGCACTAGAAACGCAGGTTATCTAGCGAATGTTTTTAATTTAAATTCTAATTTCTGCGAGTCGTTATTGAAGAAGGACTATCGTGAAGTTGTTAAAAAGTATTCTAAATATTATGATTCGTCTTTAAAACGCGTCGGCAAAAAGAGTCTGGAATCGTTAGTAAGCGCGATAAGCTGTAATTTGGCGACTGAGAAATCTTTTGCAATAACGACCGGCTATGCGCAATTAAGGATTTTGCCGACGTCGGAACCTCTTTATTCATCTTTAAGTTCGACAAATTTTGACAGACTTCAACAAACGCAACTTGATTTTGCCTCTCCGTTGGCCGTTTTCTTTTCTACGACGGACGAACAGTGGTATTATGTAGTTTCCGAAATAGCGGAAGGATGGGTAAAGTCCGACTCAATTGCTTTTGGTACAAAAAAGGACATAGAAAAGTATAAAAAGAGAAAAGATGTTGCGGTGGTTGTTTCAAAACAAGCCGATTTATACGACAACGCAAAGACGACCGTTTTTTACGATAATGTAAGAATGGGATCAGTCCTGCCGGTTATTAAGAAAACCGACGATATTGTTGAAGTTGAAATTCCGCTTGCGCAAAAGGACGGAAAGTTGGGCTTTAAAAAAGTTTTTGCGAAAAGAGCCGATGTTTCGTTAGATTTTTTGCCTTATACGCAGCGCAATATTATAACGCAAGCGTTTAAATATCTCGATACGCCTTACGGATGGGGCGATGATGGCGGCTATCCTGACTGCTCAAGCTTTATAAGGCAGATTTTTTCATGTTTTGGCATAGTTTTTCCGAGGAACTCTTACGCCCAAAGCCAAGCGGGAGGAGTTGCGATAAATTTTGATAAACAGTTGACGATAAAACAAAAAATAGAGAAGATATTGGAAAAAGGTTGCCCCGGAATAACGATAATGTATTTTCCCGGACATATAATGTTATATTTAGGCGGCTATAAAGGCAAGCCGTATATAATCCACTCTTTGGGAGAGTACGGCGTAGACGTTAAGGCGGTATATATTTTTAAAATGGTTGCCGTAACAGGCGTGTCCGTTGGAGAAAATTCCAAAAGAAAATCGTTCGTTGAGAGATTAACTTTAATGAAGATTATAAAATGAAAAAAATAAAAATATTTTTCTACGTACTTTTTTTGCTTGATATTTTGGCTAGCTGCGTTGTGGCGGTCGCCGCAAGCGCGTCGGCGGGAGTAGCGACGGCTGTAGCGTTGCTTTCGCTAAATATAACCGTTTATGTTATAATACTCAAAGCGGATAAAGCAGGCGACCGTGGGGCAAAATAACAAAGCTGCCGCATATAAAAATATGCTCGTCGTATCAACGCTCTCAGGAGTGTTTGGAGTATATTTTCTTTATAAGGGTTTTAAAAGTTTAGCTTGGTTTTTAATAGGCGTTTGGGCAGTTGTCGGCATTGTCGTAAGAGCGTTCGTAATAATAGATAAGAAATCGTCAAAAAATAGAAAGGAGATTTAAGATGGAATTGTTTAAGATGGCGAAAGAAGCTATGTCTATGAGAGGCAAATTTAGCGAGATAGATAAAAAGTTAAAATCTCGCGTTATTGATGTAGAATATAAAGGCGTTAAAATACAAGTAAACGCTAAGAACGAATTTTTGAGTTTAAGTATTCCTGAAGATTTTCTTAAAGAAAAAAAAGAAAAAGTTGAAAAAGTAATTCTTGGCGCTTTTGAAGAGGCTACGAAAAAAGCTCAAGCTGTTATGGCTGAAGAATCTAAGAAAGCAATGGGCCCAATGAAGCTTCCGGGTCTTGACTAATTATAAAAAAACAAAATCCCTAAACGCGCGAACGGCGCTTAGGAAATTGTATATTGTTTAAATAATTACTTAAATATTCCGCCGGCGTTTTTACACCAAAACAACATGTCCAAATGAGACATCGGAATGCTTATTTTTTTGGAAAACTCTCGCATTTTCTTTTCTATTTCAAGATAGATTTTTACATTAAGATTTTTAGGAAGCTCTTTTATTGCTCCGTAAACTTTAAGATTCTTTAGAACGTGTCTATCCAATATGGCAAGTTCTTTGCCTATGCCTATATTTCTTAAGAAATGCCCCGCTTCTTTGTATCCGATGCCCTTGACGTTGTCTATAATCCATATCCTGAGTTCGTAAATATTATTAAATGAAGCAAGTTTTTCTTTTAATTTAATCTTTCCGTTTACCGTAAAGAAATTTCTGGCTTCCACTACGTATTTTGCCTTATTGCGCTTGAAACGAACTCCGCTTATTGCCTTGGCTATGTCCTCTTCGGTCGAATCAAATATCATGTTTTTGTCCGCGAGAGAATTTACCGCGGCCCAGCACGACACCGCCTTGCTTTGAGGCGTAAAAAGGCAGAACGCGAGTTCCGCAAAAATTTCTTCTTCAGCGCCTTCTTTCCAAACGTCGTCAAAATGTTTTTCTCTTTGAGAAATAAGCGGCAAAACCTTCTTCCAGAAAATTTTAAGCTTCTCAACGGAATCTGAATTATCCATAGGAGTCTTAAGAAAATCAATAGGGATAAGTTTGTTTCGCATGGGTAGAGTATACAAAAAATAGTTTATTTTAAATCTGTCTCTTTAACCAATTTTGTATAATGCCTCTCATGAGCGAGCTATTGACTTTTGAGGGAATAAAAAGCAGTCCCGAGATACAGACTTATCTTGAGTTCACCGATAAAGCTTTTGCCATTATGGGCTATAAAGAGCACGGACAAGGGCATGCTATGCGTTCCGCGGATACCGCCGAAAATATTTTAAAAAGTTTGGATTGCGGCGCAAGAGAACAAGAGCTAGCCAAAATCGCCGCATATTTGCATGATATAGGCAACATGGTATCTATACGTTCTCACGATCAGAGCGGCGCGGTGATATTCTTAAATGTTATTGATGAAAATTTGTACGACGACGAAATTTTTGCCGTTGCTACGGCTATAGGCGGACATGAAGACAAAAATATGGATCCCGTTTCTCCTATAGCGGCGGCTTTGGTTCTTGGCGATAAAACAGACGTCCGTCGCGAAAGAATAAGAACCAAAGACATGTTTTTGATTGACAAACACTCTTTAGTAATAGCGGCTTGTCGCAAAGCGGAAGTTATTGTAAATAAAGAAAAATCAATAATAAAGCTTAAAATAGACATAGACGCTTCAATTTGTTCTGTTATGGATTATTTTGAAATTTTTATGTCTAGAACGATTTATTGCAAAAGAGCGGCCAATGTTCTAAAGTGCGATTTAGAATTATATATAAACGAGGATAAATTTTTGTAATGGAATGCGGGCTTTATCGGTTAATAAAGAAATCGTCTGAATGTAAGGGAAGGTTAGGGAAGATTTATACCGCGAGGGGAGTTGTTGAAACCCCTATTTTTATGCCTGTGGGAACTCAAGGGGCGGTAAAGGGCGTTCCTACGGAATGGCTGCGTAATTCCGGCGCCCAGATAATTTTAGGCAATTCATACCATCTTTACTTGCGTCCAGGCGTGGAAATAATCAAAAAAGCCGGCGGGATACAGAAGTTTAGCTCTTGGAACGGTCCAATGCTTACAGATTCTGGAGGGTTTCAAATATTTAGTTTAAGCGATATAAGAAAGATTTCTGAAGAAGGCTCTGAATTTAGGTCGCACATAGACGGCTCTAAGCATTTCTTTTCTCCAGAGAAGTCTATGCAGGTTCAAAAGGATATAGGGGCGGATATTATAATGTGTTTTGACGAGTGCGTTCCGTATCCTGCGGACTATGCGTACGCTAAAAATTCAATGGAATTGAGCCTCAGATGGGCTAAAAGGTGCAAAGCTGAATTTTATAAGGACAATGCGCATGAAATACAAGCGTTGTTTGGTATTATACAAGGTTCGGTTTATAACGATTTAAGAGCAAAAAGTACGCAGGAAATGTTGAATCTTGATTTTGTTGGCTACGCTATAGGCGGACTTTCCGTAGGCGAGCCTAAAGAATACACGAGCGCCGTATTAGAAAACGCTTTGCCTTTAATACCTGAAAATAAAGCTAGATACTTAATGGGCGTCGGAATGCCTGAAGATTTGTGGGAAGGCGTTGAACGAGGCGCCGATATGTTTGATTGCGTTATACCGACAAGGAACGGTCGCAACGGGCAGGTTTTTACAAGTCTGGGGAAAATAAATATGCGTAACGCGGAGTACAGAGAGGATTTTAGCCCTTTAGATCCTGAATGCAAGTGTCCGGCTTGCGCCGGATATACAAAAGCGTATCTCAATCATTTGGTCAGAGCGCAAGAGACTTTATATCTTACTTTGTTGTCTTTACATAATATTCATTTTATGGTAGACTTAATGGCAAAAATAAGAAAATCGTTGGAAAATGATACGTTTCTTAAAGCAAAAAGGGAATTTTTTGAAAAATATTATTCAAAAAATAAAAGGCGAGGATAGAATGAAAAAATCTGTTGATTTATTGGTAATTTTAGCGGTATCTTTGGCTATGCCTTCAGCGGCTTCCGCTCAGGCTGCGGGCGGAGCCGGCGCTTTGGGAAGTTTCTTGCCGCTTATCCTTATTTTTGTTTTTTTCTACTTGTTTTTGATAAGGCCTCAGCAGAAGAAATCTAAAGAACACCAAAAGTCTCTGAGCGCTTTGAAAAAAGGCGACAAGATTATAACTTCGGGCGGCGTATACGCTACGATTAACGCTGTAAGAGACAACGTTCTCGATATAAAAATTGCGGATGGCGTAAATGTTCAGATAGCGAAGCGGTCAATAGCTACGGTTGTGACAAAAGACGCTGAAAAACAGGCGAAAGCGCCGACGTTGTAAAGAAATAGCTTGTTTTAAACGGTTATGTCGCGTAATTTAAAAAATCGGACAAATAATGGACGAGAAAAATAAATATTCAAATATAACTCTTGAACAAGTGAAAAAGAATCCTATTGTTAATGTTTTTGTCAGATCTGCTAACGAATACTTGGGAACTCTCGGATATACCGAACATGGCGTGAGGCATGTCGGTTTAGTTGCGTCTATAGCTGAAAATGTTTTGTTATACCTTGACTATCCCAAAAGAATTCAGGAACTTGCGGGCATAGCGGGGTATATCCACGATATCGGCAATGTTGTAAACAGACGAGATCACGGGCAGTCCGCGGCTTTACTTGCCATGAAGCTGTTGAAAGATATGGGAATGACTCCTGAAGAGACGTCTTTGGTAATGTCGGCAATAGGAAATCACGAAGAACAGTCGGGGGATCCTGTAAATCCTATGGCTGCGGCTTTGATTCTTGCGGATAAGTCGGATGTGCATAAAACGCGCGTTAGAAACCGCGATATGTCAAAGTACGATATACACGATAGGGTGAACTTCGCGGTTGAAAAGTCTTTTTTAAAAGTAATCAAAGAAAAAAAAATCATATCGCTTCAGCTTGCCATAGATACTCAAATATCAAAAGTCATGGAATATTTTGAGATTTTTATGTCTAGAATGCTCATGTGCAGAAGAGCGGCAAGTTTCTTAAATTGTGCGTTTGAGTTAATAATAAACGAGAGGAAATTACTCTAATGAGCAAAACCAAATGGAAGTTATGGACTACGTTGGCGTTATTAACTTTTTCAGTTTGGGCTTTATGGCCTTCTATAAATTGGTCGTTAATGTCTGCTGATGGAAAAGCGCGGGCTGAAAAAGAAAAAGATCCTATTTTGGGCAAAGCTATAAAATTAGGCTTGGACTTAAAAGGCGGCACGCATCTTCTTTTAGAAGTGGATTCTTCTCAATTAGATGCGAATATGAAAATAAAAGATGCGGTTGATAGAGCTATTGAAATTATGCGAAATAGAGTGGACCAGTTTGGCGTAGCGGAGCCCTTGATAACGAGGCAGGGAGAAAAATGGATAGTGATTCAACTTCCCGGTATTAAAGACCCTCAAGCCGCCAAAGATCTTATAGGCAAAACCGCTTTGCTTGAATTTAGAATAGTAAACAACGGCAACGAAGCTAATAAAGCTCTGGATTTGATTAGAGACAAGGGTATCGCTCCTATTCACTATCGCCAAAACCCTTCGGCGTATCCTGATATACAAGCTGCGATGCCGCAAGATGCTTCTGTTTTTGAAAGTAAAGAAGACTCAAGATATTATATTTTGGACAAAGCTCTGTTGACGGGCGCGTCGCTTACAAACGCTAAGGTTGATTTTGGCGGACAGTTTGGGCAACCTGTTGTTGCGATAGAATTTAATAGAGAAGGAGCAAGAACGTTTGAAGAAGTTACGGGAAAAAATATACAAAAAAATCTTGCTATAGTTCTTGACGGGATTGTTCAGTCCGCGCCTGTGATAAATCAAAAAATACCCGAAGGGAAAGCGGTTATACAAGGCGGTTTTAACGCGGAGTCTGCAAAGCTTCTGGCGACTGTGCTTAGAGCTGGCGCTCTCCCTGCGCCCGTTAGGGTTATAGAAGAGAGAACGGTAGGTCCTACTCTTGGGGATGATTCGATAAAGAGCGGTTTTATGTCGGCTTTAATAGGCGTGCTTGTAGTTTTTGCTTTTATGATAGCTTACTATCGAGCTTCGGGCGTTATTGCGGACGTCGCTTTGGCTTTAAACTTAATAATGCTTATGGCGGCAATAGCGTATTTCCAATTTACGCTTACGCTTCCGGGCGTGGCGGGTATAGCGCTGACTCTTGCGATGGCTGTCGATGCGAATGTTTTAATACTTGAAAGAATACGCGAAGAGCTTGCTACGGGGAAAACGGCGAGGGTGGCTGTTGACGCAGGGTATAAAAAAGTTTTTTGGACTATTTTTGACGCAAATATAACAACGCTTATCGCGGCGGTTTTCTTATTCCAATTTGGGACAGGTCCCATAAAGGGGTTTGCGGTTACTCTCTCAATAGGTCTTATTGTCAGCATGTTTACGGCGGTAACGGTAACCAAACTTATATATGATTTTTTGTTTAAAGAAAATCTTTTGCTCAAAATAAAAATATAATCGGAGGTTATAGTGCAAATCTTCAAATCCGCGAATATAAATTTTATAGAGAAACGTCGTAATTTTTTCTTATTCACGGCTTTTATGCTTTTGATTACAGTTTTTGCTTTTATTTATAGAGGCGGCCCTAATTATGGCATAGATTTTACCGGCGGCGTCCTTATGCAAGCGTCTTTTCAACGGGATGTTGACTTGCAAAACGTTCGTAAAGCTTTAGAGCAGAGCAAATTAGGCTCCTTTGAATTGCAAAGTTCTGATAATCTAATCTTAATTAGAGCTAAGAAAAACGTAGAATCCCAAGATGAGTTTGAAAAAGCCGTAAAAGAAGCTATGCGGGCGGAATTCCCTAATAATCCTATGGCTATGGATAGAGTAGAATACGTAGGTCCAAGCGTCGGGGCGTATCTTTCCAAACAAGCTCTTTACGCGTTCTTTTTTGCGTTTGTCGGAATGATTGCTTACGTGGCGTTTAGATTTAAGTCGGGTCTATGGGGCGCGGCTGCGGTTTTAGGCATAATTCACGATGTAGTTATATCTTTTGGTTTTGTGATTCTTGCAAATAAAGAAGTTAATATAACGGTTATTGCGGCTCTTCTTACGGTGGCCGGTTATTCAATAAACGATACGATTGTTTTGTTTGATAGAATAAAAGAAAATCTAAGATTTTTAGCAAAAGAAGATTTTGGAAAAGTTATAAACAAGAGCATAAACGAAGTTCTTACAAGAACCGTTGTTACTTCTTTGACGGTGTTTATCGTCGCGTCGTCTTTATTTTTCTTTGGCGGAGAGGTAATACACACGTTCGCGTATATAATGCTTATAGGAACGTCGCTTGGAGTGTTTTCCTCTTTGTTTGTTTGCGCTCCTATTGTATATGAATGGGAACAAAGAAGAAGAAATAGGTTTAAAATTGCGGCAAAAAAGGGTTGCGTTGGCTCAAGATAATGCGAAAGATAAAGAATTTCAAAATAAGCGTGCGCGTAAAAGATATTTCGCGGGTAGTTGGAAAGCTTACAAATACCGTTGATACGCCGGTTGAGTTGGAAGAGTCTGTTCAACGCTGCTGTCGTTTTTATGTTAATTTTTTATCGCCGTCGGTTGTTTATGATACCTTTTCAAAAGAGTCTTTGCCTTTTGTTTACGAAAAAGACGTTCCTGCAAAATGGGCGGCGGAAAGCTTTTTCTTTGTTACAATAGGCGGTGCTATTGAAGAGGAATACAAAAAAGATGAAAACGCGTTTGGAGAGCATACGGGCAAGATTGTTTCGGCTATAGCTGTTGACGCGTTGGATCAATCTAAGAATTTTGCGCGAAGAATTATATCTAGCGAAGCTCAAGATGAAAATTGCGAAATAACAAGAGCCGTTAATATAGCCAATGAATATTACGAAGAAGTCTCTAAGGTTATTCCGACCGATAAAATAGGCGTAAGCGCGAAAGCGGGCGTTATTTGTCCAAAATATTCATCTGCGGGCTTATTTTACTGGATTCCGTCAAAGAAAAAGACCAAGAAGTAATTGTGTTGTTTGCGGTTGTCGTCATTTCCGATGGTTAGCGTAACTTAATAATACTTGGTATATCTATATCATGTCAAAGATTTATTTAGCTCTATATAACGCGCTTGTAGTTTTTGCGTTGCCTTTAATCGCAATAGCGGTTTTGTTTAGCAAAAAATATAGAAAAGAATTGTTCTACAAAATATCCGAACGATTCGCTTGCTACAATTTTTCCGACTTGAATTCAAAAAAGAAAACTGTTTGGATACACTGCGCTTCTCTTGGAGAAGTTCGCGCCATAGAGCCTATCTTGGACAATCTAAAAGATGATTGCTTCATAGTTTTAACGACCATTACAAAAAGCGGCAGAGAATACGCCGCGAAATTGCAAAAAGCCGACTTTGTGCGTTTGCTTCCCTTAGATATCTATCCTATAATGAACAAGGCGTTTGGCGTTATAAAACCTGACTTGATCGTTATTGTTGAAACGGAATTTTGGGCTTCAATGCTTTATGCGGCGTCGCGTAAGGATATAAAAATTATAACCGTCAACGGCAGAATGTCGGAAGAATCGTTTGGCGGTTACAAAAAAGCGAGATTTTTCTGGAGAAAATTTGTAGGGCTTATCGACGTTGTTATTGCAAGAGGCGCAGAAGACGCTGACAGATTTAGATATTTGACGGAAGAAAAAAGCGCTATTTTAGTTTCAGGCAACATAAAATACGATAGGGATTTTACGTCGGTTGCCCGAAGAAAAGAAATTTTGTTTAAAAAGTCGGATTTTGTTTTTACGGCGGGCAGCACAAAAGGAAACGAAGAAGCTGTTATTGCCGATGCGTATGTAAAAGCCGGCGGAAATTTTAAAGTATTTCTTGCGCCCAGAAACCTTGCGAGAATTTCCGAAGTCGCAAAGCTTCTTGAAGATAAAGGCGTAAAATATTCTTTATTTTCTAAAAATGATTTCGCGGGAGAGTTTATTTTGGTCGATGTTTTCGGCAAACTTCAAAATATATATTCAATTTCCGACGTATGCTATGTCGGCGGATCTCTAGTGGATAAGGGCGGGCAAAATCCTATAGAGCCGTCGGCGTATGGCAAACCTACGCTGTTTGGCAAATATATGGATAACTTCAAAACTGAAGCGGAAAGTCTCTTGAAAAACGGGGGGGCTTTTATTGTTAAAGATGCGGACGACTTGGCGAGCAAGATAAAAGAATTTATGACAAACGTATCCTTTCTTAAACGTACCGGGTCCAATGCGCTGAAAACTGTGCGCGATCAAAAAGGCGCGGTGGCTTTTACGTTAGAGAAAATAAAAGAGATTTTAGATGCAAAATAAAGTTTTGCTTAAGATGGTAATATTTATATGTCGCCTAATAGACAAAACTTTAAGAAAGAAATCGTTAAACGACGCTTTCCACTATCCTAAGCCGTCAATATATCCTTTCTGGCATGGGAATGAACTTCCCATGTTGATGTCAAATCAAAAAAGAAATATCGTTATTATGGTAAGTTTGTCAAACGACGGCGATCTGCTGTCGCAGGTTTTGCAAAGTTTCGGATATTTAACCGTCAGAGGTTCTTCAACAAGAGGAGGAGAAAGAGGTCTGATAGAAATAATAAGATACGCTCGCGAAGGGTATTCTCCGGCTTTTGCTGCCGACGGTCCTAAAGGTCCTTATCGTAAATTAAAATCCGGCGTTATATACGCCGCTCAAAAAACGGGCATGCCTATAGTTCCGATAAATTGTTCTCCAAAAAATAAAATTGTTTTGAAAAAGACTTGGGATAAAACGGTAATCCCTCTTCCTTTTTCAAAAGCCGTTCAAATTTACGGCGAGCCGATTTATATAAATAAAAACGACGACATTGAAGCGAAAAGGGTTTTAGTTGAACAAAAACTGAATAAATTAAGCGAGTTTACGGACAAATATTATTGGAGCGAAGATATGTTAAAGTATTTGGAATACCACCCGGCTCCAAAAATTTTGATAGTGCAGCCAAGCAGGCTTGGCGATATTATTTTCTCGTTGCCGACGCTTGCCGCTATAAAGAAAAAGTTTCCTTGCGCAAGATTAAGCTGGATAGCGGATGAGCGTTGTTTTGAAATTTTGGAAGGCAATCCTATCCTTGAAAATATTTTTATATGGGATAGAAAACGGATTTCGCTTAATTATTACGGAAAATTAAGAAAACGATTGAGAACGCAAAAGTTTGATTTGAGCGTAGATTTGCACGGTCTCGCAAAGTCGGCAATGCTTGTTAAGCTTGCCGGCGCAAAGTTTAAAATAGCGTCATCTTCCACCAACGGCATGAGAGAGTTTTCTTGGCTGTTCTCAAAAGAGATTAAATCTCCGCAAGAGCGCCATTGCGTGGAACGTCACTTTGAAGTTGCGAAGTATTTGGGCTGTTCCGACGATATAAATTATCCTATTCATACGTCCGACGAAAGTTTTAAAAGCGTAGAAAACAAGCTTTTAAAAGACAATGTAAATTTGGAAAAGACGATAGGCGTTCACTCGGGCGGCGGATGGCTTTCTAGAAGATGGGATGCGGCAAACTATGCGGTTTTGGCTAAAAGGTTGAAAACGGAGCTTAATTCCGATATTGTTCTTATAGGCGGGAAAGAAGGCGGTAGCGGCGAAAAAGGTTTAAATGAAGAAATAATTTCAGCCGCAGGCGTTAAAATAACCGACATGACTGGCAAATTTGCGTTAAAAGAATTGTGCGCGTTCTTAAAAATGTGTAAAGTCTTTGTAGGCAATGAAGCGGGACCCATGCACATAGCGACGGCGTTAAATGTTCAGGCTGTGGCCATCCTCGGACCTACGGACGTCAATCGCACGGGACCGTACAAAGGCAATACAAAAGTTATACAACATAAAATGGACTGCCAACCCTGCAGAAACAGAAATTGCGTAAACCCTAAATGTATGCGGGCGGTAACGGTTGACGAAGTTTTTGAAGAAGTAAAAAAGAAATACTCGCGATCTTTATGAACGTTTTAATAATTAAACCGAGTTCTTTTGGCGATATTGTTCAAGCTTTGCCGTGCGCAAACGCTTTAAAGCGGGCGTACTCCGACTGCAATATAAGTTGGGTCGTTTTTAAAAATTGGGAACAAATTCCTAAATTGTGTCCTGATATTGACGACGTTATAATTTGGGATAGACAAAGAGGAATTAGAGGTTTTCTTGACGTTTTAAGATCTGTAAGACAATCCGAGTACGATATAATAATAGATTTGCAGGGGCTTTTAAGAAGCGCGCTTCTTGCAAAATTTGCCAAAGCGAAAATCAAAGTCGGCGCTCCTGGCATGAAAGAGCTTAGTAATCTTTTAATTAAGGAAGCCTATCCGGAAAAAGCCGATACGAACGCTACCTTAAGAAATCTTGAGGCTATTCGTTTCCTAACGGGAGAAACTTTTCAACCTGAAGTAAGCGTAAAGATAAATGCGGACGTCAATAGAATTTTAAACGATAACGGAGTTTCAAAAGAGTTTGTTGCGTTCGCTCCGTTTGCAAGAGGAAAAGGCAAAAATTGGGGCGTTGATAATTACCTTAAGTTAATAGGCTTAATTAAAAGAAAATTCGCCTATATGCAGATAGTTGTGTTGGGAGCAAAATCAGATTTCGGCGAAATACAATCGAACGAGGTCGTAGATTTGCGCGGTAAAACTTCAATAGAAGAGCTTGCGGGGGTCTTATCAAAAAGCAAAGCGGTTGTCGGGGCAGACACAGGTCCTACGCATTTATCGGCCGTATTAAACGTTCCTTCGGTATTTATATTCGGTCGTTCGGATATAAATGAAACCGCTCCTTTCTTAGGCAGATTTTCTTTGCTTATAAATAAAGAAGACGAAGATAATATAAACGCTGTAAAACCTGAGGCTGTTTTCTTGGAAATAGAAAAATGGATAAGATAGTTTTTTTTCACATGAACCAGCTAGGAGACCTTGTATTTTCTCTTCCGGTCATTAAATCCGCCAAACAAGAGCTTAACGCTAAAATATATTCTGTGGTTAACCCGTCGTTGTCTCCGCTTTTAACGTCTTCTGCGCTTGCGGACGAAACGATGCCTAAAGATAAAAATGTCGTAAAATTTTTAAGAAAAGAGAAAATCGGCAAAGCGGTGCTTTTTTCCGAATCGCCGAGTTCTTTACTTTATGCGTATTTGTCTGGGATAAAAAGCAGAATAGGTTTTAAAACTGCTTCTTTAAGTTTTTTGCTTACAAAAAAAGCAAAAAGAGTCGGCGTTCCGTCTTTGTTTAACAACGAAGAATTGGGTTTCGCCGCAGGTCTTAAATCAATACGGCAAGATTATACGGGAATAATAGAGATCCCTAAAGAAAACGTAGAAAACGTAAAGAAGTGGTTTGGATATAATAATCTTGACGCGTCAAAGACGATTGCAGTTTCAATTGGCGCAAGCAAAAGACGGCAAGACAAATGTTTAGAAGAGCGCAAATGGATTGAAGTTATAAATGTTTTATCAAAAAAAGGTTTTAACTGCGTCCTTTCGGGCGCCGCGTGGGAAAAAGACATTTTGAATAACGTAGCCAAAAAATGTAGAATAACTCCGAGACTGTTTACCGCCGAGAATGGTATTTTAGACGGCGCCGCTTTTCTAAAAGAGTGCTGTTTGTTTACAGGCGTAGATTCGGGCGCTATGCATTTGGCTGCGGCTGTCGGAACAAAGTGCGTGGCGGCGTTTGGTTATACGGATCCAAGCCAAGCGGGTCCTATGCCGTTAAAAAATCATATAGTTATAAAGAAAGACAAGATTTCCGATATAGATTCTGAAGACATAATATCAAAAATTTTGCATGCGATAAATAAAAACTAAGAGGAATTAACATGGCGCGGAAAACATCGTGTATTTCAGAACTTCAGCGCGAGAGAGCGAGATTTAAACCGGAACTTCCCGAAGCGTTAAAAAAGGGAGCGGCTTGCGTAAAAGTCGTAAAGGGAAAACCGACTCGGTCGGTCGCTGACCAAGACAAAGTAAGAGAACTTTTTAAAAACACTTATGGTTTGCCGATAGTAAAATTTAAAAAAGGCGCAAATCCTTCGGCTAAAAAGAAAACGATAAATGCGGCGGTTGTTCTTTCAGGCGGACAAGCTCCCGGAGGACACAATGTTATAGCGGGACTTTTTGACGGTCTCAAGCGGGCAAATAAAAAGAACGGTCTGATAGGATATCTAGGAGGACCTTCTGGAATTTTGAAAAAGAGCTTTAAGAAAATTGACGAGAAAGTTCTTGCCGAGTATAGAAATACCGGCGGTTTTGACTATATACAATCTGGGAGAACAAAGATTGAATCCGTTGAGCAGTTTTGTTCAACAAAAGACAACTTGGACGTATGCGATGTAGACGCTTTGGTAGTTGTCGGAGGAGACGACTCTAACACAAACGCCGCCATGATTGCCGAATATTTGAAACGGGAAAATATAGACAAATGCGTAATAGGCGTGCCTAAGACGATTGACGGAGACTTGAAAAATAAATACATAGAAACGTCGTTTGGTTTTGACACTGCGACAAAAACTTACGCGGAGCTTGTGGGAAATATATGCAGAGACGCGGTTTCAGCTCAAAAATATTGGCATTTTGTCCGCTTGATGGGCAGAAGCGCTTCCCATATAACTTTAGAAGTGGGTTTCAAGACGCGGCCCAACATTGTCTTAATCGGCGAAGAAATTTTAGCCGAGAAAATGACGCTTTCAAAAGTTGTCAATAGTATTGTTGACGTTATAATCAAGCGTTCTGAAGATGGTAAAAATTTTGGAATCTGTTTGGTGCCGGAAGGGCTTATAGAATTTATACCTGAGATGAAAGAGTTAATTTCGGCGTTAAACGATATTTTGGCGGATAATGCCGATAAGTTCGCGGAGCTTTCAAGTATGGAAGAAAAGAAGAATTTTGTATGCGGCAAGCTCTCAAACGAGCTTTCGGATTTAATGCGCTCTTTGCCTGCGGGCATAGCTTCTCAGCTTATGTCCGACAGAGATCCGCATGGAAACGTCGCCGTATCCGCGATTGAGACTGAAAAGCTTTTGATTGAAATGATTCAAAAGAGGCTTGCGGAACTAAAGAAGAAGGATAAGTATAAAGGCAAATTCTCAAGCATAACGCATTTTTTTGGATATGAAGGGCGTTGCGGATTTCCTTCAAATTTTGACGCGAATTATACTTATGCTTTAGGGTATAACGCAGCCGCTCTTATTCTCAACGGTCTTACAGGTTATATGTCTTTTGTAGGAAACCTTCTAAAAGCTCCCAAGCAGTGGGAGTGCGGCGGTATTCCTATAACTATGATGATGAACGTTGAAAGAAGAAACGGCAAAGATAAGCCTGTTATTCGGAAAGCGTTGGTTGATTTAAGCGGTAAACCGTTTAAAGAGTTTGTAAAAATGAGAGATAAATGGGCGACGTCTGAAAGCTATGTGTTTCCCGGACCTATTCAGTATTTTGGTCCCATAAATGTCTCCGCAATAACGACAAGAACGCTTCAGTACGAACAGTCCGAAAAGAAATAGCCTCAAAATAAAAAAGCATAGCGATCCGCCGGGCTTTTGATAATATTACTAGCGGCATAGATGACCGATTGAAATAATGTTGACGCCGCTTTGTTTTGTGTAGCTAAATTGGCCGCCGGTAATTATATTTAAAGAAATCAAATCCTTTAAATTATTTTCACTAACGGCTTTTTTAAACGCCTGTAAATTTTCTTCTGCTTTTTCAAGATTAGGCGAGCCTCCAAGTTTAACTTCAAAAGCGGCCCATTTGCCGTTGCCAAGCTTAACTATTATATCAACTTCTAGTCCTGAGGAATCTCTGTAAAAAAAAGTTTCTCCTCCGATTGCGTCTGCGTAAATTCTAATGTCTCTTAAAACCATCGATTCAAAAAATAATCCGAATGTTTCTAAATCATCTAACAATGACTTGGAGTTTACTCCAAGCGCTGCGGCTGAAACAGCCGGGTCTAAGAAATGCCATTTTGGTTTTATCCTTATATGCGCGCTTGAGCGAATATGAGGTTTCCATGCGGGCAATTCTTCTAAGATAAAAATTTGAGACAATCTATCTAAATATTTTCTGATTGTTTTTGTTGTTATATCCGTTTGAATTTCAGCTTCTTTGGCGAGCGTTTCAAGGCTTGCTTGCGTCGCCGTATTTCGCGCGAGCGCGTTTATAAGAAATCTTACCCGTACGGAATCGGAACTCAGTCCAATTTGTTTTAGTTCAACCCTAGAGATATTGTTTATATATTCGTCGTAAAAAATGAAGGCGTTTCTTTCGTTATCGTCTACTATTGCAGGCATGCCTCCTATAATTATTATTTTGGCATAGTCCTCTAAGACGTCCCGCCGTTTCCTTCAACTTTGGCGTTTTTTTCAAACAAATTTGCAAATGGCACTTGATTAGTGGACTTTCCGGATTCGGACAAAGACAAAGGACGCATTTTAACTCGCCCAAACCTTCCTGCCCCGCTGTGGTGCGTTATATCGTCCGTAGGAGATGACGAGCCTGTCAAAATGAACTGCCCTTTTTTTCTACGAGCATCTATTTCATTACGAACGGTGTTCCAAAGTTCCGGCGCTAACTGCCATTCATCAATAGATCTGGGGGCGTTTCCTTTTAGTATGTTTTTTGGTATTAGCCTTGCGGCATCTAAAATCTGAGGACTTAAAAACCCTGACAGATTGTCAGCCGTTACGTTAGCCAAAGTTGAATTTATTTCCATATCCGTTGTTTTTGGCACGATCATATCCGCTACCGTATTTTCTGTAATTTCGGAGTCTATAAGGTAAACGTTTAGCTCCTTGCCTCCGACGACATATATTTGTCTGTCTGTTGAAGAGGATTTGCTTGGAGTTATGTCTATTCTGACATGAAATGAAAAGACCAAACTATTCGTATCTTCGTATCATAGAAATTTGCGGAAAAACAGTCAAATTTGATAGAATACGTATCTCAGATTAAAAAGTATTTAGAAGCTTAAGTAGTTTTTAGCGCAACATAAAGAAGTCGTAGGAGAGATGGCCGAGCGGTTTAAGGCGATAGTCTTGAAAACTATTGTGGGAGAAATTCCACCGGGGGTTCAAATCCCTCTCTCTCCGCTTTTGTTTTTAAACCAGCGTCTATAAATATTCTATAACCTTGCTTTCTCCCCATCCGTGCCTTGACCTCTCTAATAGGGCTATGCGGCCGAGAGAATTCTCGCGTAGTTCTTAATATTCATTACTCCCGCTGACGATTTGCAATATTTGTTATCCTTTACTTCTAATCTTATCCCGCTCACTTCTGTTTCCTTTATATCCTTAAAATTTATCAAAGCGTTGCTTTTTAAATGTAGCGCGTTTGATCTGCCTCCCGCCGCATTCCCCCTAAATTCCGTCGTCTTCCCCGTCAACCGTTTCTATGTTTAATACGCCTCCATTCTCTTTGGAGATTCAAACGCGAAAGCCGCGCGAAGTTTACGCAATCCCAGTAGTTGTATTATTAACGACTATTTATTTTTTCCCAGTAGTCGGTAGAACGTAGCGAAGATTTGCGGAGGATATTGACAAAGATTTATTCTCTAAAAGTTCTGAAAAACTTTCTGCTTTCTTTTGAAAAAATTATTTATGGCGCAAGATATTTCTTTCTAGCCGCGAACATTGTGGCAAACATTTTACATTTTACATTTTGTCAAGCACAATAGCGTCTTTTCATACCTATTGAACTTTAAGTTGTCCCAAGGACGTTTAATTTCTTATGGATATACAAGTTTTATTATGTTATAATAATCGCGCGTTTAAGAGCAAAAATAAATAAAATTTGGGGGATAGATTGGGGATAGAGATGACTTTAAAAGAAAAAGTAGAAAAAGTAGAAAAAGCGTTAGAATCCGTAAGACCTCGCTTACAGGCTGACGGCGGAAATGTCAAATTGATAGATGTTGCCGAAGACGGGATTGTAAAAGTAAAACTTACAGGCGCGTGCGGTAGTTGCCCGATGTCTGCTATGACTTTGCGGTACGGCGTAACGAATGCGATAAAAGAAGCGGTTCCTGAAGTAAAAGAAGTTCAAGCGGTATAAATTTCTTGTCGCAATTTAGCCGGGTATGCGAAGCATGTACGCTGTTAAGATATTAAAAATTATGTTTAAGGTTTAACGTCGGGTTAATTTTTGCGTAAGAAATTTGATATAGGAAATGGAAATGAAAGTAAAAGTAAGAGTTCCCGCGACCGTTGCGAATTTAGGTCCGGGCTTTGATGTTTTCGGAGCGGCTTTGTCTTTGTACAACGAATTTGAAGCGGAATATGTTCCTGAAGCGAAAAAAACGTATTTTACGTTAAAGGGAGCGGGAAAAAAATCTCTGCCTAAATGTGAGAAAAATCTTTTTTGGCAGTCAATGCAAAAGACTTTTAAATTTTTAGGCGAAGATAAATACAATTTAAAAAATTTGAATATTGTCGTTAATACGCGCATTCCGTTAAGCGGCGGGTTTGGTTCTTCCGCATCAGCCATAGTCGGAGGAATTGTTCTAGCCAATGCGTTATGCGGAAACAAACTTGATAAAACGCAAGTCGCAGATTTAGCCGTAAAAATAGAAGGACATCCGGATAACGTTGCGCCTGCGGTTTACGGAGGAATATGCGTTTGCAGCAAAGACGGCGATCATGAAACCGTAGTTCAGCTTCCGATTCCCAAATTAAAAGTTGTTTTGTGCGCGCCTGCTTTTGAGCTTAGAACAAAAAGGTCAAGGCAAGTTTTGCCAAAATGCGTAAATTTACAAGATCTTGTGTTTAATACTTCAAGAGTCGCTCTTCTTACTGCGGCTTTTTGTCGTTCGGATTTTACGTTGCTTAAAGCTGGAATGCAGGATAAAATACATCAGCCTTACAGAGGCAAGATGATACCTGATATGAACGAAGTTTTAGACGCCGCGTTGTCTTCGGGCGCATACGGAGCTTGTCTTTCCGGTTCTGGACCGACCTTGGCGGCTTTTTGCAATGCTAAAGACGCTGTAAATGTCCGAAAAAGCATGATAAAAAGGTGGAAAAAAGACAGCGTCCGTGCAAAGGCTTACGTATTAGACTTTGACGCGAAAGGCGCTGTGGCAATAGCCTATTTGAGATAATATTCGGAGGGATTGAAGATGGCTCTTGTTGTAATGAAATTCGGCGGTTCGTCGGTTGCCGATGCCGATAAAATGAAGCTTGTCGCAAGCAGAATAATTGCTAAAAAAAATGCGGGCGATAAAGTTGTCGCTGTGGTTTCCGCTCCGGGCGATACGACTGATGAGTTGCTTGAAATGGCAGATAAAATTACTTCTAGTCCGCTTGCAAGAGAAATGGACGTTCTTCTTGCGACGGGGGAGATGACGTCTATTTCGCTTCTTGCGATGGCAATTGACGCTATGGGCGAAAAAGTAATGTCTTTAACCGGACCTCAAGCGGGAATTTTAGCGGATATAAATTATACAAGGGCTAGGGTTAAAAAAGTTAATCCTAAGAAAATAAATTCGCTTTTATCAAAAAATAATATTGTAATAGTCGCGGGTTTTCAGGCTGTTAATCCAAAAGGCGACATAACTACGTTGGGTAGAGGCGGTTCAGATTTGACCGCGGTTGTTTTGGCCGCCGGTCTTAAAGCCGACTTTTGCGAAATATATTCGGACGTAGAAGGCGTGTACACTGCGGACCCTAGAGTGGTAAAAGATGCAAAAAAGCTTGATTATCTCTCGTACGACGAAATGCTTGAAATGGCGGGTTCGGGAGCGCAGGTTTTGCAGTCAAGAAGCGTTGAAGTGGCAAAAAAGTTCGGCGTAGAAATACACGCAAGAAGCGCTTTTAGCGAGAATCAAGGAACAATAATAACGAGCAAAGAAAGAATCAGGAGGAAAAAGATGGAGGAGCTGCTTGTTTCCGGTATAACTTTTGATAAGGATCAGGTGAAATTTACAATAATAGATTTGCCGGACATTCCGGGCGTCGCCGCAAAAATTTTTAGCGGTCTTGCTAAAATCGGCGTCAACGTGGATATGATTATTCAGTCTGCGGCGGTAGACAAGAAAAACGACATATCGTTTACCGTAAGCGGAAAGGAAGCGAAAAAAACGCAAATAGAGCTTGACAAAATAGTTTCGGAATTTAAGGCTTCTCAAGTTGTCTGCGACGAGCGCGCCGCTAAGATTTCCGTAGTCGGAATAGGCATGAAAAGCAATGCCGGCGTAGCGGGAAAAATGTTTGAAATTCTTCATAAAAAAGGTATCAACATAGAAATGATTTCAACCAGCGAAATAAAAATTTCGTGTATTGTAGACGAGTTGGACATAGTTAAAGCCGTTGAAGAAATCCACAAAGGTTTTGGTCTTTCTAAAAAGAAGTAGGATATTGTATGAAAAAATCTACGGGTTTTACGCTTGTGGAATTTATAATAGTCTTGATTATGATAGGAATTTTATGTATAATAGCGGCGCCTATATACAAAAGTCGGGCGGTTAAGAACGAAGCGTTAAAAGTTGATGCTTATGAAGAAGCGCGGTCTCAAGAAACGCCTTTAGAAGAGACGCTAGACGACTATTTTTAGGATATAACAAGCGTCTCGGTGCGAAAACAGGATTAAAATGAGACGAGTGTTTATCTACGACACAACTTTAAGAGACGGATCTCAAGGAGCGGGAATATCTTTTGCTATTGAAGATAAAATAAAAATAGCGAAAGCTTTGGATTCTTTTGGCGTTTCTTACGTTGAAGGCGGTTGGCCCGGGTCAAATCCCAAAGACGATTTGTTTTTTGAACAAATGAAAAAAGTTGAGCTTAAAAATGCTCGCCTCGCCGCTTTTGGTTCAACGCGGCGTAAAGACGCAAACGTTAAAGAAGACGAAGTTTTAAAGGCAATATTAAAGTCCGACGTTAAAACGGCTTGCATATTTGGAAAATCTTGGGATTTGCATGTAAAGCAAGCGCTTAAAACGACAAACGAAGAAAATCTTAAAATGATTTATGAAAGCGTATATTTTCTTAAATCAAAAAAACTTGAAGTAATTTTTGACGCGGAACATTATTTTGACGGTTATAAAAGCAATAAAAAATATTCGTTTGAAGTCGTGAGCGCGGCGGTTTCCGCAGGCGCCGATCTTATATGCTTATGCGAAACTAACGGGGGAATGATTCCTTCCGATATAGAAGCTATAGTAAAGGAAACTGTCGCTGAGTTTCCGAACGCAAAATTTGGAATACACGCTCATAATGATTCAGATTGCGCCGTCGCAAACTCTATTGTCGCTGTGGAAAATGGCTGTTTGTTGGTTCAAGGCACTATAAACGGGATTGGCGAAAGATGCGGCAACGCTAACTTATGCTCTATAATTCCTGCTCTTAAAATCAAAAAAGGCTATGAATGCGTTGCAAGTAAAAACTTAAAAAAACTTTCGGAACTTTCTCGCTATGTTAACGAAATCTTAAATCTTATGCCAAACGATTCTGAGCCGTACGTAGGTAAAAATGCGTTTGCCCATAAAGCCGGGGTTCATGTTTCGGCTATTAAAATAACTCCAGAAACCTATGAACACGTAGATCCTTCTCTTGTTGGAAACGGCAGAAGAATTTTAGTAAGCGATTTGGCCGGCAAAAGCAATATTGCGTCTAAGGCTGTTGAAATGGATTTGGGCATAGAAAATGCTCCTGAAAAAGTTAAAAAAGTTATAGAGATAGTAAAAGCGAAAGAAAATGAAGGTTTTCAGTATGAAAACGCTGACGCGTCTTTTTTTTTGGTAACGAAAAAAACATTAGAATCTTTTAAGCCTTTTTTTGTCTTAAAGGGATATAGAGTTGCTGTTGAAAAACGTCCAACAGGGGAAATAATTTCAGAAGCTGCTGTTAAGCTTGACATAAAAGGCAAAGAAGAACATGCGGTTGCGGAAGGCGACGGACCTGTAAATGCTTTAGACCGTTGTTTAAGGAAAGCTTTAATAAAATACTATCCCGAGATAGAAGACGTTGTTTTAACGGACTTTAAAGTAAGGGTTGTAAACGGCAATGCAAATACTGCGGCAAAGGTAAGAGTCTTAATAGAATCTTCGGATTCTTCAAAAAGTTGGGGAACCGTTGGCGTAAATGAAAATATCATAGACGCTTCTTGGCAGGCTCTTTCAGATTCTGTTGAATATAAATTGCTTAAGAAGTCAAAGAAATAGTAGGTCTTTCATGACAAAGTAGACGCGTATAAACGTTTGCCTTTTTCCGGATGAACCTTTTATATATAACTCTATGGAAAATTGAAAAAGATGTTGTTATGTCAACAGATAGATTAGCGAAATGGAGCGATAAGGCCAAAGAATTTTTTGAATCTGCAGAAGATTAAGAGCGTAGTTTTAGATTTAGTTGTATCATATGGCTGCGCAAGCCAGACGGGAGAAGGGTTTGAAGATCTTATCAATACAAAATTAATAGCGAAAAGCGTCAAAAGAAAAGTAAAAAAAGTTGTTATAACAGACACATCGTACTTGTACAGGCATACCATTTCACACTTTATATTTCTACTTTGAATTTTAGAGATGTAAATAGGTATATCCTATGAGCGTTGTTGGACCTGCGCAAATGGCTATTGAAAAATATAAACTAAATGTGCGTCGCTTGGCTATAGTATATCATGGCATGCAGTGCAGATCCATAAAATCTAGCATACAAACTGGAGTTAGAAACTGATACCTAAGTTTAAGCGAAGCTGATTCTAATTCAAACGCGGGGCTAAAATGAAAAAACTGGTTACGGTTGCGCTTTTGTTTTTTGCTTCTTTAGTTTACGCGTCGGAACAAATGATTGAGATTTCGGTTGAAGTTGCTGAAATGTACGAAAACAAAGCCAGAAGTTTGGGTATGGAATTGCCCAATTCAATAAGCGTGTCTGAATTTAATATTCCAGCTATTTTAGAGTCCGGCTCTTGGGGAAGAGATACAAAATTTTCTGCAACGCTTAAAGCTCTGGAAGAAAATGGAGCTGCAAAGATTTTATCTCAGCCTAAACTTGTTGCAAAATCGGGCGCTTGCGCCAATTTTATGGTTGGAGGCGAAATTCCAATCGTAGCCACTGGCGTCGGCGCGTCTTCTATAAAGTGGAAAAAGTACGGGATCATAATATACATTAAACCGACGGCGTCAAAAGACGGTAAAATTGATATTGTCATAGAAACGGAATTTTCAAGAATAGACCATTCCGTACAAGTGGCGGGGTATCCTGCGATTAAGAAAAGAAAAGCTTCGTCTCATTTACAAATCAAAAACGGCGATACGATGGTTCTCGCAGGTCTTATAGAAACAACAAAAACTAAAACGAGAAAAGGCGTTCCTTTTTTATGCGACGTTCCTGTTTTAGGGCTGTTGTTCGGAGTCGCTTGTTATAACGAAGAAAAAACAAACTTACTTATCTTTGTTACGACAAAATTAATAAAATGAAAAAAAATAAAGGGCAGACTTTAACGGAGTTTGTTTTGGTTTTTGTCGTTTTGATCGTCGCTACAATGGGCGTTTTGGCCGCGTACAAAAGATTTTGGAAAACAAAATACCAAAAAGCGTCGTCGCCGTCGGGAGCGCTTGCGGGAAGCGTAACGCGATTTAATTACGTTAAATGAAATCAATTGTCTTTCAATTTCTTTTTCAAATTCGCAAACGATTTAAGCTTTCAATCAATAACAAAGGACAATCAATGTTGGAAGCCCTTTTTGTCGTTGTTTTTACAACGGTCGTAATGTTCGCGTTTATGCAAATTTGCGTTATGACTGTAGACGATATGATTGCAAATGAAGCCGCTTTTGTCGCTATGCGGTCGGCGGCGGTTACAAAAAGCGGGTTTCGCGCTAAGGAAGCTGAAAAGAGGGTAAAAAATTATCTCGCGTTTTTTTATCCCGAAGTTGTTTTTGGGGCTAGCGCATTTAACCTCTCAAGATTTGTTCTTTCAGATAAAAAGACCGTTGAAAGACACCTTAATAAAACAGACGGCTGTGGCGAATCGGAAAATATTGTTGAAAGCGGCGATACGCGTAAATCCGTAACTATATGGAAAGGCAAAAAGAAATTTAAAGATTATTCTGGGAAAAATATAACTAAAGAAACTGTGAAAATATACTACTTTACTAGGGTCTTGTTCGGCTCGTTAATTGCCAAAGATAATTCTTTTAAAAATAGTAGATACCAATCCTCAAGAAACAGAATGATACCGTCTCCCGACGAGAGATATTATTACAAAGCGTTTCAAGGCGCAAAGAATTTTGAAAAATAATAAAGGACAAACTCTGTGTTATTTCTTAATACTTACGGCGATGCTCGTTATAAGTTGGGCTATGATGCTAAATATTGCTTGCATTATAAGAGATAGAATCAGACTCCAAAATGAAGCCGACGGCATAGCTTTATCTCTTGCGACTTATAAAGCAAGAGTTCTAAATTTCTTGGGCAGCGCAAATTATCTTATAGGCGAAGCGTTATCGCTTGGAATGAATCCGAGAATAACTCAGCTTGCCTCGTACTCAACAGACGTAATCGGCGGTTTTCCAGCTACAATGAACCCTTCTTTTGAAAATCCCGTGTCAGATTTTAAGCACGAAATTTTCGGACATAAAAAAGACGAAGGCGTAAGAAAAATAAAATTTATAGTTGATACTATACAAAAAGCCCAAGACTTGGTCATAAAAAGTTATTACTCATATCATTGCGGCATATTGGCTGACAATATGTCAAAGGATTGCGATATATTATTGTTTCCGTCGCGACCGGAAAAGAATTTAGGTTTAAAACGGAACTCAAAAGGAATAAATTATTACTCTACTATAAATTTGGCGTGTATTTACCTAGACGCTTCAATGCATTTTCATATTTTATCGCGAAATAAGCTCAAACAAAGCAAATACTCGTGGTTTGTTGAAGGGGATAGGTTTAGCGAGCAAAAAGTAAAAGTTGTTCTCCGCAAAAAAAGAAGTAAAAGAAGACCGCTATTCTCAAAGTTTTTAGGAATACATTATCCCCAGATAATGGTATTTTCAGCCGCCTCTCCATACAACGTAAAAGGTTCAATGTTTCCAAAAACAGAAGATACTTTTACTGGCGCTACCAAACTTACAATGATTTTAGCGGAAGCGACTTCACTTGCTCAGCTAGCCTTAATGGAAAGGGCTATATCTAACGCTTCAGCCTTTGGTCCTTGCGCAGTTCCCTTTGTAGTCGCGGCTGAAGCTGCGATTGCTCTCAACTATGCGGAAAGCAAAACTGCAAGCGCTAAACTGTTAAGCGGCAAAGATAATCCGATAGATGCATATTTGAAGGCAAAGATAGGAGGGTGGAGCGCTCATTTAGTCCCCTACGGAAAAAACAGCGACGCTAAATAATCGTCTATGGGTCCGGCGTATCCTGCCTCATGTTAATAAATATTTACTTTAAAATGTTATAATAATTTGATATTTATATATTTGTAAAATGTAATTGTTGTCGCAGCCAGATAATGCGAAAAATGGAGAGTTAAAATGCGTATAAAAAAACAATTTATAAAAAAAAATAGTTTTTCTCAAGAAGAAATTTCTAAAAAATCGGGCATTATGCCTAAAAAGCCGCATTATGATATTATTCCGAAAAAAGATAATAAGAAGGAAGACAATATGCGCATAAGTATTCCGCAAAATAATATTAAAAAATTTAAAGAGGCGTTTATATACATTCTTAATAAAGTTGGCGCAAAAGTAAATGTAGGACAAACGGTTTTATATAAGATCTTGTACTTTATTGATTTCAACTATTATGAATTATATGAGGAACAACTTATGGGATTAAAATATATTAAGAATACTTACGGACCGACTCCGATTGATTTTGCAAAACTTATAAAACAAATGCAAAAAGATGGCGACTGCGAAGAAATAAGGACAAAGTATTTCAATTGCGAGCAGACAAAATATTTGCCTAAAAGAACGGCAATTTTAGCGGAGATTTCAGCTCAAGAAATTAAACATATAGACGAGACATTAAAGAGATATTCTGATAAGTCTGCCAAAGAATTATCAGAAATTTCGCATAAAGATATACCATGGCTTATAGCCAAAAACGGCAAAGTTATAGATTATGAAAGTGTTTTTTATAGAACTGAAGAAACATCTATGAGAATCTATGAAAATAAATAGCTATTGTTCTTTTGGAGAATTTGATAAAGATTTTAAAAAACTTCTCAAAAGATTTAGAACTTTAGAAGAAGATTTTGAAGTAATGAAAAAAGCGGTTATAGAAGCTTATCATTATCGTGGGATTTCAACATCTGCAGTTGTTAAAATTAAAATGAAAAATTTTTGCGACAAACGTTATCTTTTAATGAAAGTACGGAAAATGTCTTGTAAATCATTAAAAGGGAAAGGGGGCAAGAAGTGGGTTAAGAGTTATTTATGTTTGTGACTCTCTTAATAATAAAATTACATTTATAGAAATTTATTATAAGCAAGACCAAAAAAATGAAACCAAAAAAAGACTCAATTGTTTTATAGCAACTTTGAAATAGAGTACGATTACAAAAGCATCTATTTGCCAATATGTTGTGAGATTCTACAATGATGCTGATAATTTGACAAAAAATTGTTATTATTATAGAATGCGGGCGTAAAGCTTAATAGCGAAGAAGCCGCCCGGCTCACCTTGACCGCGTGTTTTAAATGTATAAGTAGTTTTAGGGAAAAGGTTGAATGTTAACGATATTTTTGTCGCATGGCGACGCGTTTACGGGGCGGATATTATATCTGACCCGATTTTTTATTTAAAAATTGGAAAGGGGCAATGTCCCGACTGCCAAGAGGGGGAGCTGTCGAAAACAGAAGATTTCGTATAAACCAATTTATCAGAGTCCCGGAAGTAAGGCTTGTTGATTCTGACGGAAGTATGGATGGGATAGTAAAAACGTCTGAAGCTTTAGCGAAAGCTCGGGCAAAAGAGTTAGATTTAGTTGAAATTTCTCCTCAGGCAAATCCGCCAGTATGCAAAATAACCAACTTCTCTAAGTTTAAATATGAGATTGAGAAGAAAGAAAAAGAAGCCAAAAAGAAACAAAAGATTTCTCACGTAAAAGAAATAAGAATAAGACCTCGCATAGGGGAACGCGATTTAGAAGTTAAGATTAAACGTGCTAGGGAGTTCGTAACTGGCGGTGACAAGGTGCAACTGACGGCTATGTTTTCGGGAAGAGAGATGCAACACAAAGATTTGGGCGTAAAAGTTATGGATAAAATTAAAGAATCTTTGGCCGACGTAGCGGAACCGGAAGGAAGAACTTCTTCTATGGGCAACAGAGTGTTTATGACTTTGGCTCCAAAAAAGAATTTAAAATAAAAATGAAAATAAAAATATAAATAATGACGAGCCGCTTAAGCAAAAACAGTTTGTTTAGCGGCGGATTGATAAACGGGAGAAAAAGATGCCTAAGATGAAGACTCACCGCGGAGCAAAAAAACGTTTCAAAGTTACGGGAAAAGGAAAAGTTAAATATAAAAAGCCTGGACAGAGACATTTGATGACCGGCGATTCTGGCAATCAGAACAGAAAGTCAAGAAAGGCTGTTATAGTTGCCGATTCGGACATGAAGACTATGAAGAAAGTTATGCCTTACGGTTTTTAACGTTAATTTTGTATTTACATAATCAAGGAGATTTGCGATGCGCGCAAAAAGCGTAGTATATACGAGGCAAAAAAAGAAAAAAATATTTAGGCTTGCTAAAGGTTCTTATGCGGCGAAGAAAAACCGTTGGAGAATGGTTATACAACAAGTTGAACGTTCTCTTAACTATGCTTATACGGGAAGAAAAGACAATAAATCCAAATTCAGAACTCTTTGGATAGTTCGTCTTAATGCCGCTGTAAGAGAAGAAGGAATTTCTTACAATAAATTTATTTCAGGTCTTAAAAAGGCTAACGTAGCTATAGATAGAAAAATGCTTGCTGAAATCGCGGTAAATGATAACGCTACTTTCAAGCGGTTGGTTGAGATAGCTAAAGCTGCTTGAGCGGAAATCAATGAAATTTTCTCCGCCAAAAACGTTAATATTGTTTTTTCTTGGACTCATAGCGGCAGGGACGGCGCTTTTGTCGTTGCCTGCCGCTCATATCTTTAGCGGGTTTTCTTTCATTACGAATCTGTTTACTTCAGTTTCCGCCGTATGCGTCGCCGGACTTTCAATTGTAAATATTGGCGAGTACTATTCTACTTTTGGACAAATAATTATTTTAACCTTAACTCAATTGGGCGGATTGGGATACATGTTTGTTTCTACTGTAGTTACGTTGACGTTGGGCAAGATGGCTTTAAAAGACAGGCGCATTATGCAGGAACTTTTTGACCTGTCATCTTTTAAGGGGTTAAAACATCTTCTTTCAAAGGCAATTATTTTTGTTTTAGGAATAGAGTTTGTCGGAACCGTTGTTTTAACTTTGATTTTTCTAAAGGATTTTTCATTTCTAAAATCTATTTACTTAGGCGTATTTTACTCAATAACGGCGTTTTGTAACGCGGGATTTAGCGTTTTTAACGACAGTCTTGCTATGTTTGCCGGTAATCCGGCTATTTTGTATGCAATAGCGGTTTTGATACTTTTTGGCGGTCTTGGCTTTTTTGTTATTGTTGATATTTACGATAAGTATAAAGAAAAGCGCAGACATTTGTCCACGCATACAAAAGTTGTTCTTTTTGTAACGGCTATAATTACAGGCTTGTCGTTTTTATTGTTTTTATTTTCGGACGCTCTAAAAGGGCAAGGGTTATTTTATTTAATAAACAACGCTTTTTTTCAAGCTATAAGCGCCAGAACAGCGGGGTTTTACACTGTGTCGCCGTCATTTTTTAATGAATTTACCGAGATTGTGTTGATGATTTTTATGTCTATTGGCGGCGCTCCGGGGAGCGCCGCGGGCGGTATAAAAGTTACGACTGTCGCTTTAATTTGCGTATTTGTAAAAAGCGTCTTGACTGGCGACAAAGACTATGTCTTATTTAAAAGAAGAATACCGTCTGATTTGGTGAAAAAAGCTCTAGTTATTTTTATAATATTTTTTGCTTTAATAGCGTTGTCGTCGCTTGTCCTTATGCTGCAAGAAAATTATTTAAGACCCATAACTGTCGTTTTTGAAGTAATATCTGCTTTAGCTACGGTCGGATTATCTCTTGACATTACGCCCGATTTGTCTTTAGTAGGTAAGATATATGTCCTTATAGCCATGATAGCGGGACGAATTGGAATATTAACGATGCTTATAGTAATGGTAAATCCAATCGCTAAAAAGAAAAAGATTAAATATCCTGAAGGCAGAGTATTAGTCGGATAAAAGGCGGAATCTGATGAAAAAGAAACAGTATGCCGTTATAGGGCTTGGAACGTTTGGTTACAACGTAGCCGTAGAGCTTGAAAAGAAAGGCATGCAGGTTTTGGCTATTGACAACGACGCCGAGATAGTAAATAGAATAAGCGCGTTTGTTACTCAGTCGTTGATAGCCGACGCTACGGACGAGAAAGCTATGGAAGATGCGGGGATTGCTGACTGCGATAGCGTTATAGTTTCAATAGGCGAAAGTATAGACACAAGCATTCTTTCAACGTTGATAGTTAAAGAACTCGGTGTTAAAAATATTATTGTGAAGGCTGCGAGTTCATGGCATTCAAAAGTTGCCGCTAAAATAGGGGCAGACACAATAGTATATCCTGAGCTTGAAATGGCAAAAAAACTTGTTGACGGCATAATATCGCCAAACATTTTGGAACAGATAGAACTTTCAAAAGAATATAATTTAATTGAAATAGTTGCCCCTAAAGAAATTTGGGGTAAAACAATAAAAAGCTCCGGATTTAGAAACAGCTATGGAGTTAATATTATCGCCATACGCAAACAGATTTTGTTTATTAACGACGATGGGCAAAGCGATATGAAAGAAGAAATAAATATGGTGCCGGGTCCTGACGACGAAATAAGCCAAAACGATATTTTGGTGGTCGTTGGTTCAAAAGAATATTTGGCTAAATTGAAAGAGGAAAAATAATGATTAAGGAAGATTCTCAAGAAGCAAATCATGTAGAGTTGGGGAAGTTTTATTTTTTAAACAACAAATTTGACGAAGCGATTGCGGAATTTAAAAAAGCTTTAGCGGTAAACGCGTCAAACGCGGAAGCTTATTATAATATTGGACTAATAAAAGAAGTTTCTAATTTGCATAACGAAGCAAAAGATATGTATTCAAAGGCTTTGGCTATCAGTCCTGATTATAAAATAGCTAGAGACCGTTTGAACAAGCTTATAGGCGTTCAAAACTAACTTATAGAGAAAGGATTTGGCGATGAAAGATATTCGGCAGATTATAAATGAAGCGTTGGAAAAGATAAAAAACGCCGATGTCGCGGCGCTTGAGAGCGTTAAGACGGAGTATCTCGGCAAAAACGGCGTTTTAACGCAAATTCTAAAGTCGCTGTCTTCGCGCTCGATTGAAGACAAAAAAAGAATCGGCTCGGAAGCAAATAACGCCAAAAGCGTTATAGAAGTTGAAATAGAAAGCAAAAAAGAAAATCTTAAAAAAGCTTTGCTTGACGAAAAAATGCGCGAGGAAAAGCTTGATTGCTCTAAAAGTTTTTACTTTCCGTTTTCAAAGGGAAGTTTCCACCCGATAATACAAACGATGCGGGATATAAGCGTTGTTTTTAAATCTCTTGGCTTTGCAGTCGCCGAAGGTCCTGAAATAGAAACCGAGTGGTATAATTTTGAGGCTCTAAATATTCCAGAAAGCCATCCCGCTAGAGATGCGCAGGATACTTTTTATCTTGAAGGCGCGAAAGCGCTGCTTAGAACGCACACTTCTCCCGGTCAAATTCATGTTATGGAAAAACATAAGCCACCTATAAGAGTTATCGTTCCGGGTAAGGTTTACAGAAACGAGGCTTCCGACGCCACGCATTTTTCAACATTCCATCAGGTGGAAGGTTTGGCTGTAGATGAGAACGTGACATTTGCAGATTTAAAGGCCGTTGTGTCGGATTTTATACGCAAATTTTTCCGATCCGATATAGGAATGCGTTTCAGACCCTCGCACTTTCAGTTTACCGAGCCTTCGGCGGAAGTTGATATGCAATGCGTTTTCTGCAAGGGAAAGGGATGCAGACTATGCAAATTTTCAGGCTGGATAGAAATTTTGGGTTGCGGCATGGTACACCCAAACGTTTTAAAGTCCGTTCGTTACGACTGCGAAAAATATACTGGTTACGCTTTTGGACTCGGCGTGGAGAGAATAACCATGTTTAAGTACGGGATTGACGATATTCGTTTGTTCTACGAAAATGATTTGAGATTTTTAAGACAGTTTTAAGGAATTAAACATGAAAATATCATATAACTTGCTGAAAGAATTTGTTGATTTTGAATTAAGCCCCAAAGATGTCGCGTCAACGCTTACGTCTATTGGCATAGAAGCTTCTGTAGTTTCGCAAGGCTGCGGTTGGACTGACGTTGTAACGGTAAAGGTTTTAGACGTTCAAAAACATCCCGGAGCTGACAAACTTTTTTTGTGCAGGGTAAGCGACGCAATTAGGGAATATTCAATAGTGTGCGGAGCAAAGAATATTGCTTCGAGACAGACTGTTCCTCTTGCAAAAATCGGAGCGGTTCTTCCGGGAAACTTTGAAATAAAGAAATCAAAGATAAAAGGCGTTGATTCTCAAGGCATGATTTGCTCGGAAAAAGAGCTTGGACTAAAAGAAGAATCCGAAGGCGTTTTTGTTCTTGACGAAAAAACGAAAATAGGGCTTCCTCTTGAAAACGTTCTGGAAGGCATGGACTCTGTTTTGGAAATAGAAATAACGACTAACAGAGGCGATTGTTTAAGCCACTTAGGCGTTGCTAGAGAAATCGGGGCTAAACTCCGTAAAGTTGTGTCTATCCCGCAAGTAAAAATTCTAAAAAAGCTTCCGCTATTAAACTGCGTTGAGATAAAATCTAATTTATGCAAACGATATATAGGAAGCGTTATTTCAGGCGTTAAAGTCGGAGCTTCGCCGAAATGGCTCGCGGACGTTTTGGCAAAGAGCGGAACAAGGTCAATAAATAATATAGTTGACATAACAAACTTCGTTATGATTGAACTTGGACAGCCTTTGCATGCTTTTGACATAACTAAACTTTCTTCAAAAAAAATTATCGTAAGAGAAGCTAGCGACTTGGAAAAAATAACCGCTCTTGACGGTAGAGAATATAAGCTGGACTCTGGAATGCTTGTTATAGCCGATGAGCAAAAGCCTGTCGCTATAGCCGGAGTAATGGGCGGCGAGTTCTCAGGCGTTGACGGCGATACCGAGACAATTTTTCTTGAAAGCGCCATTTTTGACGCCGCTTCAATAAGAAAAACTTCAAAGAAATTAAATCTTTCGTCAGACTCTTCTTATAGGTTTGAGAGGGGTTTGGGTTGGGACATAGCCGAGCTTGCCTTATGGAGAGCGGCAAATCTTATAACTGAAATCGCTGGCGGCAAGCAAGAAGCTCTGGAAGACTTGCGCGCTATTAAGTACGAAAGGACAAAAGTAGCTTTAAGGGTTGAAAGAGTAAGCAAGATTTTGGGTTATACCGTTGAAGAAGATGAAATAGGCGGAATTTTAAGGTTTTTGGGTATAGATTTAGAGCCGAGAGGCGAGGTGATTTTATGCGCTATCCCTTCATGGCGTAACGATATAAAAATAGAAGTTGATTTAATTGAAGAAATAGCGAGAATCAAAGGATACGACGGCATGCCTGCTTCAAAAACGCATACGGATTATGCCTATACGCTAAACAATTCATTTCTTTCGGCTATAATTGAAGAGTTTAGAGCTAGACTAAACGGTCTTGGTTTTAGCGAAGTTTTGAATTGCAGTTTTTTAGAAATTGCGGAGCTTGAAAAATTCGGATTAAAATATTACTACAAAATAGCAAACCCAATATCTAAGGAAAACGAAGTTTTAAGATCGTCCTTGCTTCCCGGGTTATTTAAAAATTTAACGCTTAACATAAGCCAAGGCGCCGAGACTGTAACGTTGTTTGAACATGGCAAAGTCTTTGCAGAATCTGGAGAAAGAAAGACTTTTGCCGCCGTAACGTATGGCAGAGTTTGGCGCGAGTGGTGGAAATGGGCTGAACAAAAAGTAAGCCCTAAATTTGATTTTTACTTTGGCGGCGGTATAATAAAAAATATTTTGCCGTCGGAAGAGTTCATGATAGCGGAGAACTTAACCCCTTCAAGTTATTTCCATACGGGAAAAACCGCATCCATTCTTTTTAGAGGCAAAGTTATGGGACAGTTTGGCATTGTAAAGCCTTCGCTTACAAGCGATATTAAAGACGAAGTTTTTTACTTTGAAATGGATTTGGAGACTGTTGAGAATATATGCGTCAAAAAAACGTCTTTCTATAAAGCGTACTCTAAATTCCCCTCGGTAAAAAGAGACGTTTCCGTAACTGCGGATAAGTCTTTACAGTTTGCAAAAATAGAAGAAGTTATAAAAAACGTCGTAAAATCCGGCGGCATCCTAAAGGAGTATTCGCTGTTTTCTGTATATGGCGACGAAACTAAATTAGGCGAAGGAAAAATCGGCTATTCTTTCAGATTGTCGTACAAAAATGACGAAAAAACGTTAAGCGATAAAGAAGTAAACGACAATGTTGAGGTTCTCTTAAATAAGTTGGACTCTGACTTGGGCGTTAAGTTGAGACAATAGCGCTTTATGATAATAAAAAAAGACAAAGATATAATTCAAAATTATTTTGAAGACAATTCGGGCGTTAGAGGTTCTAACGCCGATTTTGTTGCTATAGCGGAAAAAGAAGAAGACATATCCGTTTTTCTAAAAGAGACGTCGGCTAAAAAAGCGCCCGTAACGGTTGCGGGCGCGTTAACCGCAAACACGGCTTCGGGACTCGCTTTTGGCGGAGTCGTTTTATCTTTGGAAAAATTAGATAGAATAGGCGAAATAAAAAGAATTGACGAGAATAACGCTTTGATTACAGCGCAAGCTGGAGCGAGAGTTAACGATATAAAATCAAAAGCTAGCGACGAAGGGTGGCTGTACCCTCCGGACCCTACGGAAAAAAATGCGTTTATCGGAGGCAACATCGCGACAAACGCGTCTGGAGGCAGAGGATTTAAATTTGGAGGCACAAGAGATTATGTTAAAGCTCTAAAAGTTGCGTTTGCAGACGGTTCTATTGCGTTTATTGAGCGCGGAAAGTATTTTGCAGATAAAAATGGAAAGATAGCTTTTGATACTAACAGAGGCAAAAAAGAAATAACTCTTCCGAAGTATATTCTTCCAAATATCAAAAACGCTGCGGGCTATTATAACTATCCCGAAGCGGACCTTATAGACGTTCTTATAGGTTCTGAAGGCACGCTTTGCGTTTTTATTGAAGCCGCGTTAAAACTTATTCCTCATTTTAAAGAAGTTTTTGGAGGCATAATATTTTTTGACGATAAAAATAAAGCCTATCGGTTTGTCAGAAATATAAAAGACATATCTACAAAAACAAAAACGGAAAATTTGAAAAATTCAATTAGCGTCATGTCTTTGGAGTATTTTGATAAAAACGCGCTGCTTTTAATAAAAGACGACTATCCCGTTATGCCTGCAAACGCAGAAGCGGGCGTTATGTTTGAACAAGATATTTATGAAGATAATTCTGATATCTTGATAGAACAATGGATAAAAGAAATTAAAATCTGCGGCGTAAAGTTGGAGAAAGTTTGGTTTGCTTCAAATCTTTCCGAGTTTGAAAAATTTAGAGTGTTTAGGCATAGAATTCCCGAGAAAGTGAATGAAATCGTTAAAAAGAATAAAGTTCCGAAAGTAGGCACGGACTTTGCCGTGCCAGATGGCAAACTTTTCGAAATAATTGATTTTTGCGAACGAGAATTTAAAAAAGCCGGCGTTTTTAATTTAACATTTGGACATATTGGCGAGAATCATCTGCATGCAAATATAATTGCCGCAAATGAACGGGAATATGGCGAATGTAGACAAATGTATGTCCGCATTGCTCAGAAAGTCGTTGAACTTGGCGGTACGGTGTCTGCCGAACACGGCATAGGGAAGTTAAGACATGTTTTTTTGAAAAAAATGATAGGAGAAGAAGGTTTTAAAGAGCTGGCTAAATTCAAAAAAAGCCTTGATGTGAATGGAATTCTTGGCGTTGATAATATATTCCCTAGGCGGTATCTAATTTAAAGAAGAGTTTTCTGTCGTAAAAAATTGACGTTTTTGGCTAAAAACCCCAGAATTCCCAAAAAAAGCTCCCCTTTTGGAGCTTTTTCAATTAAAAACTTATCGTTTCTTATCAAATCTATAAAATCAGGCGATAGCTTAGGAAATTGAAATGCGTTTTTAATATGAGTATAATTATAGACAACGTTTGTTTCAAGGCGTCTGTTTTTTATCTCTCAAGACGCAACCCGTCGTATTATTTTGTCGCGGAGGTTTTAAATGCCGATTGACATTGATTCTCTTAACAAACAAATCGCGCAAGAAAGCGTTTTTGTTTCAAAACTTTTAAATGAAATTTCAACTGTTCTCGTGGGGCAGAAATATGTTCTTGAAAGAATGATAATAGGGCTTCTTTCAGACGGACATATTCTTCTTGAAGGTCTTCCTGGTCTAGCAAAAACTCTTGCTGTAAAAAGTTTAGCGTCAACCATAAAAGCCGACTATAAGAGAATACAGTTTACCCCAGATTTGCTTCCAGCCGACGTTGTCGGCACGTTAATCTACAATCCTCAAAGCGGCAGTTTTGCCGTAAAAAAAGGTCCTGTTTTTACAAATATAGCGTTGGCTGACGAAATTAACCGCGCGCCCGCTAAAGTTCAAAGCGCTTTACTTGAAGCTATGCAGGAAAAACAGGTTACAATCGGCGATGCCACATACGAGCTTCCCAAACCGTTTTTGGTTATGGCTACGCAAAACCCTATAGAACAGGAAGGGACATACCCTCTTCCAGAGGCTCAGGTTGACAGGTTTATGCTTAAGCTTAAAGTTTCTTATCCAAGCAAATCTGAAGAGAAGATTATATTAGAAAGAATGACGCGCGCCGCGCCCAAAATAAATTCCGTTATAACTTTGGAAGACGTTAAAAGAGCAAAAGATTTAGCAGAACAGATTTATGTCGACGATAAAGTTAAAAATTATATAGTGGATATAGTTTTTGCTTCAAGAAATCCTGACGAGTGCGGACTAAAAGATTTAAAAAGCATGATTTCTTACGGCGCTTCGCCAAGAGCTACAATAAATTTGACTCTTGCCGCTAAGGCTTATGCTTTTCTGCAGGGCAGAGGGTATGTTATACCTGAAGATATAAAAACGATAGGGCATGATGTTTTAAGACACAGGATACTTGTAACTTACGAAGCGGAAGCAGATTCCGTCTCTTCTGACGATATAATAGACAAAATTTTTGGCGGCGTTGAAGTTCCGTAGAAAAATGTAGAAAATTATAATAGGCGTCCTCCGGCGCGCTGTTTTAAAAATTTGATCTATAGGATACCCGTACATATGTTGGACAAAGACATATTAAAAAAACAAATACGGCGACTTGAAATAAGGTCAAACAAACTTGTCAACGAGATTTTTGCCGGACAATATCAGAGCGTTTTTAAAGGTCAGGGAATAGAATTTTCCGAAGTTAGGGAATACCAAATCGGCGATGATTTTAGGAGCATTGACCGAAATGTTACCGCAAGGCACGGAAAACCTTTTATAAAACTATTTGCCGAAGAAAGAGAATTAACGGTAATATTCCTTATAGATGTTTCTGCTTCGCAGAATTTTGGAAGTTCTGATAAATTAAAATCTGAAGTCGTTGCCGAAGCGTCTGCGCTTCTTGCGTTTTCTTCTTTAAAAAATAACGATAGAATAGGCATGCTTTCTTTCACTGATAAAGTAGAAAAGATTATTAAGCCTCGCAAAGGCAAAAATAATGTTTTAAGAATTATAAACGAAATATTAAGTTCAAATCCTAAAGGCGTTAAAACTTCAATTTCAACGGCTTTAAGAGCGATAAATGAAATATGGGCTAGAAGGGCTATTGTTTTTTTAATCTCGGACTTTCAAGATGGGAATTATGAAAAGGATTTAGCGGTAACGGCAAAAAGGCATGATTTGATTTGTATAAGAATAGAAGATAAAAGAGAAGTTGATTTTCCAAAAATAGGTCTTATTGAAATGAAAGATCCGGAAACAAATGAGACAATAATAGCTGACGCTTCGTCTTTAGCGGAGGACTTCAAACGAAAGGCTTTAGATTTTAAAGATAGCGCTGATAAAATATTTAAAAAAGCCGAAGTAGGAGTAATAAATTTAAACGGCAAGGATTCCTATGTAAAGCCTATTATAAAATTTTTTAAAGGAAGAGAAATAAAAGCGGGTTTGAAATAAATGCCGAAAATTAAAATTTTTATATTTTGCGTCTCGCTTATTATAAATTGCCGTATGTTTTTGCGTGCGCAAGAAGTTGTAACGGTCTCGTTAGACAAGGACAAAGCTTATATCGGCGATACGGTTGAACTTGTCGTGAAAGTTGAACTTCCAAAAAACGCTAGAATATCCGCGACTCAAAATTTTAAATTAGAAGATTTTGAAATTTTGGGGATTGATATTAAACATTTGTCCGCAGATAATAATAGTTATGAATTGAAATTTGATATTTCTGCATATAAAACTGGACGTTTGACAGTAAACCCTTTGACTGTGTTTTACATAAATCCTGACGGAACGAATAATTTGTTTTTTACTCCCGAAAAAGGCATTGAGATACAAAGTCTTATAACAGACTCTAAAAATGCAAATATAAAGGACATAAAGGGTTTAAAAAAATTAAGAATAAAATCTTTCTTTATTTTTGCGATTGTTATTGCGGCGGCTCTTATTGTAATGTTGGCGATATATATCGTAAAAAATATTAGAGAAGAAAGTAAAAAATCAAAAATTGCCGTTCTTGATGAAAGAACAGCGGTTTTAAACAATTTAGACGACTTATATCAAAACAGAACAAACCTAACTATAAGAAACTTTTACTACAAAATGTCTGAGATTTTGAGAACGTATATTTCCAAACGATACAAATTTGACGCTATGGAAATGACTACGTCGGAATTTTTTGAAAAAGCCAAGGAGTTTTTGCCTGCGGAAATCAACGTAAATGAATTTAAGAGCTATTTAAGAGTTTTTAACCTCGCGAGATATTCCGATTTTACGCCGAACGAAAAAGAAATAGAAGATAATTATGTTTTTACGAGAAAACTTCTGGAGTTAATATGAGGTTTGCGAGTCCGGGATACATTTTTATATTTTTTGCCGTTTTGATCGCTGCGTTTTTATATATAAATTTTTGGGATAAAAAATTTTTCAATGCTATTGTAATCTTTTCGCAAGCGAAATTGCTGAAAGCAAACGGGTTGCGTTTAAAAGAAAAACTTTTTAAACTTTTAAATATTTTAAAGTACGTTGCCGTAATTTTGGCGATTGTCGCTTTTGCAAGACCTCAAAAAGGAACTGTCTACGAGCGGTCAAACGATCGAGGCATAGACATAATAATGGCGTTGGACGCTTCAACAAGTATGCGGTCTTTGGATTTTAGACCGTTAAACAGAATGGAAGCGGCAAAAAAGGTTACGCAAGATTTTATAAAAGAAAGAAAGTACGACAGAATCGGACTTATTGTTTTTGCGGGGCTTGCTTTCACGCAATGTCCTCTGACGACTGACAAGGACTCTCTTGTTGAATTTATAAATAATATACAGATCGGCGAGACTGGAATAGACGGCACTGCTATAGGCTCTGCAATAATGACTTCGGTTAACAGACTAAAAGACAGCGAAGCTAAAAGCAAAATTATAATTCTTGTAACGGACGGCAATAATAATACTGGAGAAATTGACCCGATAACAGCTTCTCAAATAGCTGGAGAATACAATATAAAAATATACGCAATAGGCGTTGGCAGTCCGGAAGGGGCGATTTATGAAGTTGACGATCCGTTTTTTGGAAAACGGGAAGTCAGAGTCGCTCAAGAGGCTATCAACGAAAATATATTGATGGAAATCGCTAAAAATACAGGCGGAGCGTATTTTAGAGCGCAAGATACAAAATCTTTTGAAAATATTATGAAACGAATAGATAAGTTGGAAAAGTATGACATTGAAGTTACGCAATTTACAAACTATGACGAGCTTTACAAATACTTCTTGATACCGGCTTTTATTTTATTGTTGCTTATAATAATTTTGGAAAACACTTATTTAAGGAAACTTCCATAGAATATGGTCGGACGTATGCAAACGAGTGCTAGTAAATCGTATCATTGAGCGGGGATGGGGAGCAAAGCAAGCGACAAGAGAAACCCCGGCTTTCGTTACAATGACGATAATAATCTGAAACGAATCTCATAGTTGCAATGATGAAAATAGTCGTTAGCAAGAGCGTAAATGCTCAAAGTCGTGCAATCCAGTCGTCAAGTTTTGTCGTCGTGCTGAACTTGATTTGGCGGCTCGGACGATAGATTGCGGGCAAATCCCGCGTAGGGTTACAAAAATGTTTGCAGATAAAATTTATTTACTGCTTATGTTATTGATTCCGGTTTTAGCCGGCTTTCTTTATTTGGCGTTTCGTAAAAGAGTGGCGGATTTGGCGTCGCTTGTGTCTCGGGTCAACTTTTTGTCGCTTACAAATGTTAATTTAAGCGCTTATAAAGTTAAAAATCTTTTAATTCTTGCGGTTTTGTTCTTTATTATTATTGCTTTGGCGCGTCCGCAATTTGGCGATAAAAAGGAAACTGTAATAAAAGAATCTTCTGAAATCGTTATAGCTTTAGACGTTTCAAAAAGTATGCTAGCCCAAGATCTGAAGCCGAACAGGATTGAAAAAGCCAAAGATATGGCGTTAAAGATTGTCGGAGAGAACCCCGGCGAAAAAATAGGCGTTATTGTCTTTGCGGGAACTGCTATGTGGCAGTGCCCCGTGACTTACGATTATCAGGCTCTAAAAATGTTCTTACAAAACGTCGAGGCCGACAGTCTTCCTATGGGCGGCACTCAAATAAGCGATGCCGTTATTCTGGCTTCAAAAGCTGTGGGAAAAGATCTTTTAGGCGGGAAAGTTATGATTTTAATAAGCGACGGAGAAGACCACGATTCAAAAATAAAAGAAGCCGTAAACGAAGCTAAAAAAGCGGGATTGAAAATTATTGCGGTCGGCATTGGCGCTACGGACGGTTCTCCAGTTCCCGTAAAAGACGAAAATGGAGCAATAAAGGACTATATTAGAGACGGAACTGGTCGGGTTGTTGTAAGCAAGATAAACGCGAGTTTGCTCAAAAGCGTTGCCAGTGAAACCGGCGGGAAATATTTTGACGCTTCAGGTAAAGATATTTCAAGGGAAGTGTCAAAAGCGGTAAGAGATTTAGAAAAAAATAAAAATGAGATCGGCCAAAGGTATGGCAAGACGGACAGATTTCAAATATTCTTATTTGTCGCTTTGGCGCTGTTGTTTATAGAATTGCTATTTCCTGTAAAGAGATTGAAGAAATGAAAGTAGAAAAAAGGCTTTTTATTAAAATAATTGTTTTTTTTGCGCTTTTGGCGCTTCTATTTTTGTTTTTGTTTCTATCAAATAGGAATGTAAGAGGCAATAATAGAGCCGTGCGATATTTTAACAAAGGAAATTTTGAATCGGCGTCGCAAACTTTTTATAATGAGCTTAAAAATAGTCCCGGAAATTACGTTGTAATTAACAACTCGGCCGGAGCCGACTATAAATTAAATAAGCTAGATGAAGCGCAGATAAAATATACGGTTGTCATAAATTCTACGGATGCTATAAAAGAAGATAAATTTGCGGCTCTTTACGGTATGGGTAACGTTGAATTCTTAAAGAATAATTTTGAGAAGTCTTCAGCCTTTTACAAAGAAGCTTTGAAACTTAATCCAAATGATAGAGACGCAAAATACAACCTTGAGCTTGCGTTGCTAAAATTAGACGAGAAAAATAACAAACAAGATAGTAAAAAAGATGATAAATATGAAAATGACAAGCGAAAACAAAATCGACAAGAGCGAGATTTAAAAAAGCAGATGGAACAAAACGATAAAGCTCAGAAAGAAAATGAAAAAAAACTTCAAGAAAACAAACAAACGGATAAAAGCGAATCTGCGCGACAAAACCAAATAAAAAAAGATGACAATAAAGATACGCAAGCCGTAATGTTTTTAAACTATTACAATGAAGCTGATAAAAATTCAAATAAACTTAAGAATAGAAACAAAAAACCTTTAATAAATCAGCCGCAAGAGGATTGGTAAATGATTAAAAAGATATTTTGTTTAGTAATTCTATCGTTTGCGGCATCGTCGTTATATGCGGACGTTATCTCGTTTAACGCGTCTGTAGATAAAAAAACGGTCGCTTTAAACGATTCTTTTATATATTCAATTACAGTAAGCGGAGACGGAAGAAATCTGCCAGATCATCAAATAGGAAATCTATTTGAATTTAACAGGTTTGGCGCGTCTACTTCGCAAAGTATGACTATAGTAAACGGAAAGTCTAACGTGAGCGTTACTTATAGATATACTTTAGGTCCAAAAAAAATTGGAAAGTTTACGATACCGCCCGCTACGATAACTTATAACGGCAAAACGTACTTAACTGAAAGCGTAGAAATAGAGGTTGCTCCCGCTAAAAATATTCGGAGCGTTTCTTCCGCAGGTTCAATGCGGGCAAGTGTCCGTAGCCATTCATCGCAAAATCCTCACGGAAAAGCGTTTGTTAAAGCTTCAGTAAACAAACCGACAGTTTATGAAAATGAAAAACTCGTTTACAAATTTAATTTTTATAGAAACGTTGATTTAATATCCGCTCCTGAATACTATCCTCCTGATTTTACTGGTTTTTGGAATGACGGCTCTAAACTGAAAGATCGTTACGAAGTTATTGACGGCTCTAACTATCGCGTTGACGAAGTTGATACTATTTTGTATCCCGTGGGAGCGGGCGTAAAAACGATCGCCCCGACGAAACTTAAAATAACTATTATGGACTTTTCAGGTTCGGACGACGACTTTTTTTCTGTCTTTTCAAATATGGCGGGAGGATGCGACAAAGTTTTGGAAACAAATCCCGTAGAAGTAAAAGTTATTGCTTTGCCGCAAAAAGGAAGACCTTCGGATTTTACGGGAGCTGTCGGCAATTTCAAAATAAAAGCTTCGGTTGATAAACAAAATGCCGAAACAAATGAACCCGTAACTTTGACGGTTACGGTGAGCGGCGACGGCAATATGAAAAGCGTCGCCGATATACATTTTGGCGATTATAGCGGTTTTAAAAAGTACGACGCGGTTGTTGCAAACGCTTTAGATAATTCAAAGGAATTTAAAACTATATTTATACCTCAGACTTCCGGAGATAAAGAAATACCCGCGGCAAGCCTTTCTTTTTTTAATCCTGCGAAGAAACGGTATGATACTATAAAAACGCAACCGCAAATAATAGTCGTAAGAGGCGAATCTGTTTACTTGCCCGATTCTTCCAGCGTAGAATCAGGCGTAGACGCGACTCGTAGCGATATAAATTATAACAAGCCGATAAAAAATCTGAAACAATTTAAAGGACATTTTGTAAAAAAACCTTCATTTTATTTAATATTTGCGCCGTTTATTATTTTATTGCCGACAATTTTTGCATATAAAAAAATACGGACAAATCCGTTGAGAAAAAATATTTCTTCTGTTGCAAAAATTCAAAAACTCTTAAAGAACGCGGAGTTTGAAGTTTCAAAGAATAATTTGAACTCGGCTGTAAATTTAATTTATCAATCTTTAATGGAGATTATAACTATTAAAATAGGAATAGCGTCTGACAACTTGTCCGGAGTTCAAATAAACGAACGACTATTAAATTCAGTAGCGGATAAAGCCTATATTGCCAAGATAATGGAAATATGCGACAAACTTAACTTCTATAAGTTTGCTTCCGTAAGTTTAGACAAAGAGTCCGTAAAGATTTTAATATATAATATAAAATCTTTGATTTGAAAATTATTTTTAAACTTCTAAAGAATCCAAAATCAAAAATAGGCTTCTCTTTTCTTACTTTTTCGCTCGCAAAAAAATACTCTTTTTCTCCTATCCGATAAACTCTGGCGATTACAAATTTGTTTTTGTCGGAAGTATTGATGCTAATACTTTTAAAGAATATGCGCGGATATACTTAGCTTCTATTCCTGCGGATAAAGAAAAGAACGCTTTGCCAAAACGTAGGGTTGCGCGTCAAGGAGAACTAAAACATAAGATTTATATGCGTATTGCAAAAAGTTATGTAAAAAGTGATAATATTAGGCAATCTTTTAGAAGCCTAAACTTAATAGTGTCTTGAATTTAAGGAGGGCGTTATGGAAAAGCGGAAATGTTCTGTATGTGGAGATATTTATGATCCGTCGGTAGGAGACCCCGATAAAGGAATTGTTCCCGGAACGCCTTTTGAACGGCTGCCTGAAGACTGGGTATGCCCAGTTTGCGGTCAACCGAAATCTGTTTTTGAAATAGTATAGCGAGAAGACCGACTTATGAAGCGAATATATTTGGATAATCAGTCTAACGCCAGACTTGATGAAAGAGTTTTTGACGTTATGAAGCCGTTTTTTCTTGAGTATTACGGTAATCCTCAGAGCATTTATTCTTTGGGTTGCGTCTCTAAAGATGCTCTTGAAATTGCAAGAAAACAAGTTGCAGACTACGTACACGCCGACGCCGGCGAGATTATTTTTACATCTTGCGGCACTGAATCAAATAATTTGGCGATAAAAGGCGTCGCCGAAGCCTTAAAGCCTAAAGGCGAGCATATTGTGGTGTCGGCTATAGAGCATTTTTCTGTTTTAAATGCTGTAAAAAAGCTTCAAAGAGATGGTTTTGAAATAACTTATATTCCCGTTGATGAAAAAGGGAATGTAAGCGAAGCGAAACTTTTAAAAGCGTTGCGGAAAGATACGTTCTTGGTTTCAATACAGTATTCCAATAGCGAAGTCGGCACTATACAAGATATAAAAAAATTGGCTTCAGAGGTTAAAAATAGAAAGGTTAATGATTTTATTGTTTTTCATACCGATGCGGTAAGCGCTGGCGGCATGATGCCTATAGATGTAAAAGAGTTGGGCGTTGACGCTCTGACACTATCGTCTTCGGTAATGTACGGACCAAAAGGAATCGCGGCCCTATATCTAAAAAAAGGCTTACGTATTGTTCCTCAGATGGACGGAGGCGTACAGGAGCATTCTAAGCGCGCAGGGACTGAAAATATTCCCGCTATTGTGGGTTTTGGAAAAGCCTGCGAAATAGCTAAAGAAGAAACTATAGCCAATAGCAGAAAGATTGAGAAATTAAGAAATAAACTTATAGAAGAGCTTCCAAAGAGAATAGAACATATTTATTTAAACGGAGCTTTGGAGAATCGTCTTTCAGGCAATGTAAATTTTTCAATTGAGTTTGTGGAAGGAGAAGCGTTGTTTTTGCTTTTAGACGCTAAGGGTATTATGGCGGCAAGCGGTTCGGCTTGCGCAAATAAGAATCTTAAAATGTCGCATGTTTTAGATGCTATGAAAGTTGACGTTGCCGTTGGACAAGGTTCAATTTTGTTTACTTTGTCAAAGTATAATACGGAAGAAGATATAGGCTATGTTCTTGAAGAGTTCCCTAAGATTGTTAAAAGGCTTAGAGACATGTCGCCTCTATATTCTTATTTTATTCAAACTGGGAAAAGAAAACCTGCGGGGACACAGACAGATTTTGACGGTCGCGACCATTGTCATTGCGGTATAGAAGTATAGCCCGTTGTCGCGATTACTTAATTATGACGGCGATTTTATGCGTCGCAATGGGTTTTGCAATAGAGAAAGGCAGAAGTATTGGAGGGCGGTATGGCGTTTTATTCTGAAAAAGTTATGGATCATTTTGCAAATCCAAGAAATGTAGGAGAAATAAAGGACGCTGACGGCGTAGGAGAAGTAGGAAATCCTGTGTGCGGCGATATGATGACTTTTTACATAAAAGTTGAAGACAATAAAATAAAAGACGTAAAATTTAAAACTTTTGGGTGCGGAGCGGCGATAGCGGTTTCTTCCATGGTTTCCGAGATGGCTTTAGGCAAAACGGTTGATGAAGTTGTGAAAATTACAAACGACGACGTGGCTAAATCTTTGGGAGGGCTTCCTCCAAATAAACTGCATTGCTCCAATCTTGGCGCCGACGCATTGCACAAAGCGATAGAAGATTACAAAAATAATAAAAAATAAGCGTGTTTTAGAGGTAAAAATGGGTAGCTGTAATTGTCATTCTCGCTCTAATTCTAGCGGCTGTTTGCGCCCTCATTTCAAAGACGAATTAAAAAACGGCTGCATGAGTCCAACGTTTTGCAAACCGTGCGGATCAAAGAATAAAAACGTTAAAGTTTGTTCAGTTTGCGGAGCTGAATACTCTTTGGAATACGAGAAGTGTCCCGCCTGTTCCGTAATATGCGAGTAAAGACGATAACGGTTTTATAGCTTATAATTTATTTTGTTACGATTATTTGCATTTAGATTGGGTTGCGTCGCAAATATTGGTTGAAAGATTGTTAAAGGAGTTTTTTATGGCCGCAAAGATAGTAAAAGACGGCGTATACGCTGTTGGAGCCGTAGACTGGAATGAAAGACGCTTTCACGGACATGCGTACGTAACCAAACGAGGCGTTACGTATAATTCTTACCTAATTCTTGATGAAAAAGCTGCTCTAATTGATACGGTTCGCAAAGGTTTTGAAAAAGAATTTTTAGAGAATATAAAAAATATAATAGACCCGTCAAAAATTGGCATAATTATTATCAATCACATTGAGCCTGATCATTCCGGATCGTTCCCAGAAGTTTTAAAAGCGTGTCCTAACGCTAAAGTTTACGGAACTGAAAAAGCAAGACAAGGTCTTTTAAAATATTACGGCGTAAGCGGACAATGGACCGTCGTAAAATCCGGTCAAAGTTTGAACATTGGCAAGAGAACTTTGGAATTTATAGATGTCCCGATGATACATTGGCCCGATAGCATGTTTACATATTGCGCATATGATAAAATCTTGTTTTCAAACGACGGATTTGGGCAACATTATGCGACTAACAAACTTTTTGACGACGAAGTTGATTTTGAAGCCTTAATGGAAGAAGCTCAAAAATATTATGCCAATATTCTTTGGCCATTTAGTATGCTTGTTGCTTCTAAGCTTGACGCTATAAGCAAACTAAATCTTGCCGTTGATTTTATCGCTCCAAGCCACGGACTCGTTTGGCGTAAACATATTTCCGACATTATGGAAAAATATTTTTACTGGTCTGCCCATAAATGTAAGAAAAGGATAGCGATTGTTTATGAAACAATGTGGCGTTCCACTGAAAAAATGGCGAGAAAAATTGTTGAAGGCATAACTTCAGAGGGCGTTGAAGCTGTTCTTTTTGATGTTACAAAAAACGACAGGACAGACGTCGCTTCCTATATGCTAGACGCGAAAGGTTGGCTTTTCGGCTCTTCAACTCACGACGGGGAAATGCTTCCCGTGATTGCGGGATTTTTACATTTCTTAAAAGGCTCCAAGGCCAAAGGGCGCAAGTCTTTTGCTTTTGGCTCTTACGGTTGGAGCGGCGAGGCGGCAAAAGATATAGAAGATACAATTTCTAACGTTACGACTTTTGACCAGTCTTTGAGAGTTGTTTTTAATCCTACGGAAGAAGAATTAAATAAGTGTTTTGAAGCGGGCAAATCGTTTGCTTTAAAAATAAAAAACGAAGAATAAGCGTTTTTTGTAGGAGTCGCTATGAAAGGATTAGTTTGCAAAGTCTACGGTTATGTCGCGTTAGACGGAAACAAGTCCGATGCAAAACCCCTGATTTTAAAGCGGTTTCAGGAGAATCTGAAAAGAAACATATTCCTGCTTTTACGGTTGTCAACGAATGCGGTTTAATGCCAGGCAACGGCTGTAGTTGATGTTTATGTGAAAATAGGAGAAATTCTTCATCCCGCATTGACGGAACATAGCATAACGGAAATAACTTTTTATCTTGATAATAAATTTATCGCCAATGTTATGTTGACGGCGGATGTAATTCATTTGAAGAGCGGCGCAAAAGGGAAAGCGCGAGCAATAGAAAACTGCAATGCGCATGGCAAATGGTTTAATGAAGTTGAGATAAAATAGTCGCTAAAAAGTTCAACGGGGGTATTTTAACTATGGCTAAGTCAGTTAAAGGTACAAAAACAGAAAAGCGCTTGTTAGAGTCGTTTGCCGGAGAGTCTCAGGCTAGAACGAGATATGCGTATTTTGCTTCAAAAGCGAAAAAAGAAGGATTTGAACAGATAGCTGCTATTTTCACAGAGACTGCGGATAACGAAAAAGAGCATGCCGAGAGATTCTTTAAATTTTTGGAAGGAGGCTCTCTTGAAATAACAGGCGCTTTCCCCGCCGGTATTATCAGCGACACTGTTGAAAATTTGAAACTTGCGGCTGCAGGCGAAAATAAAGAGCATACTAAGCTTTATCCTACTGCCGCTGAAGTTGCGGAAAAAGAGGGATTTCCGGAAATAGCGGAATGTTTTAGAAATATAAGTATTGCTGAAAAACATCATGAAGCAAGATATTTGGAGCTTGTTGATAATCTTGAAAACGATAGAGTTTTTAAGAAAGATGCGCTAATAAAATGGAAGTGTCGTAATTGCGGATTTGTTTATGAAAGCAAAGAAGCTTACGAAAAGTGTCCTGCCTGCTTGCACACTAGGGCGTACATGGAGGAACTTGCGGATAATTTCTAACGTAAAATCGCGGTTTCCCAACGACGACATAAACGCGTTGAGAAGAAAACGCAATGAGCGGTATAAACTCTATCGCGAAACATACGTTGCTATGCTGCGGCGAGCGTTAACCATATCTGGGAGCGTTTTTCTTGACCTTAATATCCCCCCCCCTAAGAATAATATAATGTAATATGTCAGGATACCGATATATTGGAAGGCTTTCACAAACTGCAGGCGGATACGGGGCAAGAACAAGGATCTGTTTCTTCCCCGCAACCACAAACAGTTTGGCAGAGAATTAAAGCAAAAACATGTTCGGATGGGACTTTTTAGTAGAACATAATAAAGAAGAGCATATCGGCGGTTGTGTTCGTTGAGGGAGCGATTATAGCGTGGCATAAGCGGAAAGCTATCGCGGATTTTGCAAACGCAAGGATAGCGATGCAACAAGTACCGGCAGCGC
>JAITQE010000010.1 GCA_031289055.1 Candidatus Endomicrobiellum porotermitis
TGACTAATTTAGCTCCGAACAAAAAACATGCGGAACTAAGAGATTTTTTAAACGGCTTTTTGTTTAAGAAAAATGAAGAAGCAAACAAGTCTGTAGCGGCTTTATCAGGAGGAGAAAGAGCGAGACTTGCGCTTGCAAAAATTGCTCTTCAAACGCCGAAATTGTTGCTTATAGATGAAATCACAAACAATATTGACTTAGAAACAAAAGAACGCGTTATTCAAGTATTGGCTGAATATCCCGGAGCAATGATCATAATCTCGCATGATTCGGCTTTCCTTGAAGAAATAAGCGTAACGCATTACTATCCGCTGCAAAAATCCTAAAGATTACGACTCGCATAGAAACGCGTCATAACAAACGAAAGTTGCGCTTTAGAGTCTGTTTATCGCCGACGACTATCATGTTCTCTACAGACGTTTATCGCTTATAGCGGCATTTGTCAAAACGCGTTTTTTGTCAACCTGTGCAAAATCATAGGATTTAGGCTGTTTAGCCGCCATTATTTCTCAAAAAACTTTTAAACGTATTATTGTATTTTCGGGAAAAATAGAAAGGTCGCCTTTAACTGAAATTTTAACAGATTGATTTGCTTTCCCGGGAGCAAGATCATCAACAAGTCTGTTGTTGTCTTTATTATAAATTTCACTTAAAACAACTTTAACCGGCTCAAATCTAAACGGCGAAAAAATTTCTATTTCATCGCCTTTTTTTAGCTTGTGCCTTAGCTCTATTGTTAAAAATCCATTCCCGTTGTCTTTAACAACTCCGGCGTTTCTGTAATCGCTTTTGCTTGACGCATCATAATACCCTTGCGCTTCTTGTCCCGGTATGCCGTCAAAAAAACCCAAAGTGTAACCGCGATTTTGCAAAGCGATTAACTCTTGCGTATATTTGTCGGGCGACCATCTTTCAGGGTTGTCAAAATAATCGTCAATAGCTTTGCGGTAAACTCTTGCCGTTTGGGCAACATAGTATTGGCTCTTGTTTCTCCCTTCAATTTTAAACGAATCTATTCCCGCGCTTATAATTTTATCCAGCTTGGGCATAAGACATAAATCCTTTGAATTTAAAAGATACGTTCCTTTGTCATCTTCTTCCATTTCAAGATATTCGCCGGGTCTAAATTCCTCTTCAAGTAAAAGTTTACTCTTGTATTTCCACCTACAAGAGTGCGCGCATACCCCTTGATTAGCGCTTCGCGACGCCATAAACGCCGACATCAAGCATCTTCCGGAATAACTTACGCACATGGCTCCGTGTATAAACACTTCAAGTTTTACGTCTTTACATTTTTCTCTTATTTCTTCAATTTCAGAAAAGCTTACCTCTCTGCCCAAGACGCATAAAGAAGCTCCCATATTTTTCCAAAAATCAACAGTCAGCCAAGAGCAAACATTTGCCTGCGTTGAAATATGAATAGGAATATTTGGAATTTCTTTTTTTATGTATTGGAATATTCCGGGATCGGAAATAATTATGCCGTCAGGATTTAAAATTTTTATGGTTTTTGCAAAATCCTCAAGCTTAGAAATATCTTTATTATGCGAAAACAAATTAAGAGTAAGATAAACTTTTTTTCCGAGATTATGAGCGAAAGAAATTCCTTCCTCCATTTCTTCCAAAGGAAACTTTGACTTAGCTCTTAGAGACATTTCGGAAATGCCCGCATATACAGCATCGGCTCCGTAAAGAAACGCCGTCTTTAATCTTGTAAGCGACCCTGCCGGCAATAGCAGCTCAGGTTTTTTTGCGATATTTTGCGACATAAAGTTATTCCTTGTTTACAATCTTTAAATAGTTTTCTGGAGAGGATATTTTTATATTCTTAAAACTTTTCAAACTTAATAAATCCTTGTCTCCCGTAACAATATATTCAGCTTTGGCTTCAAGCGCGCATTCCAAAATTTTGCCATCTTTTATATCTTCGCTTACACCCTTCAGTTTTTCTTTTGTTCTGACGCCGATAGATATATCTTCAATTGATTTTATGAAATGTTCTACGTATTCAATATCCGTTTTAAATTTAGGACGAATCATTACGGAAAAAATTTCTTCATTCATCCCTTTTGAAACATACGTCTCGTCTATTCCTTCTATTACTCTTTCTAAAACTAGCTTTGGATTTCCCTCAAAATAAAAAGCCGATACAAAAACGTTCATATCAAGAACTATTTTCATTTTTTTCTTCTTTGAACTTTTATTTCATCAAAAATATCTTTTTGCGAAATTCCATTTTCTAAAGCAACCTTTTTACCATAAGAAAATAAGTTTTCCCATTTCTTCTTGCGCTCAAGATACATTCTTGAAGCCTCTCTTATAAGCTCTGACCGAGTGCGAACTTCTTCTTTTGCGACTCTGTCAATTTGTTTTAACAGTTCTTTATTAAACGATATATTTACAGTGGCTAACGACATAAAGACCTCCTTTGTATTTACGAATTCAATATACAAAGTTTGTATATTAGCGTCAAATATATAAACGATACTATGCCGCGATTCCTTGCTTGCAATTAACATGCATTACGGCTCGTAAATTTGCGGGAAATTCAATAATATGGTAAAATTCTGTCATGCTGTAGTCGGTTAATCATATTTTGACTCTTAACGTTCGGTTTACTGATTTGAAATCTAGCGGACGGCAATTGTTTGAGATTAGTTTTAAACAGAACTAAGAAGTTTAAAAGCTTTAGTAATATCTAAAATAGTCATAGGAGAGATGGCCGAGCGGGTTAAGGCGCAGTTCTGGAAAGACTGTTTATTCGAAAGGGTAACTAGGGTTCGAATCCCTATCTCTCCGTTTGTATTTGATAAGCATATTCAAATTCTGCTCTCTCCGTTTGTATTTGATAAGCATATTCAAATTCTGCGATATTTCAAGATTTTGGGTATAGAGGATTCTATAGGAGGATTAGGACGTAAAGATATACGCGCAAGAAAAGGATTAAAGAAAAACCAAGAAATTTCAGACCATATGGGAATCGCAGAACTTGCGGCAAATTTGTTTACAGCAACGCAAACAGAGGATAAATTACGCCGTAAAAATATCAAAGGCAAGATAAAAGCAAATATTACGCATAATGAAGTAGGTAAAAATGGTAGAAGCATGTCCGCATTGCAATAAAAAGTATCAGTGCAACTTTTAAGCACAGCGATTTATTACAATTGTATATCTTTTGAGCTTAGGAGTATTGGCTATTCTAGCAATGAAATAAGCACTACAATGCATTCCTTTATTTTTAAATGTACAGACGTTGACTGTGGACAAATTGTAGTTTGTAGATATCGTAGAAAGGATATCAATAACGAAGCGGGCAGCTATGAATATATGGATTTTTTCCCAACACAAACTTTCCCAAAAAAGATTTGTGATGATGTTATAAAAAATATATCAAAAGACTTCGTTGAGATCTACAATCAGTCATTAAGAGCGGAAGATGATTGTAAAGATATAGCCGGTGCAGGGTATAAAAAAGCATTAGAATTTATTTATCAAAGACTACGCTATTAAAAATAACGAAAGCGATAGTACGAAAATTAAACAAATGTTTTTAGGTAATGTTATAAAAGAATATATCCATATTCCTAAATTAAAAGAACTATCCGAGAGAGCAGCATGGCTTGGAAACGATGAAACGCACTATGAAAGAAGATAGGATTGACACGGATATCAAAGATTTTAAAAAAGCCATCGACATAGTCGTTCATTACATAACGATGGAAGAAGAATGCAATGCACTTATCATAAAAATGTCTGAATCTAAAAAATGAGATGATGAAGAAATGAAAAATTTGCATACACATCTAGATATTTATATAATTTTGAAACAAAAGAAAAATGTAAGAAGAGTACGGAACAGTGCTAGAGACCGGGCAATAGTGTTTGAAGAGACTATATCATAATCATAATGAAAGATGATTAAAATTTGTAAAGCATAGATATAATAAGCTAAAATTGACATGAATATAGTTAATATGATAGCCTTGTTGTGTATTATTTTCTTGGAGGCACTACCGTGAAAAGAAATACTTCTGTTCCTGTTATTGACAATGTAACAGAATTAGCCGCTTATATCCGCAACCGTTATCAAGAACAAATGCAGAGAGAAATATCTCCCTTAAAACTTCAAAAGCCGTTATATTTTCTGTTCGCTTACTGGGGCGGATTTATAAGAAAAGGAAAGCAATCTCAATCCAAATGTAGTAATTCAATCGAAGTAGATTATAACGAATTTTCGGATTATTTGTATAAAGCAAAGATTGAGGCGTGGGTTTATGGACCTGTTTTGCCTGATGTGTATAGGGTTTCTGATATTGACCGTCACTATAAAAAAGATGTTTTGTCGGAAGGTTTAGTAACAGAGTTTGTTATTGATTTATTAGGGCAACTGTTTAAGGTCAGTGATTTTCGGTTAGTTGATATTGCTCATGCCGATAAGGTATGGAAGAAATATTTTAATCCTAACAATACAACTCACAATGAGTCAATGCCTCCTGAAGAGATAATAGATGAGTACTCTACCAAAATTTAATAACAAAGATTCTAATTATCCTTTCACATTATTAGAAGATCCCTCTAATTTAAGTTTATCATCAGAAGGCGCTATGGCTAATCGTTTCTCAAAAGACAAAATAGAGCGTATTGTTATATTGGAAGAAAGTTCAAAATCCAAAAATTTTCGCGATTTGAAATTTACGAACTTTATATCCAGTGAAATTTGCAAAGAATACAAAGTTTTGAAAAATGTATACGAAAATTGGAAGAAAAGTATTGATATTATTAGCGATTTTGAAAGTGTTGAAATAGAAAATAGGAATCAAGAAAAGATACGACGTTTATGCACTATAATAGCAAAACATAGGAAAAGGAAATGTTATTTACCTGAATGTAAATGTAATAAATGTTTTGAAAGAAACATATTAAAAACAATAGAGCATAAATACATAAGCAAAAATAGTTTGGAAGACCTTAAGGTACCTCTAAGAATTTTTGCTAAGAAAGTGGGAGACATCATTTATGTCTGCTTGATTGATTGTTTTCATCTTGCATTCCTAGCTGTTAATAGGGATATAGGTAAAAAGAATATAGAACTCCAGTATTACGATAAGAAGCTTTATAAAAATAAGTATTGCATTTCAAACATTAAGAAATGAGTTTATAGAAATTGACAAACTGCGGAATAGAAGAAATAATGTATACAGTGAAGCCTTCAAGATTTTTTACAATTACAAAAAGGAATAAGATTTATTATACAAAGATCGCTGAAACAATATTATTATATGGCGGATCAGATAAAAAGCGTCAGGCTGAAGATATAGAAAAAGCAATAATAATAAAAGAATCCTTGGGGGTTGGGATTATGAAAAAGCTAATTATTTTGTCTTCTATCCCAAATATGTCCCACTGTTCTTTTTCCGCTATTTTAGGTTCGTATTCGCCAATCCTATCGCGGGGAACTTCCATTTCCATTCCGACTTCTTTGTTCTTTACTTTCTTGCTATACGTCCCGTTGCGATAATTTTCACGACCGCCTTCTTTGTTTTCTGTTTTTCCAAATCCCAAAATCTCTTTCATTTCTTTCATCGTACGTCAGTTCTATCAAGCTCTTCTTCTTTTCTACAAATATTTTGTTCAAATCGCCCAATTTCTTCGTGTCGCCTTTCAATTTCCTCAACACTTCTTTATCCATTGTAAAGCTCCTTTTTTGCCAAAATTTTTTTCCTTTTCTTGCGAGCGCTTTTCTCTAAAAATTCAAAAAACGGTCAAGTCAGTCGAACTTTGCTCAAAAATTCAGATCCGTTGTCAACCATTATATGCGGAAGTTGGTCGTAACCTTTCAACCGTTCTAATACTCTTACTGCTTTTGCTTCGTCTAAATGGCACGAGGCGAGGCGCATGTTATTGACCATCATCATGAACATTGAAACATACATTACTATGTTGCGGCGCGCGTTATTTTGTACGCCTTCATCGTGAAAAAATATCTGAAAAAGAAAATTTTAATTCTCACAAATATTTCACATCTTACTCTACCCCCCCCCCTATGAATAACTATAATATTCACACAAAGAATTCACATATTTCTTGTTTTGCTTCTAAAGTCGCATTGCTAGAACCGATGAACTCAGGAAACTTTTCTCAATATGTGAAGTTTCGGGTGGTATAGAGAATATTTTTTAAAGAAAGGATGGGACATTAAAATGTTGAAGAAATTAGCAAGCATATTGTTAGCGTTAGCGTTGGTAGTTTCAGTAAGCGGTAGGGCAATAGCGCGGGAGGAGCAGGCTCTTAGTGGTGAAAAGGAAGTGACTTGCAAGAAGCCTGAGACGACTTGGCAGAGAGTTAAAAGAAAAACGTCTGAGATAAAACAGTTGATATTAGAAAACAAATGGAAGTGCATTATTGCAATTGTTTGCGTTGGCGGCATATACGCCATCATGGAGAAGAAATATAAGACGGGTATAGTAGTTCATATTCGTGAGGTTGTGCCTCATGAGGCTCAAGGACAGGTTGATTGGCGAAAACGTATTACGGATCAGTATAGTATGGCTATTTGTAATTTTCGTCAGAGTTACAGACCTGCCCAAAAAGGTCTTACGGGTGTTATGCGTTCTGCTGGCGAGGCTGAGCGTATTCTTAACTTTCATATTGCTAATTTGTCGCGCGAAAAGCAGCAGCATAATGAGGCGTCTCAGGAGTATACGAATGCTACTCAGCAGCTTGAAGCTATAAATCAGATGAAAAGTCGCCTGACGGATTTTACAATGTCATATGCTCATGGCGATAATATGGCTCTCGCTCAAAAAATTGATCAGAATGGAATTGATCTTCAGATTCGGAATATTATTCTGGCGTAAAATTTATCATAATTTAAGAGAACAAATAAAAATGCATTATAGCTTTTTACCGACGAACGAATGACTTTTAAAATTTTGAAAATACGCGGCATTTGGAAAGGCATAAGCACCGCGCGTACAATTTAAAAATTATATTTAATTCAAAATTATGCAAACTGGGAATTGACAGGCTATATCAATACAAATATCAATTCAACGATAATATTAACCTGTCCACTACGATAGTTCGCATGTGGCGGATTCATTTATAAAACTTACTGATTTTTCAATATAACTATCTTTTTAACAACTCAATTTATATTAACTAGTTTATATTTAGTTTCAATAAAATTATACGGCATGAACCGCGTCCCCATCGACAAAATAAGGAACTGTTTGGTAAAACACATTCCAAGTTTAGAAAGCCATACGTCAACTTCATCTTTGGCATTGCCAACGTCGCTCGCTCTAATTGCAAGACCTTCTTTAGCATAGGCTTTCGGGCGAATCTTTTTTATATCTGAAATACTGCTTCCAAACTTGCTGCCGCCATGCGCGCAAAAAGGAATTATAATCTTCCAATTAAAATTATAAGACTCCAAAAAAGTAAAAACAGGCATCGGCATTGCGCCTATCCAATCTAGTCTGGTGGGATATGACTTTACAGGCTTTATTTCAAAGTATATAAATCAAGATAAAAACAAATATTTAGCTATCAGAGCTGAAACATTAAAATTTAAAATGTATAATTCGTAATCACGCCTCTAAATTTTTTCATTATCCATCCGCCCGAAACGTTTTTATATTTTTTCACAATTTATTGATTAAACGCTCTCAAATTTTGTAAGAATATAAAGGATATGTTATATACCGGCAATTAAACGTATCTTTCTTATAGACTTGCATCCAATTTTGGGAACTGCAAGCAAACGCGACAGTTGCAAAGCCAATAGCAATATCTCATAATGGTGGCAATAAAAATAATTTCTTTATTGGAGAAGCGGAATGAGCATTAAAGATTCTTTTTCGTCTAAATGGGGTTTAATTTTTGCCGCGGCTGGGTCTGCAATCGGATTGGGGAATATTTGGCTCTTTCCTTACAGAGTTGCGGAAAGAGGAGGAGCCGCGTTTGTCCTCCCTTATGTCGTTTGTCTCCTTGCGTTGGGATTTATAGGAGTAATCGGGGAAATAGCTATCGGCAGACTTACGGGAGCAGGTCCGGGCAGCGCTTTTGAAAAAACATTACAATTGCACGGCAAAAATGGAAAAACGGGACTGGCTTTCGGTTGGGTTTGCGTCTTTGTGGCTTTGGTTCAAGCTATAGGATATATATTGGTTTTCTCTTGGGTCATAAGATTTGTTTTGGGATCTTTGACAGGTCCGGCGTTTGCCTCTCCTGACAGCAGCCAATATTTTGGAATTATTTCAGCCAATACCCGCGTTTTGTTTTGGATAGTTGCAGGCGTATTGGTAGCAGCCGTCTCTATAGTTAGAGGCGTTGAAAAAGGTATTGAAAAATGTTGCACTTTTATGATTCCTGCAGTAATTATTCTGTTGTTTATTTTGGCAATAAGAGTTGCTTTTCTACCCAATTCAGCAGCAGGCTATAAGTACCTTTTAGAACCAAACTGGAATTATTTGTTTGACGCCAGAACATGGATATTGGCTCTTGGTCAGGTATTTTACTCTTTGTCTCTAAGAGGATCTACAATGGTTGTTTATGGATCTTATGCTAAGAAAACTCAAGATGTGGTTTCCTCAGCAAAACATATAGTTATACTAGACACAATAGCTTCTTTAATCGCAGCTTTCTTAATTATTCCCGCAGTCTTTGCTTTCGGAAAGAACTTAAACAGTGGACCATCTCTTCTTTTCATCACAATGCCTGACATATTTAAAGGCATTCCTTTAGGGCAAATTTTAATGTTTATTTTCTTCTTAGCAGTGTTTTTTGCAGCTTTGACTTCTCTAATTGGCATGTTGGAAGTGGCGGTGGAAGCGTTGCAAGATAAGTTTAAAATATCTCGTCTTTGGGCTGTCGCATCTACTTCAATAGTCGCTATAACGCTTTGCAGAATATTTGTAGTGGGCAATATAAGAGGCGTTATAGACCTATTGTCTTTACATTTAATTCCATTGTGCGCCTTGGGAAGCGGCATATTTTTGTTTTGGATTGCGCCGAAACATCTTGTTTTGCAAGAAATTCAGAGCGGACACCCAAAACCCGTAGGAAAATGGATTATTCCTATGGGACGCTACATTTTCTGCGGAATTGTAACATTTATATATATATTAGCATTTCCTATATTTAAAATATAAAATAACTTTATGAAGGAGCTGCGCGAAAATTTAAAGGTACAACTTCTTTTTTACATTTTTGGTTCCAAAAAATTCTTAAAAAGCAATTTTCGTACAGCTTTTTAACTCTTTTATGCGTTTTGTTAATACAATTGACATTACAAAAGCAAAATAGTTAAATATTCGTAGAAATTTCAATATCCTGCACGTCAAAGTTTGGTTGCCAAACGCGTAAGAATTTTGAGATAACATTTTTTTCTAATAAAAGGGACGGTAAGCATGAAATCAATTCACGACTATTACGGCGAATTAGTTTTTTCCAGAAAAGCAATGGAACAAAAGCTAAGCAAAAATATATTCAAGAAACTTACGGCGACAATAGATAATTTGGAGCCTTTGGATCAATCTATAGCCGGGGAAGTCGCCCACGCAATGAAGGAATGGTCTCTTGAAAACGGAGCTACGCACTTTACGCACTGGTTCCAGCCTCAAAGAGGCGGTACTGCTCAGAAACACGACTCTTTTATTGATTATGGCGAACACGGAGAAATAATAGAAAGATTTTCGGCTTCCCAGCTTGTGCAGTCAGAGCCTGATGCATCCTCTTTTCCTTCAGGCGGAATAAGATCAACTTTTGAGGCAAGAGGATACACAGCTTGGGATCCGACTTCCCCTGTTTTCCTTCTTGAGGCTGGAAAAACAAAAACTTTGGTGATTCCTTCCGTTTTTCTTTCTTGGACAGGCGAAGTTTTAGATCTTAAAACTCCTTTTTTAAGATCTTTATCGATTTTAAATGAGAGAGTAATAGATTTACAGAAACTGCTTGGAAACAAAAACGCAAAACAGGTAAAAGTTTACGCCGGCATAGAACAAGAATATTTTCTCCTTTCAAAAGAATTAGTTAAATCCAGACCCGATATTACTGTTACCGGAAGAACATTGTTCGGCAACAAACCTGCAAAAGGTCAGCAGATGGAAGACCATTATTTCGGAAATATTAAGGACAAAGTCCTGGAATTTATGGAAGACGTTGACCATCAGCTTTACAGAAAAGGCATCCCCGTAAAGACAAGACATAATGAAGTTGCTCCAAACCAGTTTGAACTTGCCCCCCTTCATCAAGAAGCAAATCTTGCTATAGACAACAACCTTCAAATAATGGAGATTTTAAAGAAAGTCGCCGCCAAGCACAACATGGTTGCCTTATTGCATGAAAAACCTTTCTCGGGCGTAAACGGTTCCGGAAAACATTTCAACTGGTCTATAGGAGACAATACCGGCGCAAACTATTTTGAACCGTCAAAATCCCCTCTTAAAAACGTATCGTTCTTGCTGGCTATAAGCGCAGTGCTGTTAGGCGTTAAGAAGTTCGGAGGAATTTTAAGAGCTACTGCAGCAGACGCTGGTAATGACCACAGACTTGGCGCAAACGAAGCTCCGCCTGCGATTATGTCTGTATACCTTGGAGACTACGTAAGCGAAATATTGGACTCTATAGAAAAAACTCATACAATAAACGAAAAGGCTATAAACGAAATAACCTTGGGCGTACAGAATCTTCCTAAAGTAAACAAGGACTACTCCGACAGAAATAGAACTTCTCCCGTGGCGTTTACAGGAAACAAGTTTGAGTTTAGAGCTTTAGGTTCTTCATCAAACCCTGCTGAAGCGGGAACAGCGTTAAATTTTATAGCGGCATATGGATTTGACGAAGTTTATAAGAGAATTGAAGCAAAGAAAGGCGACGGAGACGTAAAAAAGAAAGCTTTGGAAGTTGTAAAAGAAATACTTGTTGAAACAAAAGACATAAGATTTGAAAAGAATGGATATTCGCAAGATTGGCACAAAGAAGCTGAAAAGAGAGGCTTGCCTAACGCTAAAAATACGCCTGCGGCTTTAAAACTTTTGCTTGACGATAAAGTGATAAAAGCTTTTGCAAAATACGGCATACTTACTGAAAGAGAGCTAAAATCTAAGGTAGAAATAAAACTTGAAAACTATATAAAGACAAAAGAAATTGAATACACATACTCAATAAAAATAGCAAACACATTGACGCTTCCTGCAATATTAAAACAAGTAACCGTTCTTGCAAAAGCAAGCAAGAACTTAAACAAGCTGAATATAAAATCTGATTCTTTTGAAAAAGAACTTAAAACTTTGATTAATATTTACGATGAAATCAAAAAACTTGTCGCAGAAATGAGAAATTTCCTTGCGCTAGAACGCAAAGATGTCCATGAAACAGCAGAAAAGTTTGCGTCTCAGGGAATGAAAATTTTGGCTAAATTAAGAGAACAAATTGATTTTGCTGAAGATTTGGTAGCAGACGAATTCTGGCCTATGGCAAGTTATCAAAAGCTTTTGAATGCTTTTTAATCAGATAGACAACACAGGATAGGATAGCGCGATCTCGTACATCACTTTACCCCTATCCAACAAACTTTAATGCCAAATAACCCTGTTTTGAAGAGACCCTTGAAAAAATGGACTATTTTCGTCGTATGCGCCTGTCAAGAAATCCGAAGGTCTTCAAAGCTTTTTCCTGCTTAACCGTCGTATGCGTATGATATTGCTAAATCCAGAACTATGCCGTTGTCAAACGCTTTCTTGAAAAAATCCTGAAATTCTTCGCTCCGCTTTACTAATCGTTCCGTCGCCATAACGACAACCTCTCTAACGACTAAAATTACAGCAGTCCTTTACATGCTAACAACAGCCGAAGAATACTCGCTTTCCCATACTTCAACTTCGCACACTTTCGCGGTTTCAGTTTCTATTTGTTTTAGTTGTTCGTAAATAAATGCGGCTATATTTTCCGCAGTAGGATTAATTTTATTAAAAGGTTCTATTTCGTTTAAAAATTTGTGGTCTAAATGGGAAATAATTTTATCAAGACGTTTCTTTATATCGGTAAAATCTATAAGCATACCTACGCTGTCAAGTTTTGAGCCTGAAAAAGCCGCTCTTATTTTCCAATTGTGTCCGTGAAGATTTTCGCATCTGCCTTTATATTTTCTTAGGCAATGAGCAGAAGCAAAATTTTTAGTTACAGAAAGTTTATATATCATTTTTTTCTAATTGGTCAAATTTATTTTTTTTACATCAGTTATATTTTTTGAGAAAAATCTTTTTCCTATCTTTTTAAATTTCTCAGGGTTATCGCTTACGTAAAACTTTAAATATTTTTTACCGCTCTTTGAGGCAAGCAAAGATTTTTGCTCCAAAATTCGTTTTACTTCTAAAACCGTAGACTTCGCAGAGTCTACAAGAACTATATTTTTTTCCAAATTTTTCTCTAAAATTTTTCTTAAAAGAGGATAATGAGTGCAGCCTAAAACTAAAGTGTCAATATTTTTGGCAAGCAAAGGTTTTATATATTTTTTAACTACGCTGTCGGTTATTTCCCCGTCTGTCAAACCTTCTTCTACAAGAGGAACAAATAATGGACACGACTGTTGATATGTTTTAGCTTTCGCAAGTTTTTTTATTGCTTTAGGGTAAGATTTGCTTCCTATTGTCCCTTCTGTGCCTATAATGCCTATTCTGAGCTTTTTTGACGCGTCTACAGCCGCTCTTGCTCCCGGAGCTATTACGCCTATTACAGGAACTTTTAAAGTTTTCTCTAAAACGGGAAGAGCTAAAGCAGACGCCGTATTGCACGCCACGACTATAAGCTTTACCTTATTGCTTATTAGAAACGACGTTATATCTTTGGAAAACTTGATTATAGCATTTTGAGATTTAGCGCCGTAAGGAACGTGCGCCGTATCTCCGAAATAAATAAGACTTTCCGAAGGAAGAGCTTTATTTATTGCAGACATTACCGTAAGTCCGCCAAAGCCTGAATCAAAAATACCTATGGGGTTATTATTTCTTAGAATTTTGATCTCTTTCTTTTTTTGCATAGTATCTTATAATGCCTTCATATATGGAATCGGCTACAGACGCGCGAAAATTTTTAGTGCCAAGTTTTGCTTCTTCACTATAATTGCTCAAAAAAGCGCTTTCAACAAGAACCGACGGCATCTGCGCGCCTCTTAATACGTAAAAACTTGCTTGTTTAACGCCTCTGCTAGGTATCATTAGCCTTCCGCTTGCCTGAGAAGATATAAGCGCGCTTAATTCTGAAGATTCGTTCATATATTCGGTCATTGTCATAGCCCATAACATCTCTTGAAGCATTGCGCGTTTTTTACTTGGCTTCCCTTCTAATTCTAAAACTGAATTCTCTAGAACTGCAGTCGCGGCGGCTTCAGAGTTCGTCGCTTTCTCAGACAAAAAATAAATCTCAAAACCGCTAGCGTTTCTATCAAGATTCGCATTACAGTGTATAGATATAAATAAGTCCGCATTATGCTCATTTGCAATATTTGCTCTTTCGGCGAGAGGAATAAACGTATCGCCTTTTCTTGTTAAAATTATTTCAAAATCGTCATCTTTGTCAAAAATTGATTTGAGTTCATAAGCTATATCAAGATTTAAATCTTTTTCTTTAGTTCCGTTTGCTCCTACAGCGCCGGAATCTTCTCCGCCGTGTCCTGCGTCAATAACCACTATTTTCTTACGCGCAAATTTTTTCTTTTTATTTTCTTTTTTGGAAACGACTCCTGAAATAGCGTCCGTATCGTCAACTATTATAAAACTGTCGTCAATTATCTTGTCGCTTTCAAACGTTGTAACAAGCGCGCCTTTTAAATCTTTATTTTCTTCATCGTTTTCAGCTAGACGGTCAAATTCGCTTATCTGGGATTGCCCAAATTTTTCTGGAGGAGTTAAATCTAAATCATCTAAACTCTTGCCAGTCAATGCGCGTCCTTCTTTAACCTCATCAACGCCGTCTTCTTTAGGGACAATTACAGGAACCTTTCTTGAATGCTCAATTTCCACAAATATTTCGGCAGGTTTTGAAGAACTTGTAGTTTTTATATTTTTTGGAACTTGCTCAAGACTTATTGTGACAACCGCCGAACAGCCTACCGTCCCGTAACGAATATCTTTAATAACGCCATTGTTTACGTTTATAGAACCATTTTGAACTTTCCCTCTCAATATTGTCAAGGTTATTGCGTCCGCATTTTTTGAAACCCTATAGTGAAGAGATGCGTCAAGCTGCACACGCACCTGAGTGCTTTTAGATTTTGTAAAATATCTTACCGCAGAAATGTTTGCATGGCGAGTTACTGTCAAAACTAAAGATGAAGGATTCCACGACGTTTCCGCATCGGCAATTTCCGCGAATTCTTTTGAAGTAATGATTTCAGGCGGAACATATACGTCGCTTTTTATAAACCTCGAAGGCAGAGACATTTTTTTAGACTTTCTGCCAAAAAATACTTCAGAACTATTAGCTCTTATATCTATTTTTCTGTTGTTTAAACGCATTGTTACTTTTGAACTTACCGATCTCCACTCAAGCACAGCATTGTATAATTCGGCAAGTTCCTTAACAGAAAAATAATAAGTATCGTCTGAAACTTTATAAGCGCTTATCCCGCGAAAAAGACTGCCGTCAAGAACTGCATTTACATTTTGCGACAAAAGAAACTTATCGGCTGCCGCATAAGAAAACGCGAAAAAGAACGACATGCCCGCCGAAAAAAATAAAGATATAATTTTTTTCATATAGAAAGCGATTTTATAGCATCCGCAGGATCTATAGCGGAAAAGATATAACTGCCGCTTACCAGCGCATCCGCGCCAGCTCCCACGCAAAGTTCCCCGGTCGCGGCATTTATTCCGCCGTCAATTTCTATAAGACAATTATATTTTTTTTCATCAATAATTTTTCTCAGGCGCTTAATTTTTGGAATCATATCTTCCATAAAAGACTGCCCGCCAAATCCAGGTTCAACCGTCATAACCAAAACCAAATCAAGATACGGCAACAAACTTTCTATTTCTTCAACGGAAGTTTTCGGTTTTATAGATATGCCGACCTTAATACCTGAATCTTTTATATCCTTTGCAAGTTTCTTTTTATCAGCCAAAACTTCTTGATGAAACACAATCAGATCGGCTCCCGCTTTTTTGAAATCCCGCCAATATTTTTCTGGATTTGTAATCATAAGATGAACGTCAAAAAACAATTTTGTAGTTCCCCTTAATGCTTTTACCACTTCGGAACCTATTGTTATATTTGGAACAAAATGCCCGTCCATAACATCTATATGAACCCAATCCGCGCCGATTTCTTCCAACATCTTAACGCCATGCGCTAAATTTGAGAAATCCGCCGACAAAATGGACGGAGCTATAATAACTTTTTTCATTCGCTATTCCGCTCCGCTTAAGGTCTTTCCGCAACTGTTACATTTACGCTCTTAAGACCGGTTATGTCCGTATCGGTCTCAGGATATTGCCTTATAACAACGCCTTGACCAAAATCATAGGACTCTTCCTTCATTATATTTAAAACTATACCCGTTTCCGACGCCCATTCCGCTACTTCTTGAAGATTTTTATTAATAAAATCAGGCATAACAACCGTACCTTCAGGCGGATGTCCGGCGGAAACAATAAGATTTACGACAGAATCTTTGTCAACTTTAGCGCCTGCGGCAATATCTTGAGCTACAATAATGTCTTTACCAAAAACTACGGAATATCTCTTTGAAACCTCGCCCATAACCAATGTCGCCCTTCTTAAAGAAATATCGGCGGAACGGATACTCTGCCCAACTAGGTTTGGAACGTAAATAATCTCTCCGCCGCGACTCATAGTAACCTTTATTACTTTGCCTTCTCTGACAGACATTCCAGCTGGAGGATTTTGTCTCAGAATTGTTCCCGCGGGAACACTCTGATTGGTTTCTTCGCCGTCCATCTTTAAGCCAAACCCGTCTTTAGAAAGCTCCTCAACAGCATTGTAAAGATTTTTCCCAACGATGTTTGGCGTAGATATTTCTTTTTTGCTGTGAATTAAAGAAACCATTATCATATTAAAAGCAAAGTAAACCGCTAATCCAATCACCGCTAAAACGATGAATACTTTTAAAAGCTTATTTGCCAAGAGATTTAATTTACTCCTAAATTATTACTTTTTAGCCCAAGACATGCGCGAACGAAGTCTTTCGCCGACTTTCTCTATAAGTCTTTCGCCGACTTCCTTTCTTTCCTTGTTAAAAAACAGTCTCCCGTCTTTATTTTCTTTAAGCCAGCCGTTTGCAAACTTTCCCGATTGAATATCTGCCAATATTTTCTTCATTTCAGCCCTGGTTTCGTCGGTTATAACTCTTTTCCCCGTTACATATTCGCCGTATTCAGCCGTATCGGAAATTGAGTAATTCATCTTGCTAAACCCGCCTTCAAAAATCAAGTCAACTATAAGCTTCATTTCGTGGCAGCATTCAAAGTATGCAATTTCCGGCTGATAACCTGCCGCTACAAGAGTTTCAAATCCAGAATTTATCAATTCAACTATGCCGCCGCAAAGAACTGCCTGCTCGCCAAACAAATCTGTTTCAGTTTCTTCTTTGAACGTCGTCTCAAGAACTCCGCCTCTTGTTCCGCCTATACCTTTTGCATAAGCAAGAGCCAATTCTTTTGCCTTGCCGCTTGCGTTTTGCTCAACAGCTATTAAGCAAGGAACGCCTTTGCCTTCTTCGTATTGTCTTCTTACAAGATGACCTGGACCCTTAGGAGCTATCATTATGACGTCCAAATCCGCCGCAGGAACTATCTGTTGATAACGTATATTAAAACCGTGAGAAAAGCTCAAAACTGCGCTTTTCTTAATATTGGGCTTTATGTCCTCTTCCCAAGCTCTTTTCTGCAATTCATCTGGCAAAAGAATGTGAATCCAATCAGCTTGTTTAACAGCTTCAGCTATACTTACAGGTTTCCAACCGTCTTCTACAGCTTTTTTATAATTAGCTCCGCCTTCTCTCTGAGCTACAACGACATTTACTCCCGAATCTCTAAGATTCAATGCGTGAGCATGCCCTTGACTTCCATATCCTAAAATCGCGATTGTTTTTCCTTTTAACAAAGCCAAGTCAGCGTCATTGTCGTAATACATTTTTGTTTCTGTCATCTTTTTTCTCCTTTAATTTACTTCTTATTTAACCTTACCTGAATTACCACGGCATAAAACTGAAACTCCGGTTTTGCAAGTTTCCTTTAAGCCATAAGGCAAAACAGCTTTCATAAAAGCATTTAATTTATTTTCATCACCGCTTATTTCAACTATCACAGAATCTGGAGATACATCTATTATTTTAGCTCTAAAAACACCCGTAAGCCTGATAATTTCGTCTCGCGAAATCTTATTTACGGTATTTATTTTTATAAGAGCAAGTTCTTTTTCTATATACCCAATATCTTTAAAATCATTGACTTTTATAACGTCAACAAGTTTATTTAATTGCTTTGTTACCTGCTCTAAAATTGCTTCGTTGCCTTTTACTACAATAGTCATTCTTGAAATTGCAGCGTCTTCCGTCTCGCTTACACAAAGCGAAGCTATGTTAAAACCGCGCGCGGCAAAAAGAGCTGATATTCTTGCCAAAACGCCGGATTTATTCTCTACTAAAACCGAAACCGGGTGACGCATTCCGTCTCCATTATACAAAATTTTTGTTATATTTTTAGCTAAAGTTTCTATTTAGTTTCGCTATTTTGTATGTATTATTTTCCAGCAACCACTTTTACGACCACCTATAAACTCTATTTTATTCTCTTTTGCCAATTCATGAAGTATATTTGATACGTCTTGTTTTCCCAAATTTTTTGGTAAAGCGTCTATAAATTCCTTCATGCATCCTTTTTCATGGATTTCAATATGTTTAAGCAATAGCGCTTTATGCTCCTGCCTAGTTAATCCCTTAATTCTTGTATACTCGCCTTTTTTATCTAACGCAGCATAATATTTTTTACATAACATATACTGATTTTTCTTATAAGATATTTTTTCTATTACACCCGAGTCTACAAGTCCTTTTGCTATTTTAACATTACTTATTTTTTTATTTTCTCTTATATTTTCAAGCTCATAAATATCGTCAAAATCAAGCTTTATCCCATCTCTTTTTGTAACAAAGCTAAGAAATTTTACAAATTCTATATCAGATTTGGCTGCCTTATACTATAAACTTTCAGACTCGCCTTTTTTTAGGATTTGTTCTAATTCTCGCCAATCACTCATAAATATTCTATCCTCAGATATATTTATTATCCGTTCATTCTGGTAATCATGTCGTCAAGAGAAGCTCCTGCAGGAACCATCGGGAAAATATTTTCTTCTATCTCAACCCACATATCAATAACTGCAGAGCCTTTTGTCTCAAACATCTTTTTTAAAGCCGGTTCAACATCTTTTTTTTCGGTAACTCTTATACCTAAAACGCCGTAACTCTCTGCCCATTTCACAAAATCTGGAACATACACAGGACAAGCGTCTCTGTTTGGCGTATTGCACCACTTAGGACATTCCTTCCTTTTAGCAAGACAACTATGCGAATATCTCTTCCCGTAAAACATCTCTTGCCACTGACGGACATTGCCCAAGTATTGATTGTTCAATATAACTACCTTAACGTCAACGCTATTTAAAACTGCAACAGCCATTTCCTGCATATTCATTTGAAAAGAGCCGTCGCCGGCTACAGCTATAACTTCCTTATTAGGATTCCCAAACTTCGCTCCAATAGCGGCAGGGTAACCAAAGCCCATTGTCCCAAGCCCTCCCGAGCTTAAAAATAAACGCGAGCGTTTAGCTTTATAATACTGGGCGGACCACATTTGATGCTGACCTACTTCCGTAGTTATAATCGCTTCGCCTTTAGTAAGTTCCGAAATTTTTTCTATAACATATTGAGGATGCAGATTATCATCGTTTCTCTCGTAAGATAAAGGGTGTTCTTCTTTCCATGCATCAACCGTCTTAATCCAATTTTTTCGCTCTTTCCGGTCTACTAAACAAACCATCTCTTTTAAAATTGTTTTTGCATCGCCCACAACAGGAATATCGACATCAACAATTTTTGATATTGCAGCGGGGTCTATATCAACGTGAATTATTTTTGCCTTTCTTGCAAAATCACAAACCTTGCCCGTACATCTGTCGTCAAATCTCGCTCCAACAGCTATAACGACGTCTGCAGATTGTACAGCCTTATTGGCACAATAGGTTCCGTGCATGCCAAGCATGCCTAAACTAAGATTTGTATTGCAAGGATATGCGCCTATTGCAAGCAAAGTATTAGTTACCGGAATATTCGCTTTTTTTGACAACTCTAAAATTTCGTCTTCAGCGTTGGAAACAACTACCCCTGTCCCAACGTAAAGAACCGGACGTTCGCTCTTGTTTATAACTTCAGCGGCTTTCTTTATTTGTCCGATATGTCCATTGTAATTGGGCTTATAAGAACGTATTTCTACTTTTTCAGGATAAGCAAATTCGCAAACGCTTCGCTGCACGTCAAAGGGAACGTCAACCAAAACAGGTCCCGGTCTTCCTGTAGTCGCAATATAAAACGCTTCTTTTATAGTTTTTGCCAAATCTTTTACGTCTTTAACTAAAAAATTATGTTTTGTTATCGGTCTTGTTATGCCTATAGTGTCAGCTTCTTGAAAAGCGTCTTGCCCTATAACGCTTGTTGCGACCTGTCCTGAAATAGCAATCATCGGAACAGAATCCATATATGCGGTAGCAAGCCCTGTAACTATATTTGTAGCGCCAGGTCCCGAAGTAACTATGCACACGCCGGGTTTTCCTGTGGAACGAGCGTAGCCGTCCGCCATGTGCGACGCCGCTTGTTCATGCCTTGTCAAAATAAAATTAAGTTTAGAACCGTGCATCGCATCAAATATCGGCAAAGCTTGTCCGCCGGGAAGTCCAAAAACAACTTCAACATTTTCTTTTAACAAACTCTCAACTAAAATCTGCGCACCGGTCTTCTTTTCCATACTTATTTCCTTATTATGTATTGTTAAGAACATAACAACTATTGTCAACAAGCATTTTAGCTAGAGTCGTCCTGCCAACGCGCCTGCCGCCGCCGATAAAAATCAGTTTCTTCATTACTTTAAAATCGCTCCAGTATCTGCAGACTGCACCAATTTTGCATAACGAGCCATATATCCTGTTTTTATTTTCGGCTCCGGCTTATCGACTTTTGCAAGCCTTGTTTTTATTTCATCATCGCTTAACTCAACATTTAGAGTTCTTTCGGGTATATTTATTTTAATAGTATCGCCTTCATTAATAACAGATATCGCTCCGCCGGAAGCAGCCTCGGGAGAAATATGTCCTATGCACGGACCTCTAGTTCCGCCGGAAAAACGTCCGTCGGTAAGAAGAGCTACGGAATCAGCCAGACCCATTCCCTGCAAAGCGCTTGTCGGGCTTAACATTTCTCTCATTCCCGGTCCTCCTGCGGGACCTTCGTACCTTATAACAACGACGTCTCCGGGAACAATTTTATTTTCAAGTATAGCTTTCATTGCGTCATCTTCAGAGTTAAACACTCTCGCTTTTCCCGTAAACACTTTCATCTTTTCGCTCACAGCGGCCTGTTTGACAACAGAGCCGTTAGGAGCAATGTTCCCTCTTAACACAGCAATACCGCCTTCAGCCTTATAAGGATTTTTTGCTCTTATAACATTATCGTCCAAAATTTTTGAGGAATTTGCTATTTCTTTTATATCTACGCCTGTAACAGTCTTTGAAGAGGTTAATTTATCTGTAAGAGCTGACAACACGGCAGATACTCCGCCTGCATTATCTAAATCTTCCATATACTGATCGCCCGCAGGCTCCAAACAGCACAATTGAGGCGTCTTTTTAGAAAGCTCGTCAAACAATTCCAAAGGCAATTTTATTCCAGCCTCATTAGCTATGGCTGGAAGATGTAAAACCGTGTTTGTAGAACCGCCCAAAGCCATATCAACGGTAATCGCATTTTTAAAAGCGTCTAAAGTTAAAATATCTCGGGGTTTAATATTTTCTTTTACAAGCTCAACTACTCTTATTCCCGACTCATATGCAATTCTTTTTTTCTTTGCGCTTACGGCCAAAGCAGTTCCGCACCCTTGAAAAGACATTCCCATTGTCTCGGTTAAACACGCCATGGTGTTTGCCGTGTACATTCCCTGACAAGCGCCCGCTCCGGGGCATGCGGCCATTTCCAACTCTCCAAGCTGCCGCTCGGTAATTTTGCCAGCTTGGAACTGACCTACAGCTTCAAATGTGTCTCTTACCATTGAACGTCTTTTTTTGTCGTACATGCCGGTCATCATAGCGCCTGCCGTAACAACAATGGCAGATATATTAAGTCTGGCGGCTGCCATCAACATACCAGGCGTAATCTTATCGCAGTTTGAAAGCAAAACAAGACCATCAAGCATATGGGCGTTTGCAACGATCTCAACTAAATCGGCAATTATTTCTCTTGAGCCAAGAGAATAATGCATACCGCTGTGTCCCATAGCTATACCGTCGCACACCGCAGGAGCGCCAAAAATAAACGGAACGCCTCCTCCTGCCGCTATACCTCTTTCTATATATCTTTCCAAATCTCTCATAGCGACATGTCCTGGAACTAAATCCGTAAAAGACGAAGCTATTCCTATAAAAGGTTTGTTTAAATCTCTAGGGCTTATACCCGTAGAATACAGCAAACATCTGTTTGGCGCTCTAACCGCGCCTTTTTTTATTTGATCGCTTCTCATAAGAACTCCGATATTTCCTTATTTTTGCAACTCAGAATTATATCAAATTTTATTCTTTTTGTACGCAAATCTTTGTTAGCATTGTATCAAATTTTATTTTTTTTGTACACAAATTTTTGCATGTCTTTTTGTTTCACAATATTTTCACACAAAATGTACAAAAGCGCTGAAAAAAAATTATACTAGGAGTATAAAAATTTTGAGGTTATTAGGAGGTTATATGAAAAAGATTTTAAGTTTATTAGTCGTTTTAACATTGCTATTTACGCCTATGAAAGGATTTTGTCAAGACGGAGACGGAGACGGAGACGCAGAGCAACCGCAGAAAAAAAGAACAATAGGAGGAACATTATTAGGAGGAACTTTAGGACTATTTGCAGGAATATTTGCGGGAGGATATGTAGGAACGGTAGGATTATTATTACTAATTTCACAGCGTCGTAACCCTAAAGTAAAAGCTATGATAATTTGCCGTTGGTTATCACCTTTTTTAGGAACACTTTGTGGATTAGCGGCAGGGCATATGCAGGGAGCGGAATTAAAGGTATGTTTATGGGCGCAGGCGCAAGCGCAGTCGTAGCTGGATTTGGATCTTTATATGCTTTTGCAATAAGCTAAAAGGGGTTATCTATCCGATAAACTCAGGGAGAAATTGAAAGGCTTCAAAAATCCATACAACAATCCGACAATCAAGAAAACTGAGGGACGGATACCAACTCATAAATCAACGTTATGCAATAACTCCGTACAAATTTTATCTGCATATGTAGAAATATCTACAAGTTTTGCAGTTGGTTTCATCTTCTTCGTCAAAAGTAAAATAATCGCCGGAATTTATCTCGTTAAGCAAAAACCTTACTATGTCTATACATTTTTCGTATATGTCTTGTTCCGATGGAAAATCTGTAATTTCGGCTTTCTTTACGTTATATAGGCCGCATTGTAAAACTTTTAATCCTGTTTCCTTTTCAAAAACATGCTTATATAAAGGAAGTTGCAAAGATTTCACAGCTTTCTTTATCTCTTGCCTGTTAAAATTCAGTCTATCAAAACGATTTTTTGAAATAATATTTTCATGCATATGTCCTGTTTTATAATCAAATATCATAAACTCTTTGCCATTAGTGTCTATTCTGTCTATTCTGCAATTTAATTTATATATTTTTCCAGAATCCGTTTGAATAATTGAATTATATTCTTTTTCGCGGGCATAAACTCTTTTGAACTCTCTTTGTCTTTCTTTTTCCAAAATCTTTTTCATTCTGCCATTGAATACTTCTCTTATAAGAAACGCGTCTTCTCTAAAACAAAAACAAGGTGAAGAATTAAATTTATTCTTAAGTTCCTCAAAAAAATCTTTTTCAAACTTTTCTGTTTGCAATTCTTCATGCCCAAGATTTTCATGAAAAATGTCTTTTAGAAAATCATGTATAAAATTACCTACGTCCGCTCCATCAAGATCATCGCCGATTTCGGCGTTATGGTCAAGAGACAACACATATTGGAAATAAAATTTTAATCTGCACGTTAAATAAGAATCTATTTTACTGTAAGTATACGGACTACTCTTTAGATATTTTTTAATTTCTTCGGTTTTTGCGTATTTCTGTTTAAACGTTTTCTTCATTGAGAACTTAGGCAAAACAAATCTATTTACTTTTAGAGCGTTTAAGTCCCTGTTTTCAAGCTGTCTTTCCCATATAATAGACTCTATAAATCTGCTTCGCTCTTCTTTATCATTGCTTGGATAAATAAGACTCAACTTTTTACTTCCAGCGATAAGTCTGTTAAAGTGATATTTTTGTATTTCATATTCTTTACGCGTCATCTCAATTCCTAAAGCGTACATTATGTCTTTAGGAACTAAAGAATAGTCTTTTTTTACGGCAGGGATCGCCGAATCCGTCATTCCGACTATAAAAACATTGTCAAAGAAAAGATTTCTTGATTCTAAAAGTCCCAATACTTGCAATCCTTTCAAAGGGGACCCCGGCAAAGATATTCTTTTATTTTTTATAAGTTTCTTAAAAACGGCAAATATCTCTTCGTATGTAAATTTTGCTTTAGCGACTTCGCCATATTTCATTTCCTTAGACATGGACAAAAGAATGTCCATAGCTTCTATATTTAACGGATAACTTCCGACCGCAGACATACTGTACAGTTTGTTTAAAAAGTTAAAAATAACATCAGATAAATCGGCAAAGCTTTCTATTCTTTCCCAAGACGCAAAAAAATCTTTAAAAATTTCATTTAAGATTTTTATAATTTTTTCAGAACGTAAATATTCCCATGCGCCGGTTATGTTCTTTTCTATATCGCCAACAAGCTCTTTATCTTCAATTATTTCTTTGAAAGAAACAAACATTTTTCCGCTTAACCGTTTATTTGAGTCCGGGTTTAAAGCTTCTTCAATTTTATGCGCGACAATTCTTGATATTGCGCTCTTTCCAAAAAACCTCATATTTTTAAAAAACGGATTCGTTAAAACTTTTACAAAATCTTTTGAACGATAATATTTTCCTCTTCTTGAAAGTTGCGTTTCTACAATTTCGTTTACTAGAGAAAATACGGTGGTTTTTTCAGCGGGGCAGCCTGCGGACACGTTATATTTGTCGGCAACTATTGAAATCTCAGACACCACAGACTGCAGCATTTTTGGATCGGCAACCACTACTACGGTCTTATCCAGATCATTTTCAGAATACGAACTAATCAAATTTTTCAACAAACTTCCTTGAGATTGATCGTCAACCGCCGAATATATATTCAAATCGTAACTATTATTCTGCGGTTTTATGTTTGGAATAGGTTCGCCAAACTCTTGGTATAAACTTTCCAAAACGCCGTACTCTTTGGGGTTTCCTTGAATAATTACGGACAGCTTCTCCGCATCATAAATCTTTTTAAAAATTTTGATTTCCGTTTTATGCAGATAAAAAGGCGTCAATAATATTATTTCGTCAAAATTCTCGGCAATACCTTGATCATTTGATTGAGCGGTTTTAATAAAACTGAAACCTTTTGTTGTTAAAAAAGATTTGTCCAATTTCTCACGAAAACTTTTTCTTATTTTAAAAATATTCTTTAGCAAATTGTTGATATTTTCAGGCACGTCGTAACCGATTTCAGCATTTGCTTTCACGGCTTTAAGTTTTTCTTCAGACACATCTTCCAAGTCCAATTGCTCTATAAAAGAAAAAATTTCTTGCGCCCATTCCAAAAACGACGCAAAAGAACGAGCTTCTTTTAAAAGATGAGGAAGCTCGTCTTTGACAATCTCGTAAATCATATACGCGGCTTCAATATCTGGAATCTTTGTAAGACCAAATTTTTCAAAAACAAATTGTTCGATAAATTCATCATTGGTATAAAAATCTGGAGCAAAAAAAGCTTTGCTAAGTTCTTGCGCAAGTTTCCTCTTGATAAAAAGGAAAGGTCTTCTTCCTCCGCTTATAACGGCAATCTTTTTCTTAGACTCCAAAATATAATCCGCAGCGAAATCAATTATATTCCGACTGGAATCTACGTTTATTATTTTTCCTAACATATTTTCACCAATAAATTTTTATCTATATCTATAATATAAGCAAAAGATTTTTTATCGGGATATATTTCCGCAAGCAAAGAAATATAATTTTCTAACTGTTTTTTATTTTCATCTTCGTCATAAATTGAACTTTTGAAATCAAGTATTAGCGACCTATCGTCATCAAGTATAAGTTTGTCTATTCTAAAAGATTCTCCCAAACAGTTTACAATTTCTTTTTCATTAAAGACTTTATGTTTTTCATATGAAAACATATCCAAAATTTCCTTTGAAGAAAGCAGTTTTTTCAACTTCTCTCTTGCAAATTCCACATCTTCAAAAGGAAACATTGTCTCGGTAAAAAATATCGCTTCTTTAATAACATCGTTTATATCTTTATCTTTAACCGTTATAATTTTTGACAAAGCGTAGTGAATTATTGTTCCTTTTTTTCTTGTTTCTGTAATATCAAAAACCGCTTTTTGGGGAATTATAGGATATTTATGCGTATCCTTGTATTCTGAAGATACATATGAGTCCGATATCAAATTTTCTTCAGCATTATAACAGACGGGATATTTTTGTTTAATCCCAAGAGAAAAATTTTCCTCGGCAACTCCGGAAAACAACCGTAGTATTAAATTATTTGATTGCTTGGCTTTTGGAGGAACTATTGCGTAAAATTCATATTCGCTTCTTGTCATTGAAACGTACAAAACGTTAAGTTCTCCAAGCAGCGAATTCAATTTTTCTTTTTCGTATATCTTTTTCGCCTTTAGCGAAAAGCCGGAAAGACTTTTTGTTATATTTAACAATTTTATTTTTTCTCCAGAGTCGTCAAAATAAGGATTTCTTATAGACTCTGAAGAAAGTCTAAGATAAGGAACTATAACCACGGGAAATTCCAATCCTTTAGATTTGTGGACCGTCATAACTTTTATACCGTTGCCAAAAGAATTTTTTACGTAGAGTTCGCTCTTGTCGTCGTCAAGATTTCTAAAATATTCCAAAAAATTCTTAAGTCCCGGCTTTTGAATCTCAAAATCTTTTATAATCTCAAGGAACTGCATTACGAAAGCTTTCGCTTCGCAAAATCGCGAAATCTTAAACTTTTCCAATATAGAAAGAGTCAGTTCGTAAACCGGGACAAACCCGGCTTTTACAAAAAACTCTTCAAAATATTCATTCCACAAATTTTCATATTTTTCTCTAAAAGCTTTATAAAGAGTTTTTTTCTTAACGGCTGATTTACAGTTAAAAATAAATTTTGCCTCTTCTTCATGGGAAACCCCCGAGACTTTAGAAAAAATATCTCCCATCAAAAAAGATGAGAACGATAAAGCGTCTATAGGAGAGTTAATAAACATAAGCAATGAAACAATCTGTTTTATAACGCCGTTATTTCTTATATTCAAAGTTTGAGAAGATTCAACTTCATATTTGTTTTCTAAAAGCCATAAACTAACTTTAACTATTTCCTCGTTTGACCTGCATAAAACGGCTATATCACCGGATTTATATCTTTCCGCAACCTGAGAAACGCAAGATATAAATTTACGTTCTATTTCTTCATCAACGTCCTCGCAGTCTTTACAGATTGAGCTAATCTCAACATACCCCCCGTCTTTTTGCGCTTCTTGTTTAGAAGAAGCGTATGCTTCTATCATCTTTATACAATCTGTTTCAATTTTCTCTTTCTCGCAAAAATCATTAAAAAATCTTCTAATATTCTCTTGGGAAAAAATTTTATTATTGAACTCAACTATAACTTTCCCTGTTCTGAAATTTTGGTTTAAATATTTTTTTTCTATCTCGGCTGAAGAAAATTCATTTGCAATAGAATCAAACAATTCTGGACTGCCGCCTCTAAAAGAGTAAATCGACTGCTTTACGTCTCCTACAAAAAAGAAACTTCCGCCTCCAGCCAAACTTTCTTCCAAAAATCTTTTAATTCCAGCCCACTGGACGATACTTGTATCTTGAAATTCGTCAATTAAAAAATGTCTGTATTTCTCAGATAATCTGTAATATATTTCAGGCATTATGTTATTTTCATTTTCAAAATAATTAACAGTTTTTTTGTTTATTTCATTCAAATAAACAACGCCGTCTTTTTTTGACTGTTTATTAAATTCCAAAACGACTTCCGAGTATATCTGCGAATAAATGCCATAGTAGTTTTTAATATAAACTTCGCATAGAGAACGAATATCTTTATGAATTTCAGACCACAAACTTTCAGCTCCGTCAGATTTTGGAGAATCTTTTAAGTATTCAAGACATTCATATTTAAATCTTGCCGGAATATCATTTGCCGCTATAAACAACTTTGAACCTGCATCCAAAGCTTTAGCGACTGCCTTGCAATAATGCGCATTTAATTTTAATTTAAGAAGAAATTTTGAAAACTCTTTAATTTTATTTACAATTGCTTCCGCCGCAGAAAGCGCTTCGTCTCTAAAGTTTATATCATTGCCGCAAAATATATCTTTTCCCAAATTGCCCGATTTATTAAAAACCTTTAAAATCTCTCCGTATATGCTCTCTTTGGGAAGCCAACCGGAATCCTTCATAAGATATTGAGATACGCATTTTAAAGCCATTTCTTCCAAAATTTTAGATTCTCGAGTCTTTTGCAGAAACGCTTCCAATGCAAATGCGAGGCTATCCGAATAATCTTGTTCAATTGTGAAATTTGGAGAAATATCAATACTCATCGCGCAGGATTTTAATATGCGGTTTTTAAAGCTATCTATGGTGCTTATGTTAAAGTCGTCGTAACAGGAGAGAATTGTCTTTAAAATAGCTAAACTTTTTTGAGCAATTTCTTGTTTTGATAAATTTAAATCGCAAAAAAAACCGTCGGAATCTTCTTCCAACGCGGCTTTTTTAAGATAACTTATAACTCTGTATTTCATTTCAACAGCCGCTTTATTTGTGAAAGTGACCGCTATAATATTTTTTATATTTACGTTTTCGCCAGAATTAAACAACAGATCAATATACCTTTTTGCAAGATTGTACGTCTTGCCAGAACCTGCGGAAGCTTGAACGGAAATTATTTGAGATTTGTTCATATGATTAGAGACGAGACTTAATATCCTTTTGCCATTTCTCTAGCAATATCTTTTTTCTTTATGGCTTCTTTTTTGTCATAAGACTTTTTGCCTTTGGCAAGTCCTATAAAAAGCTTCACTTTTCCATTGCCGCCAATATAAACTTCCAGAGGAACAACGGTAAGACCTTTTTCTTTAATTTTCGCATACATTCTGTTGATTTCAGATTTGTGCATTAAAAGTTTTCTTTTTCTCGTAGAGTCATAATCCGCAATATGCGAGGATATTTGTTCGTACGGAGCGATAAAAACGTTCTCAATAAAAGCTTCCCCGTTTGAAAATTTGACAATACCGTCAACAAGACTTATATTTGACCGTCTTACTGATTTTACTTCGTATCCGGACAAGACAATTCCCGTTTCAAGTTTCTCAAGTATTTCGTAATTATAATAAGCCTTTCTGTTTGATGAAAATATTTTCTTTTCCATTTTATATGCCTACGACGATTTAGGCAATTCTATCGTAAACTATTGAACCTTCCTTGAGCCATGTTGACAATTTTAACTAAAAGATTGTCTGTTTCTGTTTCAAGAAGATTTAGCATCTTGATTTCATTATAGATTTTGGTCTTATCTAAAGTTTTCATAGCAAGTATATGGTATTTTAAGACCCGCTAAAGAATTTTTTAATTCACGAGACGCAGCAGTTCTGCTTTATTTGGTTATAAAAACAGCAAAAATAGCCGACGATAGGATTTGAACCTACGACCTGCGGTTTACAAAACCGCTGCTCTACCAGCTGAGCTACATCGGCAATTGAACAACCAAATACCTTTATATTTAAATGATATTAAAATCACGCTATCTTGTCAAATTAAAAAAAATAGCTATAATATTGTTTGTCGTTTAAGCAAACGCCTAATTCCGACGTAGCTCAATGGTGGAGCAATCGGCTGTTAACCGATCGGTTGCTGGTTCGAGTCCAGCCGTCGGAGTTTACAAAAGTTGTCTTTTTTGCTCGCGGCGCGAACTTTCAAATAGTTTATGAGCGTTTTGGGCTAATTTGAATACGGTAGCAAGGGAAATGTTTATTTTATCGTCCGCTTCACTGCGATGCAATAACTATTTCTGTTGATATAAGTCCTTTTTGTCAACTCATTGGCAAAGTAAAAACATTTTCTTTAAACTTGAATATAGATATTTTAGAGAATATATCAAAAAATTTAAAACAAATATTTAGGTTTTGTAGATGGAATAGGTTGGTATGTGAGAAAAGGTGATTTGAAGAGAATGATAACCGCATATGAGGACGTTTTTACTTTTCACAAAGATGAGTTAAGTTAAGTAGATTTGAAAAATTTTTGCAAGAGAGCATTATAGATGATAGAGAATTTGAAAGACGCGTTACTGCCGTAAGTAATATGGAAAACAAGTTTTTGCTGTAAAATTATCATTAAACTGCGAAGCAAAAATAAGATAGTTAAAATTAATGAGTTT
>JAITQE010000016.1 GCA_031289055.1 Candidatus Endomicrobiellum porotermitis
CTAGTAAATCCCGATAATCACTAACCGTCAATTTTATCTGGGGAACTTGTCCATTGGGCGAACTCGGATGTTGCGCTTCCATGTAAGCTTTCAAATGCTGTCCGTTTAAATCGCGCATATGCTGGTAGTTAGCTGGGTCGCGGGCGTAGGCTAGCAGCTTGTCCTCGTAAAACATTTTTTGGCGGTCGTCTAGGTTTATTCCAGCGTTGTCTTGCGAGCTAACTAAGCGTTGCCAAGCGGCAAGACCTTTGTTTATGCCCAAACTAAAAAGCTGTCGTGGCGTTAAGGCTTGCCTGTACGCTTCTTCGGGCGTTCTTGCGTTTCTAGCTCGCTCTGCGCCAGCGGCTCGTTCGCTAGCTTCCTCTTTTCGTCTTCGCGATTGTTCTTCGTAGGCGTGTATTTTTATCTGTCCTACCAGTCTCTCGTAATGACGCCGCTCTGATGGTGAAATGTCTCGGCTAACGCTAGTCGGAAAAACGTCATTTATAAAATGGTCAACGTCGCCGTGAAGAATTGCGTAGTGATTTCCTGGATTTTCTAAATATTTTTGAATGCGCGCAACAACTTCCGTCCGCCTTCTGTCGTGTTGCTCTAAAAGGGGTTGCCTGTCTCCTTCCGCATAAGTATAAATCCTCTCAGCGAGGGTTGGAGCTATATCTTTAATCACGTCGTAGATTATAAGTGACGCAATCTGTCCCCCAGCTCTTACAGGTTCAGGAGCGTCGTCGCCTCTGCCCGCCGCGACGGGACCCGGTATTGGGTCGGCGGCGTCCATCACTTCTTGCAATACTTCCGCAACATCATGCGCTTGCTTCGGCATCATATGCACAAGTTGCGTTAGCATTATGTCGTTCAACGCGTCAATATCCCTCCCCCGCACTGCTTCTATTGCTTCGGGCGCGCCTAAAATTCGTTGTAGCGGTTGGATAAACTCTTCGTCTCCAATCCTCTTTTCATTTAATCTGCGCTCTAACTCGGTACGAAATTCTTCCAGCTCCCACCACGCGTTTGCCCCCGAACTGAAACTTAAAAAAATGATTAAACATAATGCGATAATCCTTTTCATTTCATTCCCCCTTCTTTTTTTGGACTAGCGACCAACTTCATTCTTCTTTCCTTTGAAGAAAAAATAAAACTTTACTAAATCAATTCTCTGCGGCAAACCTAATTGCTATTTAAAACCCAGCTAAGCCTCTTTTAACGCTATGTTTCTAAAGCTAAGACCCATCCTCCAACGCAGGCAAGAAAAAACTTATCCGTATTGTATATTACTAATTTGCAAAAATCAAAAATAAATTTTTAAAGTTATAAATCTTTTTCTTTCAGCTCCGCGTCACTATAGTCCGCCATTCTTTTATCAGGCCTGCCTGCGCTTTTACGAAAGAAGCGTCTAATTTTATCCATATACTCAAATATTGACGGGATCACTATCAACGTAAGTATTGTAGAGCTTATTACTCCGCCGATAACGACAATACCCATACCTCTTCTAAAATGACCTACTTCGCTAAGACCCAAAGCAGTAGGAAGCATTCCCGCAATAAGAGCAAAAGAAGTCATAAGTATAGGGCGAAATCTTATGTTTCCCGCTTTTATTATTGAATCGTCTATATCCAACCCCGCTCTCATTTGTTGTTGAGCATAGTCAACCAAAAGAATAGAATTCTTTGCCACAATTCCAAGCAACATTATCATGCCTATCATTGTAAACATGTCTATAGGCTGACGAGATATCAACAAGGCAATAATCCCGCCGATAATTGCAAGAGGAAGAGCCGTCATAATTGTAAAGGGCGTTATTACAGATTCATATAAACTTGCAAGAACCATAAATATGAACGCTATTGAAAGAGCGCCGGCTATTATTATGCTCTTAAACATATCTTTCATATCTTCGGCATTGCCCGATAAATTCAAAACTATATTTTTATATTTATCAGAATTTTGAGGGTCGGACTTCAATTCGTTAAATATCATTACCGCGTCTTTTTGTATTTCGCCTATCGCTCCGCCTGAAGCGACGTTTCCTTCAACAGTAACGTAACGAGTTCTGTCTTTTCTAAATATCTGCGTCGGACCTGCCGACAACTTTGTATAAGCTACATTTTTAAGCCTTATAAGTTTATTATTAACATTATTTACATATATAGAGTCAAAACTCTTGGCGATATCTTTTTCGCTATCTTCGTATTGAACTCTTATATCGTACTCAAGACCATGCTCTCTGTACTTGCCAGCTAAAGCTCCATCAATCATAGCCCTTACTTCGCTTCCTACAATCACGGAGCTTACGCCGTACTTTTCCATTTTCTTGGTGTCCAGCTCAATACGGACTTCAGGTTTTCCGGGCTTATAATTGGAATGTACGTCAACAAACTTCGGAATACCTCTATATCTCTTAATAAGCTGTTGCGCCGCGCCATACAATACGTCAATATTTGCGCCTCTAAGCTCAACTACAAACTCACTTTGGTTTCCTCCGCCAAGCGACCGCCTTACTATTGAAATTTCAAGTTCATTACCGTATTTATCGTTTAGCGCTTTTCTCAAATAATCTTTCATTTCTGAAGTAGTGCGCGTTCTCTTAACAGAACTTTCTAACTTTTCTTTTTCGCCAAACAACTTTGTAATAAAGGCACTCTTAGATTCATTTGGAACCATTTTGACATAAATACTTGCATGATTAGAGAGGTTAGAAAACATATCGCCTCCCCCTATGGTTGAAGAAACAAGCTCAATATCGGAATCGCTCATAACTATATCTTCTATATCTCTGGCATATTTATCCATTTGATCCAATGAAGTTCCCGGCTCTGCGGTTAAGTTAATATTAAACTCGCCCCATTCCGAAGCAGGCATAAATGTTGTCTTAATGTACTTTTTTGCTATGCCTATAGTGGAAATAAAAACAATCAAAGAAATAATTAATGTCGCAAATTTCCAACTTAATATAAAATGTCTTTGTTTACCAGCCAATTTAACAGGAATATTTAACACATCTTTTTTGACTATAAACGTTATGAGAACCTTATATATATCTTCACAAAAAGCAAAGACCGAGTTAAACCAATCCACAGTAACCCGTCTGAAAATTTTTACAACAAAGTCGCCGATTTGTTTGAATTTTGACTTTTTGTCGGCTTTAGCTTTATCGTGGTCAGGAATAATGTAAGCTGAAAGCATAGGAGCTATTGTTAAAGCGTCTATAACAGAAATAATCATTGCAAATACTACGGTTAATCCGAATTCTTTAAAAAACCTTCCCATTATTCCGCTTAAAAAAGCAACTGGCAAGAACACTGCTATAACTGTGCTTGTTGTGGCTATAACGGCCAAAGTAACTTCATTAGTACCGTCAATTGCTGACTTTATTGGGTTTGACCCTTCTTCATAATGCCTAAAAATATTTTCGCAGACGACAATAGCATCGTCGATCAGCAAACCTACGGCAAGAGATAAAGACATTAAAGAAAGCACATTCAAGCTAAAATCGAAAGCATACATAAACACAAAAGAGCCTATCAAGCTATTGGGCAAAGCCAAAGCCGTTATAAGAGTAGAACGCCAGCTTCCCAAAAAGAAATAAACCACAACTATTGCAAGAAAAATGCCTTCTATTATTGTAGACCTTACGTCTTCAATATTCATTCTTACGCCGCGCGCTTGATCGGAAATAAGCGTAAGCTTAGGACTGCCGTTATATTTTTTATATTTTTCGTTGGCTTGAGCCATTCCTTTTATTATTCCATCGGAGACAGCCACATCGTTTCCTTTAGCCTGTCTGTAAACCGCAAGCAAGAGAGACGGTTGATATATTATTTCGCCGTTTTCTTTGGTATCAAGCCTTGCTCTTGAAACTTCCGAAACTACGCCGTCGCTAACTTTTGCAACGTCTTTCACGACAACAGGCTTATCGTTGCCCATGAAATTTACTACTACATCGTTTATCTGCTCTACAGATTTAAACTCGCCCATAGTTCTAAAAGATATTTCTTTACTACCTCTATTTACTTTTCCTGCTGGGATATTTAAAGCGTTAGACTTAATTCTAGTAGCCAAAGCGGTAAGAGTCAGCTCATGTTCTTTAAGTTTTCTCCTGTCAGCGTTTATGTGAATTTCTCTTTTGGAGCCGCCTATTATGTTTACCTGAGAAACTCCCGAAACCTGCGCTAAATCTTTTGAAACTATATCATCTGCAAAGTCATACAATTCTTTCGGTCTCATGCCTTCGGATTTCAAGCTCAACATTACTATAGGCATTGAGTTCATATCCACTTTTATTATCAAAGGAGCGTCTATATCTTCAGGCAAATCATTTCTTATCCGCCCTATTTTATCTCTTACCTCTTGAGCCGCAACATCTGGATTTTTTGTAAGTTCAAACTCGCCGAAAACTATTGAAACGTTATCTTGATTTGTGGAATAAGAATGTTTAAGACCAGCTACTCCGCTCAAAGCGTCTTCAACAGGCTTTGTAACAAGCTGCTCAATTTCCGCAACGCCCGCTCCTTTATAAGTTGTAACTATAACCACGTAAGGAAATTCAACATCAGGAAACATTCTTACGCTTAGCTTGCTCAAAGAAACAAACCCTAAAATAATAAGCGTCATAAGTAAAGCGAAAATAAAAGTCGGACGTTTAATTGATAATCTTGCCAAATTCATAACTTTCTACCTTGTATTTTTTATTTTTAAATTAAAAAACTTCGTTAACGCCGCTGTAAAAAGCTTTTGCTTGCTCATTTATTTGAATAAGCTCCAGTATGCCTTTAAAAACATTAAGAGCGGCAGAGTCCAAATCTTCTTCGCTCTTCAAAACCATATACGTAGTAGCTCTTCCTTTTTTTAAAAGACTTCTGTCTTCTTCGTAACGCTGCTTTTGTATTTTTTCAACTTCAACGGCAAGGTCCATCCTTATTCTTGCATTATTCCAATTGTCAACCAACTGAATCCAATCGTTGTTTTCTTTTACAACTGCGCTTTCAGCCGCTGTCTGGGCAGAAACTCTTGCGGCTTCATAACCTTTATCTATGGCTTTTCTAAGTTTAAAGTCTAACGGCAGAGCATATTTCAAACCTAAGGAATAGGACGGTCTGTCGCCGTTTTTTACATGATCAAAAGATTTGCCTGAAGATTGTTCAACGCCGTTAACGGAATATTTACCTTCTAAAATCAACTCAGCCCCTCGGCTTCTTTGAGACGCTTCTTGGTCATACAAAGCGGTATTTATGTCTTCCAAAGCCGCAAGAACGTCAGCTCTTGCGCCTTTCTTTGTAAGAGTCCTGTCAATTTTAAACGAATTACCCTTATCTTCAAATTTCTCAACGTCATACCTTACTCTATCGTCTTTAATATTTAAGAACTGGTTAAACGTTCTGTTGTCTCTATTTTCGTCTTCATAAGCAAGTTTTAAATTCAATTCGCCAGACTTTACCGCCGCCTGCGCCTGAAGCAAATCGGATCTCTCAGCCAAATCCATATTGTATCTTCTTTGATTCCAGTACAAAAGCCTTTTTTTTCTGTCAAACGATACTTTTCTAAAATCTATTACAGTTCTTGCATAGGACAAGTTCCAATAAGATATTTTCGCATCTAATAAAAGTTTTTGTTTTTTACATTCCAATAAATACAGGGCTGATTTTGCGCTTGCTTTTTGTTTGGCAAGGATTGCTTTTGTAGAGCCGCCGTTTATATCTTTCCACAGAGACTGCTGCACTCTGACAAAAGGAGCGACATCGCTTACGTTATAGCGAGGCTCGCCAAGCGCCCCGCCGGAAACATAATCATAAGTCCCATAAATCCCATTAATTCCTAAAGAAAATTGCGTTCCGGTTCCAAATTGTTTATTTAGAGACGCGTCGTAATTCCAATTTGACGCTTCATTAAATTTGGCAAGCTGATTATAAGGTCTACCGCTTTTATCATCGCTGTAACTTACGCCCACGCTAAGAGAATATGCGTACACCATTTCTATCTCGGCAAGTTTGCCTTTTACCGCGTCAATACTTGCTTGAATGGATTTCAAATCGCTATTATTTTTAGCAACCATATTCAGATAGCCGTCAATTGTTAACATCTCTCCGTAAGCAAAACTTGCAGCAAAACAAAATGTAAAAACAAACAAGAATCTAAACTTCTTCATAAAAAATTTTCTCCAATAATTATCTTGCGCTCTTAGCTACGCAAGCTCCAACAAAACAATAGTTTCCGCATGGTATGTCTGCGGAAACATATCAACCGGAACAATCTGTTTGACCTTATATATAGTACACCTTTCAATTATAATTTGCAAATCTCTAGCAAGAGTAGAAGGATTGCAAGAAACGTAAACTATTCTCTTAGCATTTGAGTCCAACAAGAAATTTATAACGTCTTTAGTAAGACCGCTCCGCGGAGGATCTACAATTATAACGTCAAATGTTGACCCGTTTTCGCTAACCCATTGCTCTGCGGTCATTGCGTAGAATTCAGCGTTAGAAATATTATTTGCCGTAGCATTTTCTTTGGCGTTTTCAATAGCCTGCTCAACCTGTTCTATTCCAACGATCTTTTTTACATTATGAGCCATAGAAATGCCGATTGCGCCCGTACCGCAGTATAAATCAAGCAAAACGTATTCTTTGGACGGGCTTAGCAGCTTCAAAACCTCATTATACAAAACTTCCGCTCCTTTTGAATTTGTTTGGAAAAAGGAAAACGGCGAGATGTTGAAAAAATAATCTTTTCCACCGACGGTAAGTTTTTCTGTAATGTACGGCTTCCCATACGCAAGAGTAGTCCTATCAGATACCACAGCATCCGACTTTCTTCCGTTTATCGTCAAATAAACGCTGTCTACGAACTCTGCTAGTTCTTTTACAAGAGGCTCTAAAAACAACTGCTCTTGATCGGTATTATTTGTAACTATATTTATAAGGAATTGATTATTGTTTGCGGCTTTGCGCAAAACTAAATGTCTAAAAAATCCTTCATGCGTCTTATTTTTATACGCCGGAATATTATTTTTATTAGCAAAAATTTTCACTGTTTCCGCCGCACGTAAAAAATCTTTATCCGCTATAAAACACGGAGGAACAGATATATATTTATTGAAGCTTCCTCTGCGGTGAAGCCCTAAATACGTTTTAAAATCGCCATCGACCAAACCGTCTTTATAAGAGTTAAAAAAACTAAATTCCATCTTGTTTCTGTAAAACCATATGTTTGGACTTGTTAAAATTTCAGAAATATTAACGCCTGTGAAATCTAAAAGTTCCGAAACATACGCTTGTTTATATTTGATTTGATTTTCATACGAAATATTTTGAAAAGAACAACCGCCGCATAGCCCAAAAGACGGACATAGAGGAAACGTCCTTTCGGAAGACTTAGAAGTAATTTCTTTTACTAATCCTTCCCTAAACGACTTTTTATCCCTTATCACCGACACGTCTGCGCGTTCATTGGGAAGAAGTCCTTCGGCAAACAACGCAATTCCGTCATCGCATCTGCAAAGAGATCTTCCTGGAAAAACAATTTTTTCGCATATTACAGTTATAATTTTATTTTTTAAAGACATGAACCCGTATCTTCTTTTAAAGTCTGAATTTCCTTCCTCGCGCTTTCCAAATCTACCAGCATCCGCTCAAAGTTCGCCAATCTTAACTTTAACTTTAAGTTTTTCATAAAGCTTAGAGTTGTTTATAGTCCGAGCAATCTGCGCGACAAATACCGAAATATTTTTTGAATCCAAGCATCCTTATCTGTAGTTAACAAACTGAAGAGGCAATGAAAATGACGCTTCTTTTAGATATGCTATGACTTGTTGCAAATCGTCTTTTTTAGAAGAAATAACTTTTACTTTTGAACCGTCTATTTGTGTTTGAACTTTTATTTTTGAATCTTTTATAAGTTTTACAAGCTCTTTTGCTTTATCCGTAGATAAACCAGAAATAATTTCCGCAGCCTGTCTTATGTATCCTTCAAAAGCTTTCTCTTGAGATTTATAATCAAGAGCTTTTATTGAAACCCATCTCTTTGCAAAACGCCCCTCTAAGATGTCTTTCAATGCTTTCATTTTAAAATCGTCGTCGGCAACAAGAGTTATTTTTTTATCATTTTTGTTAAGTTCTATTGAAGATTTGCCTCCCTTAAAGTCAAATCTGTTCGCGAGCTCTTTTTGAGCTTGATTGACGGCGTTATCAACTTCCATCATATTTACTTCGGAAACTATATCAAAAGAAAACTTATCAGCCATTCAATCCCCCACCCCGAAAATTCGTAATAAAATTATTCTTTATTTTCCCCGCCCGCTACTTTTTCCCGATATTATAATAATGTACGCAAAGAAAAATATAAACGCCGCCATAAACAAGTACGCCGGCCAATCTGACGCAAAATCAACGTACATAGCTGCCCTCCTATTATTAGAAATACAGGAACTATTCTACTTTTTTTAACGTGCCTTCTCAAATATTTTTATTGCAGATAAGAGCGGAAGTTTCAACGCTTTTGATTCCAAACAGGAGACATAGAGCGCAAGTCTGACACTATTTTCGGCAATACTTTAAGAACATACTCGACGTCTTCTTCAGTATTGTAACGCCCAAAAGAAAAACGTATAGCGCCTTGAGCCGCGACAGGGTCTACGCGCATTGACGATAATACATGAGAAGGTTCTGACGAGCCTGAAGCGCACGCAGAACCTGTTGAAACAGCTATGCCTTTCATGTCAAGCATAAGAAGCAACGCTTCCCCTTCTATATAGTTAAAACTTATATTTAAAATATTTGAGACCGCTCTCGCTCCGCTTCCATTCGCAGTTGCTTCAGGTATAACTTCCAAAATACCTTTTTTCAGCTTTTCCTTTAAACACAAAATATGTTTCTCATTATTTTCAATAGCGGCGTTAGATATTTCCAAAGCTTTCGCACAACCCACTATAGACGCGGTATTTTCTGTTCCAGGACGAAGTCCATTTTCGTGATGACCTCCAAACGTTATTGGAGATATTTTTACGCCTTTTTTAACGTATAAAACGCCTATACCTTTAGGTCCATTAAATTTGTGGGCAGACATAGCAAGCATATCGACGCCCAATTTTTTAACATCAAGACGAAGTTTGCCCGCAGTCTGAACGGCATCTGTATGAAAATATATTTTACTTTTTCTTGTTTCATTGATTTTCTTAAGCTCGTTAGCAATAATTTCTATAGGCTGAATTGCGCCTACCTCGTTGTTGGCGTGCATTATGCTTACAAAAACGGTGTCTTCTTTTACGGCTTTTCTAAAATCCTCTACAGAAACAACGCCATCTTTATCCACGCCTAGATACGTAACTTCATATCCTATTTTTTCAAGATGCTTGCAAGAGTATAAAACAGCGTGATGCTCTATTCTTGTAGTGATAATATGTCCTTTTTTGCCATAAGCGTTTAACAAGCCAAATATCGCAATATTATCAGACTCGGTGCCGCAACCAGTAAACAATATTTCTTCAGGGCTTGCATTTAACAACTCCGCCACTTTCGCTCTTGAATTGTCAATAGCAGTTTTTGCCTGCCTGCCGAAAAAATGAAAACTTGAGGGATTGCCGTAAATATCCCTAAAATACGTCCGCATTTCCTTTATAACTTCAGGGGCAACAGCAGTGGTAGAGCTATTGTCCAAATATACTTTTCTCTGTTTCATGCCAAATTCCTATTTTTTATTCTTCGCAATCCGTTTATTTTTTACGTGTTCCGCAAAAGTTTTGGCAAAAAAATGACTGCCGTCGCCAGCCGAAACAAAATACAAAACGCCAGACGCCGCCGGATATAGAGCAGCTTTTATTGATTGTATTCCCGGATTGCTTATAGGTCCCGGAGGCAAACCAAAATGCAAATAGGTATTATATGGAGATTTAAACTTGGTATCTTCCAAAGAAAGCTTATCTTTTACAACGCCCATAGCATACAAAACAGTGGTGCAAGATTGCAACATCATTTTCTTTTTAAGTCTATTATAAAAAACTGCAGCTATAACGCTTCTTTCTTCTGGTTTAACAGCTTCTTTTTCAATAATTGACGCCATAGTAATTATGTCTTTTAAAGGAACATTTAACTCTTTTGCCCTTTTGTACATATCAGGCTTAATCTTTTTGTTAAACTCATCGCGCATCATGTCAATCAATTCTTCTTCGCTAATTCCGGGACTTATAAAATAAGTCTCAGGCATAAGATATCCTTCTAAATTTCTGTTCGTCGCAATTCTAATAAACTTATCTTTATCAATTTTTACTTTATCGGCAATAATATCGGCTGTTTGCTTTATATTGTTTCCTTCCGGAATCGTAATTCTAATAAAATTCTTGGAATTGCTCTTTAATTTTTTTAAGATTGCCAATATGCCCTCATTACCTGACAGCTCATACACACCGGCTTTTAACTTTCCTTGCGAATTTGTAAGTTTTACAAAAAATAAAAATAATTTCTTTGAAATTATTAAATTTTCTTTTTCTAAACGAGAGGCAACTGCTAAAAAATTTTCTCCTTTTTCAGCAACGAATGAAGTTTTACCTCCAGTTGCGGCAATAAAGCCCACGCAAAAAAATGCCGTAAAAAAAACTATAAAAACGACCGATATAATAACAACTATCTTTTTAGCCACAGTTTTATAAATTCCTTGTTAATAATATCTTTTTCATTATTATCAAAATACTCTTTTGCTCTTTTAATATTCTTTGTTTTAAAACCTTTAGCTAAAAAAGTTTCAACCGTTTCATGTTTAGCTCCGCCTGAAGAAGTCCTCCTGCGGAGACCTTTGTCGTTTGTTACAACAGTTATTTCGTACGGATTTTGAGATTCGTCAACAAGTTCTGCAATAATATCGTCGGCAGATAAAATACCGCAGCTGAATATTATTTCAATGTCGCCGACTTGGGATTTATTATATTCGCCCGCTTCGTACGGATTTTTTGATTTGCAGTCAAAAACCACCGTAACAGAATTTCTAAGACTTCCGCTAGATCTGCCGGATTGTATAAATTCAACGAATCTATTTCTCCTTTCTTCCAATGAGGAAGCGGAAAATTCGCCGCTTGAATTTATCACATTATAACCGTCAATTATATAATGCATATATTATCTTTTACTTTCATCCATCATGCCTAATTGTAAAAACAAAAGCTATAAAAATCAAGGTATTTCCTTACTAAAAAAGAAAGTAAATCTTACAAAAATTTCGCAAAAAAATAACCTTATTAATATCCTACACTTAATATCATCAATGAACTCAATGATATTAAGTATTATGAAAAAGATACTTTGCTTTCTAAACATGAAAAAAGTAGTTAGTTTGTTAGTTATATGTGGTTTATATGAGCATTATAAAAAGCATTTTATCTTTCATCAAATATATGTATTGGTTATATACATATACGACATTTTAGAACTTTGAAATATTATTTTGTAAAGGCGTTTTTAGATTTAACGCAAAAGGCGGGCGTTTACTGTTGTAATACACTAAATACAGTATCGCTTACTATACTAGTGGAAAACAAATCAATATTATGTATGAAAATATTCCTGTCATTTTTGAAGGACGATTTAGAAAATTGCGAAAAAAGAGATTGGCAAAAGTTTTTACCGGTCTTTTTTTGTTTTAACGATTTCGTCCTATTTTGCTAATTATTTATTAGATTTTGAGCTTAGTTGATTTAACTAGTTTTTTCTTTGAAAACTAATTGTTTTCATTCTTAACATTCAATTTACATCTAAGTATGTTTGTAAAATTAGAGCGGCAGCTATCTTGTCTTTAAGCCCTTTGCGCTTTTCTCTGGAGACATCGCCTTCTTCTATAAGTATTCTTTCAGCTTGAACGGTTGTAAGCCTTTCATCAATAGTAGTCGCTTCAACATCAGAAGAAAGAGTTTTAATTTCATCAACAGCTTTGCGGACGGTTTCAGCCATTTCGCCTTCCGTGCCGTTCATATTAATAGGAAGCCCGAACACAACAACAGAAACATTGTTGGCTTTGGCTATTTCCAAAAGTTTTGCAGCATTTTTTTTAAGAGAACCGCTTTCTATAGTGTCAAAAGGGCTTGCGGTAATTCTCAACAAATCCGTCATGGCAAGACCTATTCTTTTAAGTCCGTAGTCAACTCCCATCACTCTGCTCATACCGATTCCTTTATTTTTTTAGCTCTTCTTTTACGGCATTTTCAACGCCGTCAGGAGCGCAACGTTCAAATGTCTCGCCGTTTATTTTTACAACAGGACCCTTTGAACACCGCTCCAAACATATTAAAGCCTGCGCATTTACAGCGCCTTTAAACTTGTCGCCCTCTACTATCCGTTTTAGAATTTTTTTTGAACCTTTTCTTAAACAGTTATTGCCTACGCACACTTCTACGTTAACAGCTTTGTCTGAAGGAGATTTAAAAATTTCTAAAGTCTCTTTAAATCTTTTTCTGTACTTATAGCTCGTATGCAAATATTCACGAGCTTTTTTACTTCCAGGCTTTTCAAGATAATCTTTGTACATCTTTTGGACATACGGATTGTCTTGAGGTTTATGCAATTCCATAATTTTATCATTTTCGTATAAAACTTTGCTTCTTCTTTTTCTCACAGCCAAGTCCAAGTAAACAGGCTGCCCCGCTCCGCCAACGCACCCTCCCGGACATGCCATGACTTCAACAAAATCGTATCTTTTCTTATCGGCTCTAATATCCCTTAAAACTCTTCTGGCATTTTTTAATCCGTATACAATAGCTAATTTAAGCTCTTTGCCGCCGACTTTTAGTTTTGCTTCTCTTACGCCATTTTCGCCTCTGACAAAATTAAACTCTTCAGATTCATCGCCGTTACTGTTCATGATATTTCTTAAAACAGATTCCGTAACGCCGCCCGAATTGCCAAATATTACGCCGCCGCCCGTTTTAAAACCCAAAGGCGTGTCAAATGCCGAAGCTTCGAGATCCGTAAAATGCAAACCCGCTTCTTCAATCATTAAAGCAAGCTCTTGAGTGGTTATAACATAATCAATATCTACAACCCCGTCCTTTGCAAGCTCAGCCCTTCTTGCTTCGTATTTTTTTGCAGTACACGGCATTACGGAAACAACGACCAACTCTTCTTTTGAAATGCCTAAAACTTCAGGCATTATTCTCCTTGCAATAGAACCGTACATTCCTTGGGGGGACCGGCAAGTTGAAAGATGTTTAATAAAGTCTGGATAGTATTGTTCTACAAATCTTACCCAAGCCGGGCAACAAGAAGTAAACATCGGCATATGGTCGTCTTTTTTTAAACGTTCTAAAAATTCATTCGCTTCTTCTACAATCGTCATGTCAGCAGTAAACGAAATATCAAAAACTTTTGCAAAGCCCATGCTTCGCAAAGCCGTAACAATTTTACCGGCTATTTCCGTTCCGTTCTCTTCAGTAACGCCAAAAACCTCGCCTAAAGCCGCCCTCACCGCTGGAGCTACGGCTATTATAACTTTTTTCTTTTCATTGCTTAGAGCTTTCCATATTTCTCTAAATTCTGCTTTTGGCAATATTGCGCCTGTTGGGCACACTCTTGAGCATTGCCCGCAATAAACGCATTCCGAAGATTCTAAATCCATTTCAAAAGCCGGGCAGATTTTAGACCTAGAACCACGCCCGACAAAGCCTAAAGCTCCTATACTTTGTATTTCATCACAAAATCTCACGCAATCCCCGCAAAGAATACACTTACCATTGTCTCTTACTAAAGCGTAAGTTGAAACATCTTTAGGCTCTTTACGAGCAATATTTTTAAATCTAACTTCTTCTATGCCAAGCCTTCTTGCTAAAGACTGAAGTTTGCAGCTTTCGCTTTTAGCGCACATTGTGCATTCTCTGTCATGGCTTGCAAGCAAAAGCTCTACAGTAATCTTTCTCATCTCTATTAACCGTTCGGTATTTGTTTTTATATCCGCATTAGGCTCAGGCGGAGTAGAACACGCTGACATTATGCCTCTTCCGGCAACTTCCACCATGCAGAGTCTGCACGCCCCATGAATACTAAGCTCAGAATGATAGCAGAACGTTGGAAGTTCTATATGTTCTTTCCTGATAATTTCCAACAGATTTCTCTCGTCGGTGAATTCAACCTTTTTGCCGTTTATGGTTAGGTGTTTTTCCATTTGTTTAACCCCTTGCCACAGCGCCGAATTTGCATGAAGCCATACAAACGCCGCATTTAACGCATTTTAAACCGTCAACTATGTGGTTTTTTCCCTTCTCGCCGCTAATTGCTTTAACAGGACATTTTGACGCGCATACTCCGCAACCGACGCATTTGTCGGTTATTGTATAACTCAGTAAATTTACGCATTCTCCAGCTGGACATCTCTTGTCTTTGACATGAGCATCATACTCGTCTCTAAAATACCTTAACGTAGACAAAACCGGATTAGGAGCAGTTTTTCCCAAACCGCACAAAGATCCAGCCATAACGGCTTTTGCAAGCTGCTCAAGAAGAACAAGCGTTTCCTCGTTTGCTTTGCCGTTTGTAATATCTGTAAGCATTAAAAGCATTTGCTTAGTGCCTTCTCTGCACAAAACGCATTTACCGCAAGATTCATTTTGGGTAAACTGCATAAAAAACTTTGAAACATTTACCATACAATTATGTTTGCTCATAACTACAAGCCCGCCGGAACCAACCATCGCTCCGACTTTTTTTAACGACTCAAATTCTAGCGGAAGGTCTAAATGCTCTTTTGTAAGACAACCTCCAGACGGACCGCCTATCTGCACAGCTTTAAAGTTGTCTTCTTTAACTTCCCCATTATCGTTGGTAACGCCGCCGGCAATATCAAATATTATGCGTTTTAAAGTCGCTCCTAAAGGAACTTCTATAAGACCAGCGTTTGCGACATTTCCGGTTAGCGCAAATGTTTTTGTGCCGGGAGAATTTTCAGTTCCTATTTTTCTGAATTCCTCCGCCCCATAATTTATTATTATCGGGACCGCGGCAAGCGTTTCAACGTTGTTTATAGCTGTAGGTTTTCCCCATAAACCGCTTTGAGCTGGAAAAGGAGGTTTTGGCAACGGCATTCCGCGTTTTCCCTCAACAGAAGCTATTAAGGCTGTTTCTTCGCCGCAGACAAAAGCGCCGGCTCCTTCCATAACATGAAGTTTAAAGTTACGATTTGATCCAAAAATATTTTCTCCCAAAACGCCTATATCTGTAGCGTCTTTTACGGCTCTGTTCATTCTTTCAACCGCAAGACCATATTCAGTTCTTACGTATATGTAACACTCGTCGGCTCCCATTGCTTTTGCCGCTATTATCAACCCTTCAATGACGCTGTGCGGATTTCCTTCCATAACGCTTCTATCCATAAAAGCCCCGGGGTCGCCTTCGTCTCCGTTACAAATTATGTATTTTTTTGAACCTTCTTGTTTTCTTGTTATATCCCACTTTCTTCCAGTTAAAAAACCAGCTCCGCCACGCCCTCTTAAGCCTGATTCTAAAACAACGGCGCAAACTTCTTTATCTGTCATCTCAGTATAGGCTTTTTTTGCAGCGGCATATCCGCCGTTAGCTATGTAGTCTCTAATATTTTCAGGGTCTATAACGCCGCATTGTTTAAGAACCATTCTATGCTGTTTTTGATAAAAAGGAATTTCTTCCTGTCCTTTACATACCGCGTTGCCGTTGCGATAACAGAGCTTCTCTATAAGCTCGTCGTTTTTAACGCTTTTTTCTAAAATTTCTTTCACGTCTTCGGGTTTAACTTTCGTGTAAAGTATGCCTGCCGGCAAAATATTTATTAAAGGTCCATTTTGACAAAATCCCTGACAACCGCTTTTTGAAAAAAATGAACCTCTATTTTCCTTTTTCAGTTCAATATGAGCATCTATACCGAGTTCTTTAGCCGTATCAACCAGACTCTTAAAAACTTTAATAGAACCGTTTGCCACGCATCCCGTACCAGCGCAGACAATGACTCTTTTCGTTATATTATCTCTTGAAGACAGAAATTCTTGAGTTATTTTTGCCAAATCAATCGTCATCTCGCCTCCGTTATCTCGTCTATAAGACCAACAACTTTATCCGGAGTCATTTGACCGTAAACATTTTTGTTCACAACTACCGCCGGAGCAAGCCCGCAAGCCCCAAGACATGCGACGCTTTCAATTGTAAACATCATGTCTTTTGTGGTGTTTTCGTTTTCTTTCAAGCCCAGTTTTTTTCTTATAGCGTCTATAATAGCAGCGGATTTCTTTACATGGCAAGCCGTTCCATTACAAACTCTTACGATATTCTTTCCTTTTGGTTTTAAGGCAAAATGAGAGTAAAATGTAGCGACGCCATAAACTACCGCGGGAGACACACTAAGAGATGATGATATAAAAGACATGACTTCTTCAGGAAGGTATCTGTATTCTTCCTGCACAGACTGAAGGATAGGTATAAGTCTTGACTTGTCAAAATTATTTTCTTCCAGAATACGGCAAACTGCTTCAAACTTAACGTAATTTGACGTCATTTGATCCGCTCCTTAGAGTGACGCATGAGTTATTGCAGTAAAATAAAGACCGATAAAATTTTATATCAAACTTTTAATAAATTGATTTTTCCAAAAAAAATTTTTATTATTTCAACAATTTTTTTAAAAATTTCTATTATTTTTTCAAAGTTAAAATTGCTTGCAATAACGTGCGATTTGCGGTATATAGCGGATAAGTTATCGCCTACGTCAATATATTTAGCTTCGTTTTGTCTTGCGGATTTATAAGGGTCTTCAAGGACAGTTTCTTTAGGCGAGGGAGTATGACCACTCTTTTCCGCGGCAAAAACAAAAATATTGCCGCAAAAAATAACTGTTAAAAACAATACGATAAAATTTTTATCCGTTCTCATTTTGTTTTGATAAAAGATACTTAAGTATTATAGGCGTTATAAAAGTAGTAAGCATTATAACGGCTACCAAAGCGCTGTATTCATTTGAACCGAAAACATTATTTTTAAAGCCTATACCCGCAAATATCAAACCTACTTCTCCGCGCGGAACCATTGATACGCCTATTAAAAACTTATTTATACCTTTCTTTAGAACTACAAAACCCGCCGCGGCTTTGCCTATGAAAGCAACTACAAAAAGCGCTACAACCAAAAATAATATTTCTCTATTAGCGGCTACAAAAGGATTAAACGCAATTATGTCAACGTTAGTTCCCATCAATACAAAAAACACTGGGACAAAAAAAGCATACATAGGCTTTATATCTCTTCTTATCTCTTCAGACTGCTTAGTTGTTGAAAGAACAAGTCCCGCAACAAAAGCTCCGACTATTGAAGCAAGACCAACTTTGGTTGCAAATGCCGAGACGACAAAACAAAAAGCGATTCCTATAACAAATATTACATGCTCTTGTTTCATTTTTGAAACAAGTCTAAATATCGTTGGAGCTATAAGAATTCCCGCCGCCACAGACAATACTAAAAACAATACAGCAGTTCCGCTTATTGAGGCTATTGTTCCAAAAGTAATTGTTCCGCCTTGAACAAGCTTTAAAGCTACAGCTAAAATAGCAAGACCTATAACGTCATCAATAACCGCCGCCCCTAGAACTATTTTGGCTTCTTTAGTTTCAAGACGTTTTAAATCCATAAACACTCTGGCGGTAATACCCACGGACGTAGCCGTAAGCACAGCGCCGGCAAAAATTGCCTGCGTACTTGAAAGTTCAAAATATAAAAATACAAAATATCCAAGAAAGTAAGGAACAATAACTCCAACAAAGGCTACAGCTGCAGCCCACCCGCCGGCTTTTAAAAATTCTTTTATGTCTGTTGAAAGGCCAACTTCAAAAAGAAGAATCACAGCGCCAAGCTCTGATACGCTTGTTAAAACAGGAGTTTCATGAACAAGACCCAATACGCTAGGACCTACAAGAACGCCTGCTAAAAGCTCGCCCATTATAGAGCTTTGTCCTAGTTTTAAAGCTATTTCTCCAAAAATTTTAGCAAATAAAAGAATACTCGCTAAAGTTATCAAAAATCCAAAAATATCGCACATCAATTAGCCTCTATATATTAATTTTTCCAAGGTTTACCGCAAGCAAAAGTTTCATGGCAACCTTCCCTTGCGCAGTCAGGTCCCGCATCTTCAAAAAGCAAAAGAGCTTCTTTTCTTGCAAGATTTAACATGCGGCATGCCATATCTTTTATTTCCCATTGCGCCCTATTACAGCATCTTAATGAAAAGAAATGCCTTAATTCTCTGGCATTCATAGTAATTATTATTTGCGTAACCGCAGCGTTTGGCAAAACATATCTTGCGTCTTCTGCAGGAATGCCGGCACCTAAAAATTCCTTATATAAATTTTCAGTATTTTTTAAAAAATTATTATATTTTTTCAAAAGTTTTTCATCTTTTTTTATGGTTGGAGGAAACACAAAATCAACGCCAGACTTAAACTTTACATACCTTTGGCTTTGAACCGAAAAAGAAGCTATTCTGTGTCTTGTAAGCTGAGCGAGCAAAGCGCGCGACACGCCTTCAACGCCAAAAGTAAAAGACGCATGCTCAAGCACGGAATGGTGACCGGAAGAAATAACTTTGCCCAACAAGTCTCTAACCTTTTCAGACGTAAGATTTTCGTCAATATTGTCAATAGTTGACGCGCTGTAACACAGTCTGGCGGCAACCGCGCACATTCTCTCGGCGTCTTTGGTAGATTTTAAAAGTTTTACGTTCATTTTTATAAAATTATTAGAACCACTTTACGCCTTTTCTGACTTCAATAGTCTCTTCTCTTTTCCTGCCAAGAGAAATTAAATCAATCGGCGCGCCAACAAGCTGTTCTAAACGTTTGACATACTTTTGAGCGTTAAGCGGCAATTTTTTGAAATCAGTAACGCCTTTAACTTTGCCTTTAAAGCCCGGCATTTCTTCGTATACCGGTTTAGCATACTTTTGAATAGTTCTTGACGCGGGAAACTCTTTATATATTTTACCTTTGCACTTGTAAGCTACGCATATCTTAATTGTATCTATATCTTCAATACAATCAAGCTTAGTCAAAATTAAATGATTTATACCGCTTACCCTTACGCTGTGGCGCACAACTACAGCGTCAAACCAACCGCAACGACGCGGTCTTCCCGTCGTTGCTCCATACTCTCCGCCTTTTTCTCTTAAGAAATCGCCCATTTCGTCAAAAAGCTCTACGGCAAAAGGACCTTCGCCGACTCTTGTAGTATAAGCTTTTACCACGCCCAAAACGCCATTTACTTTTGTAGGACCTACGCCCACTCCTGAGCATACCCCGCCAGCAATGGGATTAGACGATGTTACAAAAGGATATGTGCCAAAATCCAAGTCCAGCAACGTACCCTGAGCGCTTTCAAAAAGAATTTTCTTTTTCTTCTTTATCGCATTCTCAACCATAAGACTTGTGTCAGCCGCAAAAGGCTTCATAAATTTTGAAAATTCTTTATGGTCTTTTAAAATTTCTTTCTTTAATTTCTTAATATTTATTCCGCTTTTTTCCAAAATAGGAGCTTTCTCTATCAGATTCTTCTCAAGCAAATCCGTAAAAACATCTTTTTCTAAATAATCGACTACTCTTATGCCTATTCTTTTTACCTTATCGGAATAGCAAGGACCTATTCCTCTCTTGGTAGTGCCTATTTTAACATTGCCTTCCTCAAGAATTCCGTCAATAATTTTGTGATAAGGAAGTATGACATGAGCCTGCTCGCTTATAAAAAACCTACCTTTTACAGGAATTTTTTTCTTGCTTAACGCGTTGACTTCTTCTTTTAAAGCTTTAGGGTCAACAACAACTCCATTTCCAATTAAGCAGTATTTTTTGGGAAAAAGTATTCCTGACGGTATCAAGTGAAGTACAAACGGTTTGTTTTCGTAGATTAAAGTATGTCCTGCGTTATTGCCGCCCTGATAGCGCACAACGTAGTCTGCCTGCTTGGCGAGATAGTGAACGACTTTTCCTTTTCCTTCATCTCCCCACTGGGTTCCTAAAACAACTAAGGCTAATGTTGACATGATTCCTTCCATAAAATAATTCTTTAAACTTTTTTAAAAGTCTAAAGGGTTTATAGTGTTTGGCGTGGACACGCCCATGTTGATAACATACGCTCCCAACGAGATTTGAACTCGTGTCGCAGGATTGAAAATCCTGTGTCCTAGACCACTAGACGATGGGAGCAAATGAGCCCGGTGCGGCTCGAACGCACGACAACCTCATTAAAAGTGAGGTGCTCTACCGGCTGAGCTACGGGCCCTTCAAATGATTTAAAAGGATTTTAAATCTTAATAGAACTAAACAACCTTGTCGCTAACGATTTGCAAAGACTAGCATAAAAATTTATTTTTGTCAAACAATTTTACGCAAAAAACAAGAAAACGCCGTCGGAAAACAGAAGAAAGACTGCTTCAACTCTTGATTATCCAACTATAAAGCGGCAGCTTCTTAAAACAGCGCTCGTTGGCATAATAAATTGAGCGACTAAAGCAGGTTGTTGTAACATTCTTTACAAATTTACGCCATATTGAACTTACTTTTACTGCAAAGCCGAGAAATCTAAAAATTCCGCGAAGATATCCTTTGTATAATTTAACAAAGATATTCTATTTGATTTTATTTTAACATCTTCTGCCATTACCATAATTTTTTCAAAAAATCCATCAACGCTAGGTTTTATTTCTAAAACCTTATCAAAAATTTCGGCATATTTATTTTGAGAAATGTATCCAACAACTTCTGCTTTTGTCTTTTTTACGCAATCAAATAGATTTTTCTCCGCATCTTCTACTAATAAACTTTCATTTATAGCGTCCAAAACGGCAATATTTTGTTTTTTTGCCTGACTTAAAATATTGTTTATTCTCTTAAAAACGGCAGAAATAGACGAAAAATCGCCTTTTTGTCTTGCATTCTTCAAAGCTGCAAGCTTTGGAAGCAAAGAACCCAAATCTTTAAATTTGTTATTGCCTAAAACGCCGAGTACAGATTTAACCTCGTCAAAACTATAGCCTTCAGATTCAAGAATACCTTCTATTCTTTGGCGTAAAAAATTAATAAGTTTCTCATAAGATGTTTTAGATTTTGGATTACTTTTTACATTTTCCGGCAAAAATTCAAACGCTTTTTCAATTGCAGAGCTTAATTCTTTATTAGGAAGAATCTCCGCGACAATTCTTATAAATCCTACGCCTGCTCTTCTAATCCCGTAAGGATCGGCCGAACCTGAAGGCTCAAGCCCGATTGAAAAATTTGCAGCTAACGTGTCTATTTTATCAGCCAAAGATATTAAAGAAGCCAATTTATTTGAAGGAAGTTTTCCCGACGCGCTTAAAGGCCAGTAATGTTGCTCAACAGATTCTGCGACATCGGCAGATTCTCCTGATTTCAAAGCGTAAATTTTGCCCATAGCGCCCTGAAGTTCAGGATATTCAAATACCATTTCGCTTACTAAATCAGCTTTTGAAAGCATCACAGACCTTTCAAGAGACGTTTCATCTATTTGCATGCTAAATTCTTTATTGAAAAAAGACGCTATCTTTTTTACCCTCTCCATTTTTTCATAAACAGTTCCTATCTCTTTATGAAAAACAACGCCTTTAAGCTTTTCAATATTAGCGTCAAGTCCGTTTTTTAAATCGTTTTTATAAAAAAATTCAGCGTCCGCAAGCCTTGCAGTAACAACTCTTTCATATCCTTCCTTAGCTATATCCAAATAGGTAGAAACGCCATTTTTAACGCCAATAAAACAATTTAAAAATTTCCCGTTTTTGTCGTTGACCGCAAAACACTTTTGGCTTTTTTTCATACATACAGCGAGAACTTCCGGAGGCAAATCCAAATACTTTTCGTCAAAATTGCAAAGAACTGCCGACGGATATTCAACCAAGTAATTTACTTCGTCAACTAAATTCTCATCAGAAATAACGCTGCCGACGCCTTTGACTACAGACTCTATAGATTTTTTCATTTCTTCGCGTCTTGCGTTTTGATCAACCAAAACGGATTTATTTTTTAATGCAGTTATATAGTTTTCAGGATAATCTATTTTTATTTTAGATCTGCCGTAAGTATGAAGACCTATCGTCCAATTGGAAGAGTCAACGCCGGCTATTTTAAATTTAATTATCTTCTTGCCAAAAAGCGCTATTATGTTTCTTATAGGTCTTGCAAACTTAAACCCGCTTTCTTCCCATACCATAGCTTTAGGAAAAGATATGCCGCTTATTATCTTTGGAAAAATAACGGTTAAGAGCTTTCCCGTTTTTTCTCCTTTTGTATTTTTTGTAAAAGAAAGATACTCGCCCTTTTCCGTAATCCTTTTATTTAGTTTGTCAGAGGTAGTTCCGTTTTTTGCAGCAAAACCTTTAGCCGCTTGAGTCCACTGTCCATTTGCATCTTTTGCGACCTTCCACGAAGGTCCCAAAATTTCTTCAGTCTTATCTTCGCTTTTAACAACCAAATTTTCAACAATCAATGTAAATCTTCTTGGCGTGGCAAAGGTTTTTACTGAGCCGTGTTTTATATTTAAACTTGCAAATTCCTTTAAAGCCGTTTGTTCAATTTGTTTTAAAGCAGGTTCAATATACGACGTAGGAATTTCTTCCGTTCCTATTTCAAGCAAAGCTATTCTTTCATTATTATTAGACATTTTTTGCTCCGCGATTTTTATAAAATTCTATTTATTTTCAACAACGTTCAAATTGACGCCTTCAGCCATTGTTAAATATTTTTCAGCGACAGATTTTGCCATAGTTCTAACTCTAAGAATATAACCAACTCTTTCAGACGCTGAAATTGCGCCCCTAGCGTCAAGCAAATTAAACAAGTGGGAACATTTCATAACAACATCATATGCTGGAAGAGGAAGTTTTTTTTGAATAAGATTCTTCGCTTCATTTTCCCAGTCGGTAAAATGCTTTTTCAACATATCAATATCAGCTTTTTCAAAATTATAAGTAGACCACTGTTTTTCATCTTCAAAATGAATATCGCCATAAGTCACAGTATCGTTCCATTGCAATTTATATACGTTGTTTTTCTTTTGAACATGCATAGCAAGACGTTCAGTGCCGTATGTAATTTCAACCGAAATAGGATTTAGAGATATTCCTCCAACCTGTTGAAAGTAAGTAAACTGCGCAGCTTCCATACCGTCAATCCACACTTCCCAACCAAGCCCCCAAGCGCCAAGAGTCGGAGATTCCCAATCGTCTTCAACAAATCTTATATCGTGTTTTTTGGGATCCAAACCTATTGCTTTTAAACTTTCCAAATAAATTTGTTGTATATTTTTTGGAGCGGGCTTCATAATTACCTGAAATTGATAATAATGTTGAAGCCTGTTAGGATTTTCGCCGTATCTGCCGTCAGTAGGTCTTCTGGAAGGCTCCACATAAGCTGCGCTCCATGGCTTAGAACCCAAAGCCCGCAAAAAAGTAGCGGGGTTAAAAGTGCCGGCGCCTTTTTCTAAATCATAAGGCTGCCATACAAGACAACCCTGTTTTGCCCAAAATTTCTGTAAAGTCATAATAATTTCTTGAAAATTCATACTATCTCCCGATTACCGCGCGACTCTAAATCAGATGAACATTCTAACAAAAAAAATATGTTGACACAATACGGATTTTTTAGTTAAATTGCCTCATGACAATAGATGAAAAGAACGCTGCTATAAATAAGCGTCCTTCCTGGGATGAATATTTCATGAAATTGGCATGGCTTGTTGCGGAAAGATCCACCTGCGAACGTCATCATGTCGGAGCCGTTATTGTAAGAGATAAGAGAATTCTTACCACCGGCTACAACGGCGCAGCCTCCGGAACAAAAGATTGTTTGTCTCTGGGCTGTTTGAGAAACGCCATGAACATACCGTCAGGTCAAAGACATGAAATATGCAGAGCTATACACGCTGAGCAAAACGCAATTATTCAAGGCGGGTATCATGGAATAAATATCAAAGGTTCAACTCTTTACTGCACCCATTCTCCTTGCACTCTATGCGCAAAAATGATAGCAAACGCTGGAATAAAAAAAGTTGTCGCAGACATAGAATACCCCGATAATACTTTTAAGGAACTTTTCTCAGAGGCAGAAGTAGAGTTTTCTGCTTTGCGCTTAAACAATCTCTTTATAGCGCAAGTTATATAAACGCGTAGGAGATGAGTTGAAATAACCGGAGGAGATTTTAAAGAAATAAGAAACCGGCGCACAAAAGAGGCGAAGCTAGTTATTTAGGCTTATCCTCTTTTTTTTGTTTATACAGTTTTATAACGCGATGTCTATTATTTCTTGAGGGGTTTTTACTATAAAGTCAGGTTTATACGATTCTATTTGCTCAAGACCGCAGTACCCATAAGAGACGGCAATAGACGCAACTCCTGCAGCTTTCGCTACTAAAAAATCGTTTGCGCTGTCGCCGATCATGACTGTTTTTGAAAGGTCAGACTTTGTGGTTTTTACTAATTCAAGAACTGTTTTTGGATCAGGCTTTCTTACGTCTAAAGTGTCTCCGCCCCAAACTTCAACAAAATAACCGACAAGTCCAAGCTCTTTCATAATTTCTTTTGCGTAAACTTCATTTTTATTAGTTAGAATAGCTTTCTTTTTATCTTTTAAAGATTCCAACATTTCTTTGACGCCGCTAAACATAACGGTGGTATCAAGCATACGCCGTTTGTAATAAGACTTAAATCCTTCAACGGCGTTTTGTCTAAATTTTTCGCCTTTGTCAGGAATAGCTTCTGATATAAGAGCATTTATTCCGCTTCCTAAATAAGAACGTATCTGTTTTAAAGACAAACGCTCAAGTCCGTTGTCTTCTCTTACCAAATTAACCGAAGAAGCAATATCGCCTAAAGAATCTACAAGCGTTCCGTCCAAATCGTAAATTAAAAAATCAAATCCCATAACTTTAAGTCCTTTATAACCGCTTTATTAACCCCGGCAATATCTGAACCTCGCCTTCATTATTGAGATAAAACGCGTATAGTATATCCGCATTTGCCAACCTTATGAGAAACAAAACTATCGTCTTGAGAAAGTTCTATAAGATGCTCTTGGCTAACAACTTCAAGCATAGCTTTCGGGTTATGGCATGTTTTTTCCCACATATCCATTCTTCTAAACAGCTCAAACGCGTCGCTGTTCCAACACCCCCACATATTATCGGCAATCGCAATTAAAGGATTTAAATTATCAGGAAGGTTAGAGGCACGCCTACAAATGTCTTTACATTTTTAGCGGTATAAGTTTCTTGCTTTTCATTTTAAATCTATTTTAAGAACGATACGGTATAACGCTGTAATCATACGCCCTGAAGAGGAGTTGAACCTCCAGCCTTATCCTTAGGACGGATCTGCTCTGTCCAGTTGAGCTATCAGGGCATGCAAGGATTTAAAATTAGCTATAGAAAAACATTATGCATTCGCAAACCGCGTCTCTAACCGTATTCTTAATTTTTGACTCTACATCCACTTTACTCTTCGCTTTAACTTCTTTCTCAGGAATAGGTTCAATTTTTCTGATTGCTTCAAAATAAAGTCCTATAAGGAGCAAATCTTACGTTCATTTTGGCTCCTTTAAAAATCGGGGCGACTGGATTTGAACCAGCGACCTCACGGTCCCGAACCGAGCGCTCTAGCCAACTGAGCCACGCCCCGAAAATATTATAAGCATTAGTTTATTTTATTTTTGTAATCTTATTCTCTTTATCTACAAAAACAATTTTAGGGTCAATAGGTTTGTCTGAAAGCGTAAAACCCATTATTATTACCTCTTCGCCAGCTTTTATAAGATGAGCGGCTGCGCCGTTCATGCAAATTACGCCTGAACCAGGTTTTCCAGGAATTACGTAAGTTTCAAGCCTTGCGCCTGAACTATTTGACACCACCAAAACTTTTTCGCCTATCCAAAGACCAGCTTTATCGCAAAGCTCAGTATCTATTGTTATACTGCCTTTGTATTCCAAATTGGCTTCCGTCACCGTAGCCTTAAAAATCTTTGAACTTAAAACAAACTTCATCTAAAACTCCTCCGAACTCAATTTACGGCGATATTATAGCATTTGCATCAATTTTTGTTAATAGTAATCGCTCTTTGAGGGAAAGGAATTTCTATTCCAACCTCGCCAAATTTATTGTATAAATTCCTCAAAACTTCGCTCTTTATAAAGGCTTTGGCATAAACCGTTTTAACCCTAAAATACAAAATAAAATTTATAGAAGAATCCCCAAAATCTGTAAACTGAACAATAGGCTGATAAGTTTTAGAAGCGGAATCATATTTGTCCATTATCTCTTTAGCCGCAAGTTTGGCAACTTCTTCAACTTGGTCTAAATTGCTTCCATAGGCTACGCCACAGGTTATTGAAGACGTAACCTCTGATTTTTTGAAATGATAACTCGTAACTATAGCCGAAGATATTTTTCTATTTGGAACAACAATTGTAGCGTTTGTTATCTCTTTCATAAGAGTTGTTCTCCAGTTAACCTCAACAACAATGCCTTCTTGTCCAGAATCAAGCTTAATATAGTCATCCCTTGCAATTTGTTTGCTGGCAAGAATATTTATACCGGCAAAAAAATTGGCGAGAGTCTCTTGAAGAGCCAATGCAACCGCAAGAGAGCCTATGCCTAAAGCGGTCAAAATCGGCGTCAACTTCACTCCGGCTTGATTTAATATCAAAACCAAGCCTATAAACGTTATAAAAAACTTTAATATATTTGAACCGATTCTTTCTTGAATTGCTCTGTGGAAAAGTTTGGAAACCACCGACGCAATCAAGATAACTATAGAGAAAGCAAATATTCCGTAAAAAATTTTATCAATAATAGCGTCTTTAGTATTTATAGGAGCTTTCAGAATCCCGACATAAAGAGCTATGAGAAAAAACCAAAAAGAAATATAACTGCTTGTTATTACTACAATTTTATCGTGAAAGACCAACCCTATCTTTGCAAGAATATTTTGCGCAAACCTTGCCACGTACCTCTTAAACAAAAAACCTATTGCAAATATGAGAGCAAATAGAGACGCGCTCTCAACCCACAAAAGACTTTTTGCTAATATATGATTCCAACCTTGCGATAACATTATTATCTTTTAGGATTTTCAGCTTCTTCCTGACACTTTATGCAATACCTAGTCCAAGGAATAGCTTTCAATCTTTTTGCAGGAATGTCCTCGCCGCAACACTCGCATGAGCCATAAGCGTCTTTCTCTATTTTAGCAAGAGCGTCATTTACGGCGTTCAATGTTATCTTATCGCCCGCGGCAAGTTCAAAAAACATTTCTTTATCGCTGTTTTGTCCTGCAGTATCTATTTCGTCTCCGACATTCATATTGTCGGAATCTATATCTCTTTGAGCATTATTTGTTTTATTTAAAAGTTCGGCTTTCTTTTCTATTAAAAGCTTTTTTATTTCCGCTAAATCCTTTTTATTCATCGCACTCTCCGTTAGAAGTTTGTAAACACTTTAACCATTCTCAATTTATCGTTTTCTTGACCGCTTACTCTTATATCCTTAGACGCCGTCTCTATAAGATAATCGCATATTTCTTGCGTTATTCTTTCTCCAGGTATTACTACAGGTATTCCCGGAGGATAAGGCGTCAAAGTTTGGGCAGCAATGTGTCCGACCGCATTCTTTAAGCTCACCTTTGTTACGCTGTTTGAAAGAAACACGTCTCTAGGATTCATAACCATTTCTGTAGCCAAAGACGGAATCTTAAGTATCCAGTTTTTTTGTTTGCCGCGATATTTTTTACTTATGCTTTCAAGCGCTTTTACAAAAGCCTCCACGTCAGCTTTAATTGTTCCGTAGCCAGAAATAGCTACAAGATTAAACAAATCGGCGTAATCAAGTTGTATATTATATTCTTTAGCTAAAATACTTTCAATTTCATAACCCGAAAGTCCAGTTTTTGTAACGTTTACGGTAAGTTTTGTTACGTCTAAATCAAAACCGCTTTTATTCATCTCTTGTCTGGTAAAACATTTCATATTCTGAATATTTTTGTTTATGTAAGAACGCCCCATTTCGGCAGCATCTATAACGCTATCAAAAATTTTTTTCCCTTGCAAAACGACTTGCCTTCTCGCTAAGTCAAGACTTGCTAGAGTTAAGTAATTTGGACTTGTAGTTTGAAGCATTGAAACTATTTTCTTTACTCTATTAAAATCAACAAGTTTTGAATTAAAGTGCAACGCCGAACCTTGCGACATTGCCGATAAAATTTTGTGCGTCGACTGAACGCATAAACCTGCTCCAGCTTCAACGGCGGATTCGGGCAACTGATCGTTAAAATGCAAGTGCGCGCCGTGCGCTTCATCAACAAGGAGAATCTTGCCTCTCCTATGGCATAAATCAGCAATTTTGCTCAACTCGGTAACAACGCCATTATAGGTGGGACTTGTTACAAAGACAGCTTTTGCTTCAGGGTATTTATCCAAAGCATCTTTAACCTGATCGTAAGTCATGCTAAAAATCAAGTCCAGATTTTGATCTATCTCAGGTTGAACCCAAATAGGCCAAACGCCAGACATAATAATTCCAGCCATTATAGACTTATGAGAACTCCTTGAAACTATTATCGAGTCGCCAGGATTACATGCCGAAAGAAACATAGCCATGTTGCCGACGGAAGTTCCATTTACTAAAAACAAAGAACGCTCAACGCCATACGCTTCTGCCATAAGTTCTTGAGCTTTTTTTATCTGTCCAACGGGATCATGCAAAGAATCTACTTCGTCAAAAACCGTAACGTCAAACTTAAAAACTTTTTCGCCAACATAATCTTTTAATTCTTTATCTATGCTTCTTCCGTTCTTGTGTCCTGGACAATGGAAAGATATAACGTCTCTTTTCGCATGTCCTAGAAGCGTATCAAATAACGGAGCTTTAGATTGTTTCGCTAAATTCAAGTTTTTTACTTTTTTCATTATGCCGTCTACCCTTAGAATGCCCGGTAGAAGACTCGAACTTCTGACCCCTTCCATGTCAAGAAAGTACTCTAACCAGCTGAGCTAACCGGGCAGCATATGATTTTACATGAATCATGAATAAGGTGCGGACCGGAATTGAACCGGTGAATAACAGTTTTGCAGACTGCTCCCTTACCGCTTGGGTACCGCACCAGTGGGCTATGCTATATGTTGGGCAAGTATATTAAAAACAGCGTTCTCTAGTCAAATTTTTGCATTGTTTTTTCGCAAAAACAATATTTTATTTTTGATTTTCTCAGAATCAATGTACTATAATTCGTTCAGAACAATCAACGGATAAAATTATGAACTCATTAAAATTGAGAATCGCTTACGCCGATACGGACCAAATGGGAATGGTTTATTATGCGAATTATTTAACGTTCTTTGAGCTAGGACGCACAGAGCTTCTCAGAGAGACAGGTCTTGAATATAAAGCAATAGAAGAACGCGGTTTTTATTTCCCTGTTATACACGCTGAGTGCAAATACTTAGCTCCCGCAAAATACGACGACATTATAGAAATAGAAACTAAGCTGTCAGAAATAACCGCAGCAAGCATAACTTGTTCCTACGAGGTAAAATGCGACGGAAAACTCTTAGTTTCAGGAAAAACAAAACACTATTTTGTAAATAAAGATTTAAAGCCTGTCCGGTTTCCAAAAGACATAAAAGAACTATTGGAAAAGAATCTTGAAAAATAAACAATTCAAAGATGCTTCTTACTTCATGTCTCAGGCTTTAAAGGAAGCCCAAAAAGCTTATGAACGTGGCGAAGTTCCGGTAGGAGCGGTTATAACTTTTGATAATGAGATAATTTCCCGAGGATTTAATAAATGTATTATGCTGTCCGATCCCACAGCTCACGCGGAAATTATTGCTCTTCGCAAAGCCTCTAAAAAATTAAAGAACTATCGTTTGAACGATTGCCGTATATATGTTACAATTGAACCCTGCCCGATGTGCGCAGGCGCTCTTGTAAACGCAAGAATAAAAAAAATTATTTTTGGCTCATACGACGTAAAATCCGGAGCTTGCAAAAGCGTATTTGAAATAATAAACAATAAAAAACTCAATCATCAGATAGAGTTTGCCGGCGAAAAAAAAGAATATTTAAGCGCAGAATGCGCCGGAATAATTAAAAAGTTTTTCAAAGAAAAACGTAAAAAATAAACGGGGGTGAACAGGATTCGACGGGAGTGGCAGAGGTAATGACAGCAGGCCGGAGTTGGTCGATGGCTCCGCAAAAATCGACTGAAAAATAAACAACAAAACTGTTGTTCCTACGCACAACGTTAACTCCTTTATGGGCTTTGGCGTTTTGCCGATAGCTGTTTAAGGCGGCTTCGTTTTGCTCTAAACACCTGCTATAGGGATAAAACGACAAGAGCAGGTTAGTTTTAAGCGGCTTGCGTCGTCAGTTTAAAATGAAATCAAACGGCGCTGGTTTATAACGTAGTACCGTCCGATTACGGCGTTATAAACGAGATAAATTTTCGGACTAAGCCTGTAGCGGTCTTACTAAAACATTTTCGGACGCGGGTTCAATTCCCGCCACCTCCATCTTATTTAACGATGATTAAACGGTAGGAAATAATTCAGCGAATTAGTTTGCTTTAGAGCAGCTAATTGAAGAAAAAGAAAGAATAAAACTCAGCATAAAGCTGGATATTTTTTTAATTTTCCGTTATAATTTCATCTCTAATAGTCAATTAATTGCCCGATGGTGTAATTGGTAACACGTCTGCCTCTGGAGCAGAAGTCTCCTGGTTCGAGTCCAGGTCGGGCAGCCAATTCAAAGTATTGACAATAATAGACGCATATACGAGAAAAAGCGTTGCGCTTGAAGTTGACGCGTTAATAAACGGAGCAAAAACAAGTTTACCCCCCCCTAATAAGTTTTTAAGACAACAGTCTTTTTTGACATCTTTACAAACCGATTGCGCTAACTTATATATTGGCTTATGTGAGGGAAGGTCAATAATATAAATACCTTAAAATTTGATCCACTTTTAAATAATAATAATAATAAAGGAAAGAAGAGTGAGCTTGAACCCATTTGACTATAATATAAAGTTACTAGCAGACAAATATTTAATTGAAATTGAAAACTTATTTTCAGAAGATAAAGCAGATGTTTTGTTTTATTTTGGATATATAGCTAAACTATTTGAAACAAAATTTAGAATTGTTGTTGAAGCATTTTATCAAAGACTATATATAACATACACAAACTTCATTCACACAAGGTTATATATATAAACTATAAAATATTGAGGAAATTATGAAAAAAAAGAAAATATTATTGATTTTAATCAAATAATTGCTTCAAATCCTAGTATAGATATGAAAAAAATAAAGCCTTATATACGTAAAGAAGAATATATTATTGGCTCGACAGAAAAAATTGATATGCAAGGATCTAAAGGTTTTTGTTGTTTTGAAACAAAAGGTTTTTTGAATAATAAAAAGTATTGAAAATCACAGCTGTTTTAATAATCAAAGCTAGCTATTTTTTCTAAATGTTTGCCAATTTTAATTCCTCTCATTCAAATCTAGAAATCCAATTTAAATTCTTTTGTTCTTATCTTGTTTATATAACAATTATTTGACATATTCGTTTAGAGGTTTTACTCTGTATTGAGGCGTTGGCATTTTATCAGTAGTCACATATCCCGAATTGGCATTTATAACGTCAGGAATTCTTCCTACTATCGTCGCGCAAGTAAGCTCTACAGTGGCGGGTCTGTTAATTAAGACTTCCGTATTAGGCTCACCCTGTAATATCCAATCGTTTTGGTCAAATTCTTCAGGAGCGTAGACCTTGCCTATACATTCGGATTCTATTGTTATTCCCTCTTTTGTTTCTGTCGTAACAACCGCAGACATTCCAGTTGCGTTTCCGGCTTTTACCGTCATTTTAAGGGTTGAACTTTTTAAATCTTCACTATATGTTTGAGGAACAGTTTTTTGAGTTTGTCTTGTTACCGTAAGCCCAAGTTTATCGCAGAGCCAACCGTTGACATTCCACATGTACGACGGCAGATATTTTCCAGAATCTATAATCTTTTTTCTTTCTTCGTCGCTTACTTTATCTACAGAAGCAATTTTCTTGTCAAAAGTTTCCAAATCCAATCCCGCCCCATGCGCTTCTGCCAAAGCTATGCCGTAGTCTTCAACATTGTAACTTGATTTGCCTTTGATTTTTTTTATTGTCTGAGTAGAGCCAGATAAAACAGTTATAAGATTACCCCAGAAAACATCCTGGTATCCTGAACCGCAAATAGTACAATTGTTTTTCTTGGCAAAAGAATCTATTTCAGAAGTTAAAGATGGAGATGAATTTTGAGGATAAAACGCTTCTTCGCAAGTTGAAATTGCATTAACGCCTGTTTTAGCGCATGTTAAAAATGCTTCTTTTAAATCCTGCATGAGGCTCATTGTGGTAACTATGCAAATGTCAGGCTTATCCGCTTTAAAAATATCTTCCGATTCTTTGGCGCCTTTTATTATAACGCCTTTTTTACCGCCGCCTATAATATCGCCTATATCTTTGCCTATAACTTCAGGACGTACGTCAAATGCGGCAACTATTTCCCCGCCTTTCTCGTATACATACCTCATTGCGTAAACCGACATCTTACCGCATCCATACTGAGCAACTTTTACTTTCCTGTCCATAAAAGCCTCCTTTTGCCCTATTAATATGATAGAAAATAGTTTACACCCTCTTTTTCTTATTATATAATATTTATATAATATTATATAATATCTTTAAGATTAAGTTTTACAAATTATTTACGTTTAAACTTATGTGCAGGCTAACTATAGCGCTAGAATAACTGCATGAAAAGCTTCACGGTTATATTCATTATTTTATGCGTTTTAATTTCACAGTCTTGCGGCAAAAATTCAAATGGAAGAGACAACCGTTAACCCTGCAAAAATACGCTTTCGCGTTGAAAGTTGCGCAAATCTTAGAAAACCTTGCGAAGCCTTATCGCGGCGTAATTTGATATTCTTTCTTGCGGCGTTAACCGTCAATCAAAACTTGTTTACTTTTGAAGGACGTATTGGCAGCGGCGATAACGATAATGCTCTATTCAACAGATATTAAATATCATCTATTAACCTTATTGACATCATTGGTAAAATTTATTATAAAAAGAATACGTTTTGAAAAATAGATTCTTTTTTGTATTCACTTTTGCGGAGGTATCAAGCTGATGAAAAAACCTGATGTAATTAAACAGGTTGCCAATGTTTCGGGATTAACGCAAGGAGACGCAAATAAAGCAATAAAATCTTTGGTTAAAGTTATACAAACGACATTAAAAAACGACGGCGTAATATCCTTGTCAGGACTAGGATCTTTTAGAACCAAATCTCGCAAAGCAAGACAAGGCAGAAATCCAAAAACCGGAGAAATTATCCCTATTCCGCCGGGAAAGAAAGTTTCGTTTAAACCTACGACAACGCTGAGGAAAATAATATAACTTGAGCAACTCACATGATAAATATAGAACCGTCTAAAAATCTGTCAAAATTGCCGCCATATCTTTTTACAAAAATAAATCAAATAAAAAAAGAAGCCTACGATAAAAATCTTGACGTTATAGATTTGGGTATGGGAAATCCCGATTTACCCACGCCTCGCCATATAGTAGATAGATTGTGCGACACAGTAAAACACCACAAAAACACACATAAATATCCTCAAGCTAAAGGCATGCCTAAGTTCAGAAAAACGATAACGGAGTGGATGTCCAGACGTTTTGGAGTGGAACTTGATTCCGAAAACGAAATTTTAACGCTTATAGGATCTAAAGAGGGAATAGCGCACTTGTGCATGTCTTATTTAAATCCCGGAGATTTAGTTTTAGCGGGCGATCCGGCTTATCCTGTGCATTTTAACGGCGCGGTTTTAGCCGGCGGAAAAATCTATTCAATGCCTTTGCTTGAGAAAAATAATTACTTGCCTGACTTTGCGAAAATCCCCGAGAAAACGGCTCAAAAAGCCAAAATAATGTTTTTAAATTATCCCAACAACCCTACAACGGCTGTTGTTGAAGACAATAACTTTTGGAAAGAGGCTATAAAATTTTGCAAAAAATATAATATTCTGCTTATATCAGACAACGCATACTCGGAATTAACTTTCGGCAATTATTGCGCTCCTTCAATTTTTGAGTTCTCTGGAGCAAAAGACGTAGCTCTGGAATTTCATTCGTTTTCAAAAACTTTTAATATGGCTGGCTGGAGGCTTGGTTGGGTTTGCGGAGCAAAAAAACTACTGTACCCGTTGGAAAAGTTTAAATCCTTTTTAGATTACGGTTCTCCGTCTTTTATGCAGCTTGCGGGAGTAGCAGCGTTGAATGGTCCGCAAGATTGCGTTAGAGAGCTGTCAAGCATTTACGAAAGAAGAATGAAGAAGATGATTCACGGTCTTCAAAAACTGGGGTGGAAAGCAAAAGAAACAAAAGGGACTATGTATATATGGGTCAGGCTTCCAGATTATTTGACTAAAGAAGGCTCTCTCTCACTAGCAGAAAGACTTGTAAAAGAAACAGGCGTTGTTGTTTCTCCGGGAGTAGGTTTTGGCAAACATGGCGAAGGATACGTGAGAATGTCTCTAGTAACGCACGACAAAAGATTTCACGACGCTCTTCTTAGAATTGGCAAATTTACAAAAGCCGCAATGAAATAATAAACGAGGCATTTATGAAACAATATATTAACGTCGGACTTATAGGTTACGGAACGGTAGGAAAAGGCGTAGTTAAAATTTTGGAAGAAAACAAAAAAATAGCTTTAAGAAAAGTGGGCAAACCTATTCGCGTAAAATCAATATGCGATTTAAGACCTATAGACAGACCTGAACTTTACGTAAAAAATTTTAGAGACATAATAAAAGATCCGGAAATAGACTTAATTGTTGAGCTTATCGGCGGATATGAACCTGCAAGAACAATACTAATAGAAGCTCTTAAAGCCGGCAAAAACGTAGTAACTGCAAACAAAGCTGTTCTTGCAAAGTATTGGGACCAAATTTTTACAACAGCTCAAGACTCTCAAACGTCAATATACTACGAAGCCTCTGTTGGCGGCGTAATACCCGTAGTCCAAGGTTTAAGCAAAGGGCTTGCTTCGGAAGAAATTCTTGAAATAAAAGGAATTTTAAACGGCACAACAAACTTTATTTTAAGCGAAATGACAAAAAACGGCATAACTTATGAAGATGCTTTGAAAAGCGCGCAAAGCGCGGGGTTTGCCGAAGCGGACCCATCTTTTGACGTTAACGGTATAGATACGGCAAATAAACTCGCAATTCTTTCTTCTCTCGCTTGGGGAGGTTGGATAAAGGCAAAAGACATATCCGTCAAAGGCATATCAGATTTGGATATTGAAGACGTTTTAATAACTCAAAATTTTGGTTACGACGTAAAGCTTATAGGTTCCGCTGAAAAAACAAAAGACGGAGTGGATCTTTCCGTACAGCCTTGTCTTGTAAATCACGATCATGCGTTTGCAACGGTTGAAAATGAATATAACGCCGTTATGATTACAGGAAAAGATTCCGACGACGTTCTATTCTACGGCAAAGGAGCTGGACAGCAGCCCGCTGCAAGCTCCGTAGTGTCGGACATTATAAATCTTTCAAAGTTTATCGTTACAAATACGGCTGGAATTATCCCCGACGTCGTTTATGATAAAAAAATAAAAATTAAAGTTCTTCCCTCAGGCAAAAGCAAAGCATCTTACTATTTGAGGTTCGCTATTTTGGACAAGCATGTGCTATCAAAGATTTCTGGAATTCTTGGTAAGTTTAAAGTTTCAATCGCAAGCCTTACCCAGTCTGATATAAGCGACAACGGTTGCGCCCAGATAATTATAATTACGCATAAAACTTGCAGAAAGAATTTGGAAAAGGCTTTAAAACAAATTAACGCTACGAAGTCTATAGTAAAATCCAAAGTCGTAAAAATTAAAATAGAGATTTAAATAAACCAAAACGGCGTTATTTACCACAATGACAAACTTATAATAGGCAAGTCTGCCCTATAGCGTACGGAACAAAGTTTTTGTTTAATGCAGGAAATCATAATTCCTATTCTTTAGCAAATTTTCCTTTTGCAGTTTTTGAAAACTCGGTCAACCGTTATTTCTAATAGGTTGACCGAGTTTTTTATATGTTATATAATCGTTAATATTAACGTCATAAACGAGGCTTACAAATGGAAAATCTGATAATTGAAATTTTAAACGGCAAACAAATAAATAAAGACGAGTCGCTTAAGCTTTTTGATTTAGAAATAGAAGATCTATGTTTTGCGGCGGCAAAAATAAGAAAAAAATATAAGGGCGATAGAGTAAAAGTTTGCTCCATTATAAACGCCAAATCAGGGCAATGCGGCGAAGATTGCAAATTCTGCGCTCAGTCGTCTTTTAACAAAACCGACGTAAAAGTCTATCCTCTTCTTGATACAAAAAAAATAAAAGAGATTTCCGAAAAAGCGTTAGAAAACGTCGGCTGTTTTGGCATTGTTTCAAGCGGGAACGCTTTAAATGGCAATGAGATAGACAAATTATGCGAAATGTTTAAAAAACATAAAAAATCGTCGCATCTTGGCGTTTCAATAGGAAGAATATCCGACGAAAGCTTTCGCAAACTTAAAGAAGCCGGCATAAAAAAAATGCACCACAATCTTGAGACTTCTGCTAATTTTTATCCAAATATATGCTCTACGCATAACTATCAAGAGAGAATAGACACATTAAAAAGAGCAAAAAATTTTGGTTTTGAGCTTTGCTCGGGGGGACTGTTCGGCATAGGGGAAAGCCTAACAGACAGAGTAGATTTGGCGTTTACTCTAAAAGAAATAGGCTCAGACAGCGTCCCTATGAACTTTTTTATGCCGATAAAAGGCACTGCGCTTGAATATTTGCCCACAATAAAACCTATTGAAATTTTAAAAACCATAGCTGTGTTTAGAATAATATTGCAAACGCCGGATATTATGGTTTGCGGAGGCAGAGAAGTAAATTTGAGAGATTTACAGTCATGGATATTTCAAGCAGGCGCAAACGGCATGATGACAGGCGGTTACCTTACCACAACCGCTAGAGACATTGTTACAGATAAACAAATGGTTAAAGATTTAGGTTTAGAGCTTGAATCCGAATAATTTATATAATTCAGGTTATTGTTATTCAACAATTAAAACTAAAGTTTTGCCCGCTGCAAAAATTATTGGTAATACTTTTTCAAAATAGTATAATTTCGCTTCCTATTGCCTGAGTTTATCTGAGGATTTTTAATGTTTTTCTATGCCGATCTGCACATACATTCAAAATATTCCCGAGCAACCAGCAAGAGCTGTAATATAGAAGAACTTGCCGTATGGGCGCAAAAGAAAGGCTTAAGCGTCATATCAACAGGCGATTTTACCCATCCTGCATGGTTTAACGAAATAAAGGAAAAGCTTATTCCCGCCGAACTCGGCGTTTTCAAACTAAAAGACGATATTGATAGACGCATTTTCAAAAATAACTATCTATTAAGATTTCTGCTGTCAGTTGAGATATCAACTATATACAAAAAGGGCGAAAAAACAAGAAAAGTTCATCATATTGTATTTGTTCCTGATTTTAAAAGCGTTGAAAATTTTAGACAAAAACTTTCTACTGTCGGAAACATAGTTTCTGACGGTCGCCCCATATTAGGCTTGGATTCAAGAGATCTGCTTGAAATTGTTTTAGAATCGGGAGAAGGTTCATATATAGTTCCAGCGCATATTTGGACGCCGTGGTTTTCAGCGTTAGGCTCAAGGTCGGGCTTTGATTCTATAAAAGATTGCTATGCAGATCTTGCGGACCATATTTTCGCAGTAGAAACTGGACTGTCCTCCGATCCAGAAATGAATTGGCGAGTTTCCAGTCTTGACAAATACAGACTAATATCTAATTCTGACGCGCATTCCCCTTCCAAGCTCGCCCGCGAAGCTACAGTTTTTGATACAGACCCCGACTATTTCTCTATCAGAAAAGCGCTAAAAACCGGAGAAGGCTATGTCGGCACAATAGAATTTTTCCCTGAGGAAGGGAAATACTATGAAGACGGGCATAGAAAATGCAACGTTTGCCTAAGCCCCCAAGAAACAATAAAATTTAAAGGAATATGTCCAGTCTGCAATAAACCTCTGACAATAGGAGTTATGCATAGGGTTAACGAGCTAGCTGATCGTAAAGGTAAAGACTTTACAATTCCACAAACAGCAGGAAAAGTATTTAGTCTTGTGCCTTTACAGGAAATTCTTGCTGAAATTATGCAAGTTGGAGGTTCCAGTAAGTCGGTAAATATTACATATGAAAAGTTAATACAAAAATTAGGTCCCGAGTTGGCTATTTTAAGAGATATGCCTATAGATGAAATATCAAAAGCATATTCTTCGCTCCTTGGAGAAGCAATTTTGCGATTAAGGGGCGGCAAAGTTATAAAACAAGCGGGGTACGACGGCGAATACGGCGTTATAAAACTGTTTGAACAAGAAGAGCTTGTAAAAAGTAATTTTACAAACTTAACGTTTGATATGGAAATACCTATTAAACCTAAACTCAAAAAAAGAGAAAAAAAATCTGTCAGCTTACCTAAAAAAGAAATAGAAATGTCAGAATTGAATTATCAAAGTCGCAATTATGATACGCCTGCTGTGGAAAACAAGGGAGTACTCTCAGTCCTTGACGAGTATCAATTAAGCGCAGTAAAAAACGCGAACAAGCAGCTTTTAATAATTGCAGGTCCCGGATCAGGCAAGACTACGGTATTGACAAAACGCATAGCTTATATGGTTTTAGAAAACAATATTTCTCCTGAAAACTGCCTTGCCATAACATTTACGCGCAGAGCGACTCATGAAATGAACGACAGATTGAATCTTTTGTTCCCTGAAAATTACGGCGATATAAACATTCATACTTTCCATTCTTTATGTTTTTCCATTTTAAAAGAAAATTCTGACAAAGCGGGACTAAGCTCTAATTTTCAAGTGGCAGATAAGCGTGAAATTAATTTATCTATGCGACAACCTCAACCAGATAATATGCTGGATTTTGATGATTTGATAATATTTACAGTAAAACTTCTTAACGATAACCCTGATATTGCCAAGTTGTATCGGAGTAGGTTTAAATATATTTCAGTTGACGAATACCAAGATATTGACGCAATGCAGTATGAGTTAATTAGATTATTAGCGCTTTCAGACGGAAACTTATGCGTAATAGGAGATCCTAATCAGGCGATTTACGGATTTAGAGGAGGGGATTCAAAATTTTTCAACAGTTTTAGTTTAGATTATCCTTACTGTCAAGTAATTAATTTAAAGAATAACTATCGTTCTACTGGAACTATTGTTAATGCTTCAAATCAAATTATTAGTTCATCGCACATGACGGCGAAATATGATAAACCTCATGAAAAAATTACCATACATACGGCCCCTACTGACAAATCAGAAGCCGAATTTGTTGTCAGCGCTATTGAAAGTCTGATTGGCGGACATAGCTTCTTTTCTATAGACACTAATAGGTCTTTTGGAGAGGAAACTAATCTTTCGTTTTCGGACTTTGCTGTTTTATACCGTACATCCTCGCAGCTGGATCCCATAGTTGAGGCATTGCAAAGATCAGGCATGCCTTTTGTAAAATTATCCAACGATTTGTTGCGCGACAAAAAACAAGTTGTAAAGCTGTTGAGCCAATTAACAGACGATGAACCGGTTATAGAGCAGCTTAACAAGCTTTCTGAGGAATTCAATGAAAAAATTGACGGCCATATCCTGCGATACTTTGTCAAACTAGCGCAAACTTATATAACAAAAAATGAATTTATTCATGAAGCGTCTCTTTTATCTGAAATAGACACCTTTGATAAAAGAGCTGATAGAATTTCGTTATTGACATTGCATTCTTCAAAGGGATTGGAATTTAAATGCGTTTTTATAGTTGGCATTGAACGCGACATAATTCCTTTTTACCGCGCTCAAAAAGCTTGTGAAGTTGAAGAAGAAAGACGCTTATTATACGTTGGCATGACAAGAGCCGAACAAAGGCTATTCCTAACTCGTTGCGTCAAAAGAAAATGGCTAGGAACTTATAAAAACATGGCTCCTTCTCCATTCTTAGAAAAAATTGAAAGCGGGCTGCTAAGGTTTAGTAAACTTGAAAAAACATTTCAAGCAAAAAAACAATATAGCCAGCTTGATTTATTTTAAGGTTAAAAATTCATTTGTACGCATAATCCCGCTCATATCGCTTAACGCTTCTTTTTTCTCATTTGGGACAAAATATTTTAAAATTCTCATCGCTATGCCCAAATCTGAATGTTTCGGAACTTTGGTTGACAACCTTTCTATTGTCTTTACCATCCCTTTTTGATTTGAACTTAATCTCTCTAACTCTGATTTCCCAAAAATTGATACTTCTAAACGCTCCGACCGCTCGCAATCTGTCGTCTCTAAAGACTGTGGAACCTCTGCCTTTGTTACGCCTATCCCATCTTCAAATGCCGACGCGCTTACCTCGCTCGCTAAATTCGCGCTCCCTCTCAAATCGGAACCTGTTTTACCGTCAACGACTGATCTTACTGTCTGCTCTTCTCTTTGCCCTATAGGCTCTTCTTCTTCTTTCGGTAAAAGCGCTATCCAACGCCCTTCGTACTCATATTCTATATCGTGATTTGTCGTTGTTAATAAAGAGCCAAACCTCCCTTCTAGACTTCCGTACCTTATCAACATATATGCTTTTTTTCTGCAATCCCCGGTTTCCATTATATGCAGTCTGCTATTTTCCCCTAAACTTACGTTACCAGTCGCTATTATCTGGTCGCTTCTTGACCATTTTCCTTCATTTCTGTCGTCAAATATGTCCATACTCAATGTCCCGTTTTGAGTATAGCTTCTAACCATGCACAATGTCCTCGCTACCATTTACTGTGTTAAATACGCCGTCTTGCCCTACTCTTAAATTATCAGTTATTTGTAATGGCGTATTCGCTCCCAAATTAAATACGCTTCTATCGTTTATGCTTAAGTTAGGTATTATTGACTCTTCCCTACAACTTAAGTTAAATTGCCCATTCCCTTTGATTGTTATAACGGCATTTATGGTGGCGCAACTGCTTTCTGTCGTTATTGCGTCAAACATATTCACAACGCTATTATCCCGACTATTAAAATTTATCAAAGCGTTGTCTTTTAAATGTAGCGCGTTTGATCTGCCTCCCGTCGCATTCCCCCCTAAATTCCGTCGTCTTCCCGTCAACCGTTTCTATGTTTAATACGCCTCCATCCATATATATCGCTCCGCCTTTCTTTATACTCCTTTCTTTGGAGATTCAAACGCGAAAGCCGCGCGAAGTTTACGCAATCCCAAATATTCTTATTATAACGCGCAAACGACTAAAATCATATCGCTTTATCGCCCAATTTAAAGTTTTTATTATTTCGCAATCGGTAGTTGTATTATTAACGACTATTTATTTTTTCCCAGTAGTCGGTAGAACGTAGCGAAGATTTGCGGAGGATATTGACAAAGACTTATTCTCTAAAAGTTCTGAAAAACTTTTTGCTTTCTTTTGAAAAAATTATTTATGACGCAAGATATTCTTTCTAGCCGCGAACATTGTGACAAACATTTTATACTCTGTCGCCGTTTATTAAACCAACTATCCCATATCCCCTATTCTTCTTTTGCCAATTAAACAACGTTGACCGTTTAACTTCGTATGCTTCTTGCTTAACGTTTAATCCTTCCCTTTGATAAAACAACTCTATCTTTTCACGCTCTTGCTCTACTTTATCAAAATTTTCTTTTGCTACCGCTCTTTCAAGTTCTTTTATCTCTCTTTCCTGCGCCATCTTGTAAAACTTGTTGCAATACCGCGTTGAACCCTCGCATAATGAAGGAAAGGCGTATAGCGGCTTAAGCCGCTATACGCCTTTCCTTCATTATGCTATTTCAGTCCAATATGTCTTTGAGATTTTATATCGTTATAAAAAAACCTAAATTAAACTTATATTTTTTTATTTTTTAGAACGTAACTTATAACATTTTTTTTAAGACTTTGATAATATAGTTTTAGTCCTCTTTCATATTCATATTTCCACTCATTACAACCTAGTATTGTTTTATAAAATTAAGAATATTTTCGTAAGTTCTCAATGATAATTTATGTATCTTTTCTTTATTCACATAACAAAAAAATACAAACCAAATTACACTCATTCGTAATTGCTACTGTTAAATTTAAGCTATCAAAACAATATTTATTTTTTTCAAAATTAATGATTACTTCATTTCTTTCATCTCGGTTATAATTTACAAAAAAACCTAAAATGTCAAAATTTTGTAAGGGTTCTTAACATATTGGACTTTATGGGATCAAGAAGCGACTGTTTTAAGATGAAATCTGTAGGATAGAAAAAATTTAAGCTCTTATGGAACTACTTTATATTTAAGAAGTTCGATGTCGTCGGTATTTTTAAGCGTCGGGGCGACTGGACTTGAACCAGCGACCTCTCCCACCCCAAGGGAGTGCGCTAGCCAACTGCGCCACGCCCCGATCTAAAACATCAAGCATAATTCCTTTTTGGAAAAGCTCAACTAAAAGAAGGAATGCCGCTAATGGGTTTTCGCTACAACCGCAGTATTATACTACTTTTTTAACAATTTTAAAATATATTTCAACTCGCTTTTAATATTTTGTAAAAATTCGCTGTCGGGAACATTCTCTAATTTATTGAATTCTAAATTCTTCTGCGCATCTTTATATCTTTTGCGTTTATCGCCTATTAAATATTTCTTTGCGCCCTCTATACTGTACTTTTGATTGTAAAGCAAGTCTTTAATCTTAAAAACCAGTTCAACTTCTTCCTTGCGATACTTCCTACGTCCCGAAGTTTTTCTAACAGGTCGCAATAAACCGAACTCATTTTCCCAATATCTCAACGTATGCTTGGGAACAAGAGTTATCTGAGACGCTTCTCCTATAGAAAAATACTCTTTGTCAGGCATAGGCGGAATTTGAGGCATTCACTTCCTCTCTAGTCAAAAAAAAATCTTTTGACGGCTTAAACCTTATCTTTTTCATCGGAGCAATTACAAGTTTTTCTCCAGTCTTGGGATTTCTGCCGTTTTTTGTTTTTGTTTCAAAGGCATTAAAACTGCCAAAACCGGTTATTACTACTTTTTCCGAATTTTTTAACGCAACTGCCATCTCTTCAAAAACTTTATTGACAGCTAAATCCGCCTCTTTTTTAGAACTCAAAACTTTTGATAACGCTGCGGCTATATCGTTCTTTGTCATTTTTTACCGCCCTATTCCTGTTTAGCGTCCCTTTTCATCAGATCGTTTACCGCGTCAACAGGTTTTTTATTTTCAAACAAAACGTAGTAAACCTCGTTTATTATTGGAAGTTCTATATTAAGTTTTTTGCCCAACTCGTAAGCGCTAACTGCATTTTTTACGCCTTCGGCTATCATGCCGAGTCTATTTTGCGCTTCTCCCCACGATATGCCTTCGCCGACAGCTTGCCCGACAGCTCTGTTTCTTGAATGTTTAGAAAAACAAGTAACCATTAAATCGCCAAGACCAGACAAACCGTAAAAAGTTTGCTCTTTTCCGCCTAAAACAACGCCTATTTTTACAAGTTCTCTCAAACCCCTTGAAACTATGGCGGCTTTAGTGTTGTCGCCGTATTTTAAACCGTCCACTATCCCAGAAGCCACGGCAAAAACATTTTTTAACGCCGCGCCTATCTCCACGCCGACAATATCGTCTTGAGTATAAACTCTGAAATAATCGTTCACAAAAAGATTTCTACATTTTTCAGCAGTTTCAAGACTTACAGAAGCCGACGTAACGACAGTTGGAATTTTCCTGCAGACTTCTTCGGCATGACTAGGACCTGAAAGAACGGCTATGTCGTTATAAACCCCGTTAAAAACATCTTCTATCGCTTCAGACATTCTTAAAAGAGTTTCGTTCTCAACGCCTTTCGTAGCGCTCATTATAAGTTTGCCTTTCAACGATATGCCGTTGCCTTTTAACAAAACGCATGTAGACCTCATATGTTGCGACGGAACGGCAAACAAAACAGCTTCCGCAGCCTCAACGCTTTCCAAAATGTTAGTTACGGCTATTCCTTTTGGCAATTCAACGCCATCTTCAAACGGTTTTATTTTTCTGTTATTTAAATCTTCCGCCCTTTTTGCATCAAACTCCCAAATAGTTACCTTATGTCCGTTGTCAGCCAAAAGAACGGCTAAAGTCGCCCCCCACGAGCCAGCGCCCAAAACAGTTATTTTCATTTATTTCCTCTTAAATATTTTAAATCTATTCTCCGCGCCATTTTTTAATCTCTTAATGTTTGCTCTGTGTTTATAAATAATAAGCAATGAAGCCGCGAAAGAAAAAAGAATAGGCTCCATTGCGTATCCTGAAAAATACGCAGCCAAAGGAAGACTTACCGCCGCGACAATTGAACCCAAAGCCACATATCCCCAAAGCAAAAAGACTAATCCAAAAATAACAAAAGCAATTAAGCAAGGCAACGGCATTAAAGCCAAAAATACTCCAAATCCCGTAGCTATGCCTTTTCCGCCTTTAAAATTTAAAAACACAGTAAACATATGCCCGACTATAGCGACTGCCGCTACAGCGACGGAATATGAAAAAGAATCATCTATAAATATTGCAAAATAAACAGGAACAAAACCTTTTAAAGTATCCAAAACGAATACCGCAAGACCCGCGCCCGCTCCAATAGATCTAAAAATGTTTGTAGTTCCCGGATTTCCAGAACCTACTTTACGTATGTCAACTTTTTTTACGGCTTTGGCTATTATATAAGCAAATGGGAGCGAACCGCATAAATAAGCAAAAATTAAATATAGAAATTTTATTAACATTTTATTGTTCCATTTTTTTTCTGTAGTATTTTCTAAAATTTAACGCTATAGGCGTACCGCGAAAACCAAATCTATCTCTTAAACAATTTTCAAGAAATCTCTCGTAGGAAAAATGGACAAGTTCCATGTCGTTAACAGAAAAGATAAACGCGGGAGGTCTTGCCGCAACTTGAGCGTATTCTTTTAACTTCAAAGTTTTGCCTTTGCTGGTATAGGGCTTTCTTGCTAAAGCGTCCCTTATAACTTCATTAAGTTCTTCTTGAGTCAACTGTTTTGAATATTGTTGAAAAACTATTTCAGCTTCTTGAAAAACCCTTTCAAGCCTTTGCCCCGTCTTTGCAGATATAAAAATAATATCCGCCCAACTCATAAATTTTATCCTCTCTCTGAGCTGCTCTTCAAAATATTTTGCAGCTTCTTCTTTTTCTTCTATCAAATCCCACTTGTTTATAGCTACTATAACAGGTTTATTCTTTTCCATTAAAAGTCTTGCTATTTTCACTTCTGTTTCGCCAATGCCCTGCGATGCGTCGGCAACCAAAACGGCGATATCAGCATCTTCAATGGCATAATCCGTGCTTAGAGTGGAAAGATATTCCATATCATCTTTTGTTTTGCTGCCTCTATGTAAGCCCGCTGTGTCTATAACGATATATTCTTTGTCTTTTACGCGGACATGCGCCGTAAGAGAATCTCTTGTGGCGCCTGGCACATCGTGGACTATGCTTCTTTCTTCCTTTGTAGCAGAATTGATAAAAGACGACTTCCCTACGTTAGGCTTACCGACAAAAATAATCTTTAAAAGCTCTTGAGTTTTTTTTGTTCTCCTGTCGTACTTTATATTATCCCAAATTTTATCAAGCAAATCGTGTATGCTTCTGCCGTGGTTTGCGGACACAAAAACTACGTCATCAAAACCAAGCTCGTAAAATTCATATCCTTTAACTTCTTCAGCTTGCGCGTCTATTTTATTTACTACAAGAATTGTTTTCTTTTCGCTAAGCCTTATTTGTCGCGCAATTTGAGTATCCGTAGGGTGAATGCCAGTTTTCCCGTCAACTACAAACAAAATTATATTAGACTGCTCAACCGCTATATCTAACTGGCGAGACATATCCGCAGAAAACACAGAAACGTCTTTACTCCAACCTGCAGTATCAGTAACGATAAATTTCTTATCTTTCCACGAAACTTCATAGTCGTTTCTGTCTCTAGTTGTTCCGGGAGTCTTGTGTATAATAGCCTTTTTTCTGCCTATGAGTCTGTTAAAAAGAGTAGATTTGCCTACATTTGGTCTGCCTACTATAGCAACTTTTGTTAACATCAAAAACCCCATAAATTTTTTATCTTAAAACCGCCAATATTTTACCATATCGGCAATAAAAAAAACTAGTCGTAAAGACCAGTTTCATACTCTGCATTTAAAAGCTTATGCGTATAACGAAGCGGCGTTTGATAATTTAAATTTCCGCGATATCTTTGCGTATATACCGCAATAAGCAATCCCGTATTCTTTCGTTTGCTTCTTTGCAATCTTCTATCCAATCTTCATTTCTGTAAATAAATTGTTCTTTTATCGTCCTGTTAAATCCTTCTATATAAGCATTGCTTTTGGGACTTCGCTGATAATTCCAAAAATGCGTTGATTTATTTCTTTCTAACTATTCGCGCACGTATCCGTCAAATTCGCTTACCTTGTCCGTCTATATCCTCTTTATTTCAAACGGATAATATCTTTGTAATTTTTCAAAGAAATCTGCCGCCTTTTGACTCTTTAGTCTATCGTATTCACAACTAAATCCTATCCGTCCTTTTATGTCTATCGCATTTATTAAATACCCTTTTTTCCATATATATTTAAACAGCTTCTCGCTTAACGTTTAATCCTTTCCTTTGATAAAACAACTCTATCTTTTCACGCTCTTGCTCTACTTTACCAAAATTTTCTTTTGCTACCTACCGATCTTTCAAGTTCTTTTATCTATCCTGCCTGCGCCAGCTTGTAAAACTTGTTGCAATACCGCGTTGAACCCTCGCGTAATTTTTGTCTAAGGCGTATAGCGGCTTAACCCTCTATACGCCTTTCCTTCATTATGCTATTTCAATCCAATATGGTCTTTGAGATTTTACAGCCTTTTATAAATAAAAAAACTGCACCTAAATCAATAAGTGTGGTTTTAGAACTATTTGGCTATTCTACTATTTTTTTCTTTAAATAAATATTTAACAACTAATATTGCAAGGCCTATTATCTGTACAAAAGTTTCAGCAAAGAAAGTTAATATTATTGTTTTATAATCTAAAACATTAAACCATCCACAGCGCCTTCCAAAGCCCATTAATAAAATTAATATAACTTGAGACCATATGAGAACTCTTATTATTTCCTTAATAAATATCGACCACTTCTTTCGCATCTCAAAGAATTCACTTTCGCCTTCAGCCGCGCGTTTCTTTCTGTATAATTCAATATTATCAACACTAGTCTTCTTATTCTTATTAGCATACTTTTCTAATTCATGTGGAGATAGATTAACCGGCAACTTTATAGTAGCTTTTACCTTTTCTATTTCTTCATTTTTATCTGGCATATTTCTATCCTATCTATTTAAATATTTATCATCCTGTAAGCCATAAATTGTTTTGAAACCTGAAAAAGATCGGCAAGTCTATCTATATCTGCGTCGGGGCATGACCCAAGTGTGTATAAATATAAATATTTAGGTATTAATAGCTCTGCCGCAAAAACGTTAGCTTCTTTCTCTTCTACTGCTGTAGTATTTTGATTTGCTTGCCTCAGTAATACTTGTTTAGAGGGGTGGGTTTCAAACAAAGTTCTATGCAACACCCAATGTCCAAGCTCATGGGCTTTGGTAAAATTCTGTCTTCCATAACTATCTTCCAAATTTACATATATTGCCTTTTCCGGTATATCCAAAAAACCAGAAACATCATTGAATTTTTCGCCGAATACAACCTTTTCTATTTTTAGCCCTTCTTTCATTATCAAATCATCAACGTCAACTGGCGGGACAACTGTATTTGTCTCTTTCAATAATGCAAGGGCTTTCTGTTTTGCGTTGTTATAATCTGGTGTCTCCACTTTCTTTCTCCTGTTTGATTATATAAGTAAATAAAAAAACAAACCACTAAATCAAACTTATACAGTCTTCATTAAAAATTTGTCACTGGCACCCAACATTAAATATACGCCACTTTACCGGTTCATTACGTACTATAATATCTATAGCACTTTTATTATCTAGTGTCAACCTGAATCAGATAGGCTTCAAAATTCTTACCGTCGTTTGTCCTTAATAATTGCATATTCGGCTTATTCGGACTGAAAGGGATACCCCAAAGAAATATGAAGCCATTGTTTGCCCCCGACCTACTATTCAAAATGTAGTTAACATAACCACATATACCTCTAATCTAACATGCTGAAACAAGATTGCGGGTCAAGCCCGCAATGACGGACATTGGAGCGCAGATACTCTACTAAAATAGTTATGCTAAACTTGTCATCGTCTTTCCGGCGAAAGCCGGAATCTCTACACCATCTGAGCGCGGGTCAGTCCTGCAATGACGGACACTGTTTTTTAGAGACTGATAAGCAATGCCAAACCGCGCTAATCTTATTGATTAACGCTGATTATAACGATGAGTTAGGATTAGATTAAAAGGACCATTTGCTAAAGAGGCATGAATTGGCAAAGAAGATAGGAATAAGCTTTTTTTTGCCATATATAAACGTCATCGGAGAAAAAGAAAAAACCCGTTTTTACTCGGAGTTTTGAATTTATTTATTATAAGCGGGCGATGGGACTTGAACCCACGACCTTCTCGTTGGCAACGAGACGTTCTACCGCTGAACTACACCCGCAAAAATTGTTAAGATTTCAAAAATGCTGAGGACGGGATTTGAACCCGCATCCGGTTAAGGACACGCCCCTCAAACGTGCGCGTATGCCAGTTCCGCCACCCCAGCGTTCGCTACTTACTTACAGGCTCCACCGGAGCGCTTACAGGGATATTTGAAAGTCGATCTACGATAGACATCATGCTTACGTTTGTGGAAAGTTTCGTAAGCATCAGAGATGTAAACAAAAACACACAAGCCATAACTATTGTCAACTTCTTTATAAAAGCCATGCCAGAAGGCGCATTAAAAATCTGATCGGAACCGCCGCCGCCAAAAATACCAGCCATTCCCCCGCTTTTCCCAGCTTGCAGAAGAACTACGAAAATCAATCCTATGCATACTGAATAATGAGCAAACTTAAAGGCAAAAAATAAAAGATTCATAATAGCGGCATTATACAACAAAAGATCAAAATTGTCAAACTATTTTATGTTCCGTCGTCGCTCTCAAGATGAGAAACGATTAAAGCGCCGACAAAAAAATCATCTTTTTATTTTTTATCTGGAAGAGCGGCTAGACCTGGAAGTTCTTTCCCTTCCAAGAATTCCAACGACGCGCCGCCGCCGGTAGAAATATGGCTTATTCTTTTGTCAACTCCGGCTTTTTTAACAGCTGAAACAGAGTCTCCGCCGCCGACAACAGATATCGCGCCTTCATCAGTTGCTTCCGCCACAAGTTCAGCCACAGCCACCGTCCCCTTAGAAAACTCGTCTATTTCAAAAATTCCTAAAGGTCCATTCCACACTATTGTCTTTGCAAATTTAATAACTTCAGCAAATTTTTCTATTGATTTACTTCCAATATCTACGCCCATAAAACCTTCATGGATAGCCTCGTCAACAGTACTCTCGACTTTAGCGGCAGAAGGAACAGATTTGTTCGCAAAATCAACTTTATTAGTTATAACGTGATCTACGGGAAGCAAAAAATCAACTTTTCTTTCCTTAGCTTTTTTCAAAAGTTCAAGAGCCAAATCAAGTTTATCATCCTCAACTAAAGAAATACCCGCGTTTACGCCTTGAGCTTTCAAGAAAGTATAAGCCATTGCTCCGCCTATAATAATTGCGTCTACTTTTCCCAAAAGATTTTCTATAACGCTTATTTTGTCAGATACTTTTGCGCCGCCAAGAATTGCCAAGAAAGGTCTCGCAGGATTCTCTAGAGTTTCGCCTAAAAACTTCAATTCTTTCTCAACTAGGAGACCTGCAGCCGCATCTTTAACATATTTAACAATTCCTGCTGTGGAAGCGTGCGATCTGTGAACGGTTCCAAACGCGTCCTGAACAAAAACTTCTCCCATTGAAGCAAGTTCTTTTGAAAAAGCGTTCATTGCCGCTTTATCTTTTTCACCTGAAGCATTTTTTCCCTCTTCTTCAGGGTGAAATCTTAAATTTTCAAGCAAGAGTATTTCTCCAGACTTCAAATCTGCAGCCGCTTTTTTAGACTCAGCGCTTATACAATCCCCTCCGACAAACTTAACAGGCTTACCCAAAACTTCGCCTAAACGCGCAGCTACAGGCTTTAAACTCATTTCAGGAACAACTTTGCCTTTTGGTCTACCTAAATGCGACATAAGGATTATAGCGGCGTCTTTCTTCAAAAGATATTCTATCGTAGGAATAGCGGCAACAATCCTCTTATCATTTGTTATTTTAAGATTTGCGTCAAGCGGCGCGTTATAATCCACTCTAACCAAAACCTTCTTTCCCTTCACATTAATATCGGCAAGCGTCTTTTTCATTTAAGACTCCGTTTGACCAAAGACCGCGCGGCGCAAAGCCAATGCGCAAGCGCGGTCTTATAGTTATTATGATTTCTGTTTCACAATACTAGTTACGCAAGTAACACATATCGCCGGCATTGTTGATTTATTTAAAACAAATTAGCCGTTTACTTTCTTCATATGGACAACAAGCTCCAAAACTTTGTTTGAATATCCCCATTCGTTGTCATACCAAGAAACAACCTTAACAAACTTGTCGGTTAAAGCTATCCCGGCTTTTGCGTCAAATATTGACGTACGCGCATCGCCCAAGAAATCTGAAGAAACTACATCGTCTTCAGTATATCCCAAAATACCTTTAAGCTCTTTTTCTGAAGCTGATTTCATTGCAGCTTTTATTTCGTCGTATGCGGCAGGCTTTGCCAAATTGACAGTTAGGTCTACAACTGAAACATCAAGAGTAGGAATACGGAACGCCATACCGGTCAATTTTCCGTTTAATTCAGGAATTACTTTTCCTACCGCTTTTGCCGCGCCCGTAGAAGAAGGAATGATGTTTCCCGAAGCAGCTCTTCCGCCTCTCCAATCTTTAACAGAAGGACCGTCTACAGTCTTTTGCGTAGCAGTGGTCGCATGAACAGTCGTCATCAATCCGTCTACAATACCGAATTTATCGTTCAAAACTTTTGCAACGGGAGCCAAGCAGTTTGTTGTGCATGAAGCGTTAGAAACAATCGGAATTCCTTTCTTATAAGAATCCAAGTTTACTCCGCATACAAACATCGGAGTATCATCTTTTGAAGGAGCAGACATTACAACATACTTCGCGCCGGCGTCAATGTGAGCCTGAGCTTTATCTTTTGAAAGGAACAAGCCCGTTGATTCAACAACGTATTCCGCTCCAATTTCTCCCCACTTCAAGTCAACAGGGTTCTTTTCCGCAGTTACTCGGATTGTTTTGCCGTTTACAACCAAATTGCCGTCTTTTACTTCAACGGTTCCTTTAAACTGTCCGTGAACAGTGTCATACTTTAACATGTAAGCCATATAGTCAACGCTGATCAAATCGTTGATAGCCACAACTTCAATATCGCTTCTGTTCTGAGCTGCGCGAAAAACCAAACGTCCGATACGACCAAAACCATTGATACCTACTTTAACCGTCATAGCACGCCTCCTCGGGAATTTAAGCTGAAATGTTCTAATTTTAGTTATAGCGGGCATTTACCGCATTTGCTCTAAATGGTATAAAAATACGACGATTTTTGTCAAATTTAAGAAATGTCTTACGCCGTCGGAACAACCTTTTTTGCAAAAGGGCAAATTTTGTTCAAAGGACAACCCGCGTGGTTCGGATTTCTTGCTTTGCAAATCCTTCTTCCCAAAGTCTGCACAAGCAAAGAAAATTCCGTCCAATATTTACTAGGAACTACCGCCATTAAATCCTTTTCTATCTTAACAGGATCTTCATACTTTGTAAGTTTAAGCAAGTTTGCTATTCTTATAACGTGCGTATCAACGGCAATCCCTTCTGTTTTGCCAAAAGCATGCCCTAAAACAACATTAGCCGTCTTTCTTGCAACGCCCGCAAGCTTAAGAAGCTCTTTCATCGTTTGCGGCACTTTGCCGCCGTATAAACTTAATACAATTTGGGCAGACTTTATAATATTTTTGGCTTTGTTCCTAAAAAACCCAGCCGATTTTATACAAGTTTCAAATTCAGATACGTTTGCTTCGGCGTAATCTTTCAAATCTTTGTACTTCTTAAAAAGATTTTCCGTTACTTTATTCACTCTTTCATCAGCACACTGGGCAGACAATATTACAGCCGTTAAAAGCTCAAAAGGATTTGAAAACTTTAGAGGGCATTTTATATTTCCATATGTTTTTTTCAAAATTTTTATTATTTTTAAAACGTATCTTTTCTTATCTTTTTCCATTTATAATACCAACAGTGAATTTTATCACGCATAACCAAACTGTTTGTTGCAAGCAAAGCGCCGTTAAACAATGGGTTATATTGTCAAAATTTCATTACCCTTTGGCTATCTTTTCTAAAATAATGTGGAAACCCGGCAGCTGCCATTGCCGTATTCGCATAAGACGAAAACTTCATTCCATATCTTCATTTTTTCAACACATAGTTGTTGGATTCTAATCTTTCGCACGTATTGCTAAGTTTTTCTATAGCGTTTTTATTGATGAAATAAAATATCAAATCTTTATTTTTGTTTAGAATAAAAGAGCTTATATCTACAGACGGATACCATTTTCCGGCAGATTCAAAAGCTCTGCATTCGGCCGGCAAATATTCTTGTCTTAAAGTATAAGAATAATCCGGCTTTAAATTTAGTTCTGTAAATATTTTACTGTTGTGCGCAGCAGGGAAAACGCCTTTATATACGCCTGTGTAATTGGCTAGCATATCTGAAACATCCGACGGAGATTTGTCGTGTCTGCTCCCGAACGAAACTACCAAAGCTTTGTTATCCTTATTGACAAAATTGACAAAATATACGTTCAATATGACAGTAGGCTTTTCTACCTCAAAAACTCCCAAATTCTGAACAAAATAACCTTTGTCGGATTCTTGCTCTTTAATTTCATATTCAACGTAAATATTATTTTTTTTCATATAAACTTGATTTACAGCAATATCGTGCAGGGTTACGGAAGGTTTCTCGGCAATAATAATTAAAATATTTTTGCCAAAATCTGGAAAAATAACGGTATTGGATATTGTTTTGGCAATGCCGAACAAACTTTTAAATTTGCTTACTGAATTTGCTGTAAAGAAATTTATATTGTTAGGAAGCTTAACGCTGTTTTTAAGAAAAAATCCAGAGCGTTTTCTAAATTGCAAAAACTGCTTCCGCTCGGGTTCTAGCTCTACATCTTTCAATTCTACTTCTTTCATAGGAGTTGTTTTTAAAGTTTTGCGCTCCTGAGCGATAGACAAACAACCTGAAATAATAAAAGAGACCAATAGAAAAACAATAAGAACGAACGTTTTTTTCATTATTCGCCTCTATTATAAAGATTCTAACGAAATTTTTCGCCTACAGTTTAGTATATAGCTTAGGCTTTTTCAAGCAATTCTCTTATTTTGTTATTTCAAGGATAAAAATTACATCTATTTCCTAACAAAAATAAAGAAATAACGCGTACATAAGAAATTTATCCTGAGTTCATCTAAGCAGACCTTTCTTTTTGAGCTTTTTCGCTCTCAAAAATCCTCTTTTTTCATCTATCCAACCAATAAACTCAGGTAAAAAGTTCACATAATTTTTAAATGAAATAATTGAAAGCGATAAAAAATAAATTATTTTATATTAAAGACAATTTTTATAAGGATATTTATATGAAAAAGTTTTAAGTTTAGCAGTTGTTTTAATATTGATATTTACGACGATGAAGGGGTTTTATGAGTATAGCGCTCTATGAGCAACCCGCAAACGCAGACAGGAAGAACAATAATGGGAACATTATTAGGAGGAGTTGTAGGACTGTTATCAGGAAAAGTTATGGGAATGTTATCAGGACTTGCGTTAAGATATTTTTTAAACAGATCTATTTATGATGCTAACGCGGCGATGGATGTGATGGAGATATCGTCGCATTTTGGGTCATTAATTGGACTTGTGTCAGAGAGGATACACAGGGGGGGGGCAATTAAGGGCGCAGGACTAGTCGCAGCTATAATCGGGAACTTGGAAATCGATGATTGATTCCATAGTTTTCAAGCTTAGGCATTAAGATTTGGCATTCATTTTCTGCAAGAATATGCTTACCGCGGGGCGGCGTATATAGCTTGTTAGATAAGATTCAACGTAATTCCAAATTTTTTCATCTTCTATTTCTTCAATAAAATCCACATCGTATCCGGAACAAGTTGAAAGTTTTCTTATATCCATTGCTATGCGTTTGTCAATAAATGACCAGTTATTCCTTATATAGTCTGAAAATGAATACCCTGAGAGCTTCAAAAATCGTAAAATGAATGCGGTTAAAGCTCTTTTTGGGTATTTGCAAACGTTAAGTATTTCCCAAATCCTTACTATTAAATCGTATTTTTTGGTATTTTCAAGATATGAAGGCGCAAATTTGTCGCCGACTTCAGCCGCATATAAAGCGTACAAATTTCGCATAAAATTGTTTTTCATTGTTGTGTTATTGTTAATAATAATAGCGCCGGTAATTTTTGGTCTTATTGAAAAGCAACTGTTACTGTTAAAGATATGAAATTCGCTTTCCGTAAGAGGTTCCGTAGCGGCTGAAAGTTTTGCAGCTATCTTTTTAGCGCTAGGGACAACAGCTTGAATCTTTCCCCACTGATTACAATAAACTGTAATAAGTTTGTCATGCTCGCCATGTATTTTAGAATTTAAAACAAGCCCTTTTATTGTGTAGTACATTTTTTAAAAATTATTCTTTTTACTTTCTTGGAATCAGCGTCTTGAATTTCTATTAAATAACCATTCCAGTTAATTTTCTCGCCATCTTGAGGTATTCTTCCAAACATTTCTAAAATCCACCCATTAATAGCTGAATAGTTTCCTTCGGGAATACCGATACTTAATTCATCATTGACATTTGTTATAGACTCATACGCATGTATAATATGTCTGTTGCCCGTTGGTATTATAGTTTTTTCTCTGAAATCATGTTCGTCCAACACGTCTCCAACAATCTCTTCCAATAAATCCTCTATTGAAGCAAGACCTATCGTATATCCGAACTCGTCAACCACAATAGCTATATGATGCCGTCCTGTTCTAAACTCTTTAAGAACTTCGCTGATTTTTGCGTTTTCAGGAGCAAAATACGCGTGACGTATTAAATCTTCAATAATTATAATGTCGGAATTGCGCCAAGCTACGGCCAAATCTTTTGCATATAGTATCCCTATAATATTGCCGACATTTTTGCTATATACTGGAACTCTTGAATACTTTGCGGCAATAATCTTTTTAATCATATCGTCTTTTGGTAGACCTATATCTACAGAAAAAATCTCAGAAATAGGTATCATTACTTGAGATACTTTCATATTTTTGAAATCCATTATATTGCTTACAAGTTCTCTGGACTCGCCTGAAAGCGGAGAAGTATTTTCGTCTGACAACAAAAAATCTATCTCGTCGGCTTTGATATGTCTGCTTTCTTTATGTCTTAAAAACAGCTTCATTATTTTGTTTGAAATTGTTAATAGAAAACCTATTGGGATTCTAAAAAACGACGCAACCCTTATTATCATAGGCAAAACAAATATGCCCCATTTTTCAGAGTTATATCTTGCTATGGTCTTAGGCAAAATACTCCCTATCGTTAAAGCCAAAACTATTGAGAGAATCGGAAAAGAAAAATTCAGAATATTAATATTGATTTTGTAACACTCGGCAATATCTGCCGCAAGAGATGATAAAATAACGCTCATTCCTACAACGGACAAATTCATTCCCATAATCATAGCCGTTATAACTTCTTGAGAATGGTTTTCCCAAAAAACCGCAATCTTTGAATATTTTATTCCTTTTTCTTTTGTTCTTCTCAAAAAAGCGACGGACAAACTTGTAAGAGCGGTCTCGGAACCGCTGAAAAAACTAAGCGTCAGCAATAGAGCGCAGAAAAAAACCATTTTAAATACAATTAATATCATAGTTCGTAATCATACTCGTCAAGAATTTCCCCGACAACTTCTTCCAAGACGTCTTCAAGCGTAACCATTCCCGTTATATTATCATTTTTATCTTTAACAAAAGCTATATGAGTTTTGCCGCTTTGAAATTTTTTCAACAGTTCGTTTACTTTTTGATCTTCGCTTATATAATACGGCTCTTTAACAAGAGGCCTTATAAAATGTTCTTTATCTTCATGCCACAATTCTAAAATATCTTTTATATGGACATAGCCGATAATATTATCTTTTGATTTAAGATACACCGGGATTCTACTTCTTGAAGTTTCAACGGCTATATCCAAAAATTCTTTGTCTTCTAAAGACAAGTCTACCGAATCTATGTCTTCAAAAGGAACCATTATTTTTTTTACTGACAATCCGCAAAAATCCAAAATTCTTTCCAACATAACGCCTGTTTCTTTGTCTATTTCACCGCTGTATCCGCCTTCAGAAAGAAGAGCTTTTACCTCTTCTTCGCTTAAAGTATAAGAGTTTCTAGCGACATCTGAAGTTTTCGGCGATAAAAATTCCGTGAATTTAATAACCGGATATGCAAACGGTTTTAATGCCTTTTCTATTTTTGAAAGGATTGGAACAGACATAACGGTAATTTTCTCGGAATTTTCCCTAGCATAAAATTTAGGAACAAGCTCGCCGAATATTAAAATAACAAAAGACGTTATTATCCAAGTAACAACGTCAATAATATTTCTATTAATCCCAGAAAACAACGTTGTCATAAAATATGCGGACATAAAGCTTGTAAGAATGTCGCATATAACATTTACCGTCAGAATAATTGTAAGAAGATAATAAGGTTGTTCTATCCAAGACAATAAAGGTTTGAAAAGATTAGGAATTTGAACTATAAGTTTTTTAATTCTGTACTTGGACAAACTAGTAATGCCTATCTCAGCCGCAGATATCCAAGCCGAAACAATTAAAAGAAAAACTAAAGCAACTAGACTTGCGAAGATAAACATTGAAATATTTTATCCTGTTTTGCAAACATTTTAGATTTATTTTCAACATCATAATCGCTATACCCGCAAAGATGAAGCGCACCGTGTATAACAAGATACGCCAATTCTTGCCGCCAAGAGTTCCCGTATCTTTTTGCCTGTTTTTGAGTGCGATTTTTTGATATATAAATATCTCCGGCAAAATTTTCAAGGATAATTAAAAAAGATATAACGTCGGTTATGCGTCTTACTTTTCTGTATTTTATATTTAGTTTTTTTATTTCTTCATCGCTTACCATTATAAAATTTATTTGATATTTTCTCTTTTTTTCAGACTTTAAAGCAAGCTCCGCGGCTTTTTTTAAAACTTCAACATGTTCCTTGGGAAAGTAAACAAAGTTTATAAAATTTTTATTTGTATTCAATTCTTGCATGATATATGCTCGTAATAGTTGAAATAATACTGTCTCTCATTAGTTCTAAATCTTTTAACGTTATTGGACATACTGAAAACTGACCGTCTATAAATTTATTGTTTATTATTTTTTCAACCATGTCTTTTATCCTTGTCGCAGTAGGGTTATCTATACTCCGACACGCAGCCTCGCAAGAGTCAGCCAACATTATTACTGCGCTGATTTTTGTGGTCGGTTTTGGTCCTGAATATCTGAAATATTCCGTATCCACACGCAAACCAACTTCCAAAGCTCTGTGATAAAAAGCATGCATGACGGTTGTGCCGTGATGTTGTCGTATAATATTTATAATTTCATTATCAATATTATGTTTCTTCGCAAGAAGAACTCCTTCTTTAACATGCGAAATTAATATAATCCGCGACATTTCGGGGTTTAAATTATCGTGAGGATTATGTACGGGCGTTTGGTTTTCTATAAAATATAAAGGGTTTTTTAGTTTGCCTACATCGTGGTAATAAGAACATACTCTTGCCAATAGAGAATTCTCGCCTACAATATTTGCCGCTTGTTCAGCAATATCGGCAGTCATAATTGAATGATGATAAGTGCCAGGCGCTTCGCTCATAAGCCTTTTAAGCAAAGGGTTATTAAAGTCTGAAAGTTCAATTAGTTTTATATTTGTGGTTCTTGAAAAAACTCTTTCAAATAACGGCATACAAACCAATAAAATCACTATTGAAAAAATCCCGTTCAAAACGCTATAGAAAAGGTTATATTTAAACTGAAAATTGTCGTAATTGCCAACAAGATAAAACATAGACACTAATACCGAGTTGGCAATAACAGTCTTGACGGCGACATTGATAAAATCAGATCTTTTGCGTATAGCGTGGACGTTTGCAACAACAAATATTGCGCCGCCAAGCATTGTAAGAAAAATATCAAAACGCATATCGTTTAAAAACGCCACGCACAAACTTAAACATACGGCATACACGCCGCCCAATCTTAACGATAACAACATTGCAGCCATAATTGAAAACGCCGACACTGGAGAAGCGAAAGGCGATAAATATTCTTTTGAAATCTGAAAAGTCAAAAGAGAATTTATAAAGAGCAAACACATTAAAACAACCGCGTCATTATCATCCAAGACAGCTTTTTCTTTGTTTTGAATTTGAGCTGCAAAGAAAACAACAACTGCAATCATAAATATTAAGACTGCAAACATTATCTTTAAATCTACGCCTACGCCCATTACAAGCATGACGTAAACCGCTATTATCGTAAATATAAAGGAAATAAAAACCGGAATTTTTATTTCCTTTTGAAATAAATTTTTTGATTCCCTTATAACATGACCTTTTGATTCGGAAGGTTTGAGATCTTTGGCAAGTTTTAAGAGAAAACTTCTTGTCCAAAACCTTATGTTGTTAAATAAATTATTCATTTATTCCTCGACATCGTTTTGGCAGATAAGCCTAAGCCTTTGCTTGCTTGACAACAATTCGCACGCCTAATTCTTTAAGCTGTTTTTCGCTTACCGGAGCGGGAGCGTTAGAAAGAGGATCCGACGCTTTTTGCGTTTTAGGGAATGCTATAACTTCTCTTATGGAATCTTCCCCTGCAATCAACGCGCACATTCTGTCAAAACCCAAAGCTAAACCGCCATGCGGAGGAGCGCCATAGGTCAATGCGTCAAGCAAAAATCCAAATTTCTCTTTTGCAGATTCGTCTGAAATATTTAGAATATCAAAAATCTTCTTTTGAACGTCGCTTCTATGCATTCTTATAGAGCCGCCACCTAGTTCAACGCCGTTCAAAATAACATCGTAAGCTTTAGCTTTTGCAGTTCCAGCATTTTCTTTATTCAATGAAGCTGCATCTTGCGGCGAAGTGAACGGATGGTGCAATGCCTGCCATCTATGTTCTTCTTTGTTCCATTCCATAAGAGGAAAATCCACAATCCACAAAAAATTAAACTTGGACTTGTCTATAAGACCAAGTTCTTTGCCCATTTTAAGCCTTAACGCTCCAAGACCCTGAGCAACGATTTTCTCTTCATCTGCAAGAAAAACAATTAAATCGCCCGCTTTTGCTTCAAGCTTGGATATAATTGTTTTTATATCTTCATCTTTAAAATATTTAACTATGTTGGACTCGGTTCCAGATTCCGTAATTTTCATCCACGCCAAACCTTTAGCTCCATATTCGCCTACAAACTCGATAAGTCCATCAATATCCGATCGGGAAAAAGAAGCGCCTTTAGGAATACATAAACCCCTTACAATACCGCCATTAGAAATAACTGACGCAAACACACCAAACCCGCAATCTTTAAGCTCGCTTGAAAAATCCCTTATTTCCATTTCAAACCTTGTGTCCGGCTTATCAGAGCCGTAACGCAGCATGGCATCGGCGTAAGGCATTCTTTCAAAAGGGGTTCTAATATCAATATTTAACGCGTTTTTGAATACCCTTGAAAGCATTCTCTCAATAACGCTCATAACGTCCTTTTCTTCAACAAAAGACATTTCAAGATCTATTTGGGTAAATTCAAGCTGCCTGTCAGCGCGCAAGTCTTCGTCTCTAAAACACCTCGCTATCTGATAATATTTATCAAAACCTGAAACCATCAAAATCTGTTTAAAAAGCTGAGGAGACTGCGGCAAGGCAAAGAAACTACCGTGATGCAGCCTTGAAGGCACCAAAAAATCTCTCGCGCCTTCAGGCGTAGATTTGGTTAAGAAAGGCGTTTCTATTTCTAAAAAGCCTTCGTCATTTAAAAAGTTTCTTACCTCATTTAAAACTCTATGGCGCATTATAAAGTTTTTCTGAAAACTAGGACGGCGCAAGTCCAAATATCTGTATTTTAATCTCAATTCTTCCGAAGTTTCCGCATAATCCGACACTTCAAAAGGAAGTCCAGGACATGTGTTTAAAATCTCAATTTTAGACACTACAAGTTCAACGGAACCTGTAGGCATACTGGGGTTTAACGTTCCTTCAGGTCTTTTTCTTACCAGCCCCTTAACGGATATTACGTATTCGCTTCTCAAATCCTCGGCTATTTTAAATATCTCTTTATTTTCAGGCTGGAGAACAATTTGCAACAACCCCTCTCTGTCTCTTAAGTCAATAAAAATTACGCCTCCATGGTCTCTGCGGGAATGCACCCAGCCGCAAACAACAATATCTTTACCTATACTATCTTCTCTGACATCGCCACAATAACTGCTTCTCTTCATAATAAAAGCCTCTTTTAAAACATCTTAAATAATAAAATTAAAACCGCCAACTCTTGCAGAAACCTCTTAAATACAAGATTTATAGAACTAACTCGCAAACTGTAAAAATACAAATTATTTTGGCAAATTAGCAAAATACAGCAATGCTATAATGGTTTTTGAATCCTTTATATACCCGCCTTTTACCATATCTAAAGCATTTTTAAAGCTTACTATTTCTTTGCCAACAAACTCATCCTCATCAAGATTAAGGCTGCCTTCTTCAAGGTCAAACGCCGAAAAAATATGCAATAACTCAGTTGAAAGCGCCGCCGTAGGATAAAAAGACAACAAAAGTTCAAACTTCTTGGCTATACATCCTGTTTCCTCTTCCAACTCTCTTGTTATGCATTCAATAGGGGTTTCTCCCGCATCAATTTTACCTGCGGGAATCTCGTAAGTTACTTTGCCTACAGCATATCTATACTGTTTAACTAAAACTATATTTTCTTTATCAATAAATGGAAGAACCGCTGCTGCTCCAGGGTGTTTTACATATTCCCTTATAGCAAGGTTGCCGTTTGGAAGTTGTACTTCATCGCAAAAAAACTCTGTAAATTTTCCTTTGTATATTAACTTCTTATTCAAAGGCTTTTCAATCAGATCTTTACTCATGGCGATATTTTATCATTTTTTACTATAAAACAGAAAAGCCTATCAATTTCTTTAGGATAGTGACAATTTTAATAGCTATTCTGCGTATGCTTGCCCCCCCACCCCGAATACTATAATATAAAAGAACACGCTTAGTGAACATGAGATAGAGATTGTTAAAAAGCAGACTTATTATTGCTAAGAAAGGGCAATGCGTTTGGGTTTAGCGAAGTAGAATCAGCTACGGAAAAGGATGCTTCTTTTTTTGCGGAGATTGCGATGGGTATTTTTTTCTGCGTCCGCCAAAAATTATTACGGAAATAGGCGCGCCTTTAGGATTGTCGTACTCGGGCGAAAGCGTAGGACAGTTGTAAATTGAAACGGTAAACCTTGAATTTGGGTGAGCAGATGGTTTGCCTGAATTTTTGTTGGACTTTTGACCCTGCCAGTCGGTTAAATCCAAAGGAACTTCGTCTGTAGCTCCTTCCCACCAAGCCGCATTTCGGGGTTAACGTCGACTATAGAGTGAACGCCTCTAAAGAACTCGGAAGAATTTCCGATTCTTTCTATTGCCTGTTTGCCAACCATAGACATAATTCTCATGCTCAAAGCCATATATGCAGAATCAGTTATTTGAACACAGTTTTTAGCGTATTTTGATTTCGGCGGACCCATGACAAAGGGAATTTAGGGTCCAACCAATTATTGTTAGGTCCAGCTTGGTCTTTTGTGTCGGAGCGCAAACAAAGGTTAAACGTTCCGTACGGGCTACATCGTTAGGGTTTGAGCAGTGATAGTAAGAATTTGGATACTCTTGTCCGTTTAATTCTTTTAGGACAACCCTTCCGTCAACTTCAGATTTTTGAGCAATCTCCGTCAATCTTTCAGCTTCTTCTTGGGAACCGTCCACAATATAAACTTCGTCAGACTGAAAAAGCTCCCGCATTTCTTTTACGAATATCTCTATTGGCGACGGCATTTTATCGCTCTCTATATATGAATATTATTGTAGAAACAGCTCTTTTGACAAAAAGCATGTCAAGGCGGGACTTACCCTCCTTGACAATATTTCATATTAAATCGCTAATAGCTAAAAAGAGACTAAGCCCAAACCTCTTTTTCTTCTTTCTCTACAACAACTTTCTTTGTAGGATACATACTCTTAACTATTTCTTCAGGCTTAAACCACAACTTGATTTCCCTTTCGGCTTCAGACGATTCTGAAGAGCAGTGAACAACGTTTTCGTATACGCCTTTTGTGGTTATTCTTCCGTAAGCTCCTCTTATTGACACAGGATCGGCCTCTTCAGGGTTTGTAGCTCCAACGATTTTTCTCATTCTTGCGATACCGTCTTCGCCTTGATATACGAAAGCCAAAACTCTATCCCAAGGCTCGCCATAAATTTTGCCCTGTATATAGTCAACTAATTCTCCAAAAAAAGGTCTGTCTTTAAGCTGATAATAATGCTCCTCAGCTAGTTCTTTACTCACCTTAACAGCCTTCGCGCCTATTATAAGCATTTTTACTTCAGAGAGCTTAGTTAGAATATTTCCTGTCAAAGATTTTTTTACTCCGTCAGGTTTAATCAAAATTAAAAGCTGTTCAATTGCCATTTCCCGCTCCTATATTCTTTTTTTTACGAGCATTGTAATATTTTATTCCAATGCCGATTAGTCCTGAGAAAACGTATAAACTAAACAATACAAAAATTATATTTTGCGGGAACGTTATCATTAAAAATAAAAGCAATACGACCAAAACCAAAAGTCTGAAAGTTTTAGGTTTGGACAAATTCATCTTTTTGAAAGAATAATAAGGTACGTTTGAAACCATTAGTAAAGACAAAATAACCATTACAACAGGCATTGTCTTAAAGAAAATAGGCATGTTTTTCATCAAAATTGGAATTGTTTTGAAAGACAAAGACTGTCCATGATCTGCAAAAAGCTCGTAGCTTAAAACGAAAGACAACAACAGTCCTGCAGATGCAGGCGTAGGGAGACCCATAAAAGAATTATGCACTATGCCGTCTTGAGCATGAACATTAAATTTTGCAAGCCTTAAAGCGCTGCACAAAACAAATAGTATGGCTATAGCCATACCGACTTTTCCCATTGAGCTTAAAACAAGCTGGTACATCATAACAGACGGAGAAAGTCCGAATGAAATTAAATCGCTTAAAGAATCTAGCTGAACGCCAAACTCGCTTGTTGTTTTTGTAAGTCTTGCAACTTTTCCGTCAGCCATGTCAAATGCTACCGCAAGCACAAGAAACCACGCCGCTTTAGCAAAATCCCCATCTATGGACGACAATATTGACAAATAACCGCAGCTCATGTTTGCGCATGTTAAAAGACTCGGCAGTATATAGATACCCTTCTTCATTTTTTCGCTCATGGTCAACTTTCTTTATTTATGTTTGCAAAAACAGTCACGCCAGAGACAACTTTATATCCCTGTTTTACTTTAACTTTGACATTTTTGGGCATATGCAAGTCAACCTGGGAACTAAATTTTATTACGCCGATTTTGTCGCCACTTTTTAAAACATCTCCCGGCTTTACCCAACACACGCAGCGCCTTGCAAGAATGCCGGCTACCTGTTTAACCAAATACTTTCCGTTTTCATTTTCTATGCTAATTATGTTTTGTTCGTTTACTATGTGAGCCTCAGGCTCCATAGCTTTCAAAAACTTCCCGGGTTTATGTTCAACGCTTACAACTTTGCCCGCAATGGGAGACCTCTGAAGATGAACGTCTAGTACAGATAAAAATACCCTGACAACTTTTTCTGTTTCATTTTCACTTACTTCTAAAACAGTGCCATTGCATGGAGAAAGGATAAGATTTTCCCCTTGAGTTATATCTATTTTGGGATCTCTAAAGAAATAGAGGCAAAATAACGAAGCCGCAATACACAAAACGCCTGCTACAGATGAAAATTTACCGAAACCAGAAACAACCAACAGTATTCCTAAAATAAGAGAAATTAAAATAAATGGATAGCCTTCTTTCACAATTTGCATGATTATTCCTTTTAAACGCAAAATCTTTCAAATTCGTTCGGATTTTACTAAATACGCCAAATTATGTCAAAACTTTAAACACAAAAAACTATTGAAAAATGAATAATATTATTTATTTTTATTTTCCAATTTCCAATTTCCAAGAGAGGTATGCGCCTATAAAGCCATCTATTTCGCCATCCATTACCGCATTGACTTGCGAAGTCTCATAACCTGTTCTGTGGTCTTTGGCAAGCTGATAAGGCATAAAGACATATGAGCGGATTTGGCTGCCCCACTCTATAGCGCCTTTCTCATTATAATGTTTTTCATAAGAAGCTCGTTGTTTTTCTTGTTCAAGTTCGTAAAGCTTAGCTTTCAAGAGCTTCATAGCTGTGGCTCTATTTTTTATTTGCGAACGATCGTTTTGCGATTGAACGATTATTCCCGTAGACAAGTGGATTATTCTTACAGCAGAGTCCGTTTTGTTGATATGCTGTCCGCCAGCTCCCGACGCTCTATAAGTGTCTATCCTTATGTCTTTATCTTCAATTACTACGTCTATGTTGTTTTCAATTTCTGGTATAACGTCAACAGAACTGAAAGAGGTGTGTCTTCTCTTGTTTGAGTCAAACGGAGAAATTCTTACAAGCCTGTGGACTCCTATTTCCGACTGCAAGAAACCGTAAGCATACTCGCCCTTTATTATCATGGCGATGCTTTTGATTCCCGCTTCATCGCCGTCTAAACTATCCACTACTTCAATCTCAAAACCTTTGTCTTCAGCCCATCTTGAATACATTCTTACAAGCATTTGCGCCCAATCGCAAGACTCAGTGCCGCCAGCTCCCGCATGTATAGACATTATGGCATTACTTTTATCACGCTCTCCGCCAAGCTTTGTTTTTGTTTCAAACGCAGCTAGAACTTTCTCTAATTTCTTGCTTCCATTTTCTACCTCTTTTAAGGTATCGTCGTCATTTTCGGACTCGGCAAGATCTTTTAAATCAATTAAATCTTTAACCTGCAAATACATATCCCGCCACAACTTACGCGTATTTTTTAAACCGTCAAGCTCAGACATTACTTTTTTTGCATTGTTTTGGTCATTCCATAAGTTTGGGTCCGATATTTCTTTTTCAAGCTCTTTGATTCTGTTCAGTTTTGAATCTAAGTCAAAGAGACCTCCTCAAAGCTTCTATCCTTTCTTTTTGCTGTTGAAGCATTTAGAACCTCTTTATTTATAAACTATACGCTCAAATAAAATCTTAATTTATTACTCACTTATCCGCCTTTTGAAACGTAAAAATACTACCAACACTAACAGGACAACGCTGCATATTTTTACAAAAACATCGCCCAATTTAGTATAGAAAGTTTTAAAATTGTTTTGAAAAAACGTTCCATTTAGCAGTTCTTTTTTTGACACTTTAGTCTTATCAATAATTATTCCTGAAGCTTCAATAATGCCGGAAACGCCCGTATTTGCCGAAACTAAAACAAATTTTCTGTTTTCAACGGCTCTAAATACATTCATTATAAAATGTTGATATGGGGCCGCCGTGTCAAAAAACCAAGCGTCGTTTGTGTGGTTTGTAAGAACTTTCGCTCCATTTAGAACAAATCTTCTTGCTATATACGGAAAAAAATTTTCAGAACATATGCTGGCGCCGATAAACAGTTCGCCGTTGTTAAATACAGTCGCATCGCTGCCCCTGTCAACATCTCCCATTTTATTTAAAATGCCAAAAAATTTTGCGAGAAACTTTCTAAATGGAACAAACTCGCCAAAAGGCACTAAGTGATTTTTCTTGTGTACAGAATTATAATCATCTGCGCCTTTAAAACCTAAAACAACATTGAACATCTTACCATTGTCTTCGTTGTAAAATGAACCGAATATATTGAAACTTCCGACGGATGCCGCCAATTTTTTTGTAAAACCGTACAGCTGTCGATCTTCTGGAACTACGCCCGGGAGGACAGTTTCTGGCCATAAAGCTAAATCAGCTTTAGATTTGCCGACTTCCACAGCCTGCTTTTGAAGGTTGGATAAAATCTCTTGTCTATAGTCTTCGTCCCATTTTTTATATTGGTCAATGTTTGGCTGAAATATTAAAACATTATATCCCTTTTCGCCAAGCAACCTGAATTTGTATATCCTACACGCGCCAAACAATGTAAACAAAATTATAAATATTAAAGCGGTATACAAATATTTCTTTTTATTTTTGTCCGCAAGCCAGAAATAAAAGCATAGGTTGCAAAACATTATCAAAAAAGAAACGCCATATACTCCGGCAAACTCCGCCGCTTGTATAATTTCCGTAAACTCAAATTGCGAGTAGCCTATCAGCATCCACGGAAATCCGGTAAAAAGATATGTTCTTAAGTATTCAAGCAAAACCCAAAGACAAGAGCCAAAAGTAACTGTAAAGAAATTTGAACGTTTATCTTTTTGAAAGGAAACGTATTTTTGCAGTCCAAAACTCCATACGCCCCAATAAAGCGCAAGATAACCCCAAAAAAAACATGAAGCTGTTATTGCCTGAATATACGAACCCGTATTAAAATAAAGCATTGGCGCAAGCCAATAAAGTCCGATTGCATTAAATGCAAATCCGGATAGAAATCCATAAAAAAAAGAGCTTGTTAACTTTGATTCCATTATTACAGAAATTAATGGAACAAAAGATACCCAAATGAAAAAAAACAATTTCAACTTAGGGAAAGCAGATGCGGATAATAAGCCTGCGGCACAGCACAATACAGCTTTTTTATAATCTAGTATTTTCTTATTTTCCAGAGATGATTCCATTAAGATCTCTAATCGCTTTATTCTTTAGGTAACGATCTTGGCTTCTTGTTTTGTTTTCTGCTCTTTCTTTTGAATATCCTGTTGCTTGAAGCGTATATGCTGAAATTCATCGGGGATAAAAATATGAAAGTCCTTAAAACGGTTGAACAAAAATAAACAAGCCGTTCTATATTTTCTTACGCGTAATAGCTATAAAAGGACTTATTCCAACGAGCGCATGCTGGGCAAATTCCAAATTTCTAGCGACCTGCCGTCAATTAATTTGATATTACTGAAGGACTATTCAACATCTTTAAAGGCGTTATCCGCAGCATAATACGATCCTTTTTATCTAATCTAATACTTTACAAGGAATTTCTTGCAACAGGTTTTTATTAAGTATCTTTAAATAACCGCTCTTTTCATTAAACTCTTTTATCCTTGACAAATGTAGTCCTGTAACAAGAACGTGTCTGTCTTTCATATTGCTCTTTTCTATTACTTCTATCCCGTTTAGTTCCTGATTCTTCAACTTATAATCCGTAAGCAACAATCCTTTTTCTTTATCTCCTAACGAATTTAAATACTCTACCGCATCTTTCCCGTCTCTGAAATACTTAACCTCTACGTCTTCCTTATATTTTAAAAACCTCTCTTTCCATATTTCATGTATACATTCATCATCGTCAAGCACAACTATCTTATATCCCTTCCTTATTTCTATCTTATCCGCAAACCATCTCGGTTTCTCCGATTTCGCAAACGTAACTATAAACTCTGTTCCTACATTCTCTTTAGACTCTATCTTTACCAGCCCGTTCATCTCTTTTATCGTACTCATTATCTGCTGCGTTCCTATCCCGTGTCCGTCTTCTTTTGTCGTTCCCACTTCTTCCCCTTTTTCTAGCTTTTCCGCCGTCTCTTTAGGCATTCCCATACCATTGTCTTTTACTCTTATTTCTACTTTATCTCCTTTCACGGCGTAGGAAACGTCTATTACCCCTTTTATCCCTTCTACCGCTTCAACTGCATTCTTTAGCAAATTCATCATCATTCTGCTAAAATCTGAAAAATCTCCCTTTATAAACACAACCTTATTTTCATCTGGCATATACTTAATAATACAATTTTTATTATTTCTACCATAACTGTACCTGTTTACCATTTCTGACAAACAAAAATAGGGCATAATATACATCTCTTCTGTCCTGTAAGCTACTGGTCTTGTTATGCCTGACTCTGCATCTTTTGCTACTTTGTACTTTTCCGTCATCTTACTTGCCATTTCTTCTATGCTTGTTATTGATAATTCCAGCATCTCTTTTTCTTTCCCTGACAGCTTATCTGCAGACAAGTACTCTACTATCTTCAATGACGTTATAGGCGAATTTATATCGTGCGCTACTTGTTGCGCTAATCTATATAATTCTTTTTGGACTTCTAATTTCTGTCTCAATTTTTCTTTAATTTTCCTATCAGTTATATCTACTGAAACGCCCAATAAGCCAATATTCTTGCCGGCGCTATTGGTCAAAGGAAGCTTATGCGACATATAAGTCCTAAATCCATTATGCACTGAAGCTTTCTCTTGTCCCGTATACACTTTACACTTTTCAATAACTAGTTTATTGATATTGTTGGTTTTTTTTGCATCTGGACCCGGCAACAAATCAAAAACAGTCTTGCCGATTATCTCATCTCTAGAATTCAATCCCAAATCTTTTGCCTGAACATCGTTACACCCCATATATATATGCTTTTTGTTCAACCAATATACGTGTCCCGGCATTTTGGCTATTATGTTCGTTAAAAGCTCCTTTTGCGAACGTTCGTCGATTAACAGTTTCAATAAATTTTCTTTTGATAAATTTCTATTTTTCGACATATCTGCAGTCACATTTATAAAACTTTCGTCTTCAATAAAATAGCCATGATTGCGCTTGTTCTCATATTCAACTTTAAAATCAGCCAAATTTGCAAACTGTTGCGTTGAAAAGCACGGGAATAATAATCTTACGGATTTTCTCAAATATTCAAAAATAGACCACAATATTGTAGTTGATTCCGTAACATTGCCAACATGAATAACATATACCTGCTTGTTTGGATACAAATGCGGGATAGAAAGAATCCACGCATTTTCTTCAACAAGATATGAAAATCCATTTTGTTCGTTTGTTTTCCGTTTAATCGCGTACGCTCGGGCGCTCTCGCATAAGGCATGATGGAAAGATTCGTCTTCTTTTTGGGCTTTCATCAAAAGATCCCTACAAGCGCTAAAGTGAGGATTTTTTAATTTACTTACACATTCCTGCCAATTTACTTGGGTAAAGTCTCCTAAATTGGGCTTACACCGCTTAATCCATTGAACTTGTTCTTCCTCGCCTTTAACTATAGCTTCTTCAAGTTCTTCTATTTGAGAATCTTCTTTTGGTTTTGACAAATAATTATACCGACTTAAGTATCCGGTACGCACTTCATAATTTTCACAAGTTGATAAATCAAATTTCTTAGGAATTAAATCTATTGTGGATTGAATTTTCCTTTTATCATCTGGATTTTTTGTATGAGACTCCCAAAATATAACAACAGAGTCTTTTACTGGCAAAGACGTAGGCAAATTGCGAAAACTCGCCACTATAGCTTTAATCATTTGTCCATTCCTCCATTTAAATTTAAATTTAACGCAATATTAGCGCATTCTTCAAAGATTACTATATAAGTTAGAACTCTTACGCCGATCTTTTATGCTCCGCAGCATTTTTTATATTTTTTGCCGCTGCCGCAAGGGCAAAGCTCGTTTCTGCCTATCTTATTTAAGTCTTGAGGTTTAACTTTTTTGTCGTTAATCCTATTTTCAAGCTCAGGGCTTATAGCGCCCGATTCTTGATTTATGTTCTGAGTCTTTACGTCTACCTGAACCTTGAACACATATTCTATAGTGTTTTCTCTTATTCTTTTCATCATAGACTCAAACAACGCAAAAGATTCCTTCTGATATTCAATTTTCGGATCTTTCTGAGCATAAGCTCTAAAACCTACGCTGCGTCTCAACTGGTCAAGCTCATATAAATGATCTTTCCATGAAGTATCTATCATTTGCAACAAAACCATTCTTTCTATGTGAGCAAATAAATCAGGCGTAAGTTCTTCTTTTCTTTTTTCATAGCGCTCGGTTATTTTGTCGCAAATATCCTCTTTCAAAGCTTCTTTAGTCAACAAATTTATTTCATCTTTATTTTCTATATCATACTTAACGCCAAACGTCCTAAACAACCACGCATCTATGCTTGTAAAATCCCATTCTTCAGCATATTTGCCAACGCACCAAGAGTTAAGATTTTCTTCAACGGATTCTCCTAACATATCTTTTATTGTCTCAGAAATATCTTCGCCTTCCAATATCTCGTTTCTAAGCCTATAAACAGCTTCTCTCTGTTTATTCATAACGTTGTCAAAGTCTATAAGCTGTTTTCTTATGTCAAAATTCATACCTTCAACTTTTCTCTGGGCATTTTCCACAGCTTTGGATATCCAAGGATGTTGTATATCTTCGCCTTCCTTTAACCCTAGTTTCTGCATCATCATAGACATTCTCTCAGATCCAAATAAACGCATAAGCTCGTCTTCCATAGATAAGTAAAATCTTGTAGAGCCATTATCTCCTTGTCTTCCTGAACGACCTCTTAACTGATTGTCTATTCTTCTGGACTCGTGTCTTTCCGTGCCTATTATGTGAAGTCCGCCGAGATTTTTTACTTCTTCGTTTTGAACGGGATCGCCTGCTCCAAGAACAATGTCTGTTCCTCTTCCCGCCATGTTAGTGGCTATTGTTACGGCCCCTTTGGCTCCGGCTCCAGCTATAATTTGGGCTTCCTGCTCGTGGTATTTAGCGTTTAAAACATTGTGCGCAATACCTTTCTTCTTTAGCATTGAAGAAATCTTCTCAGATTTTTCAATTGACCTTGTGCCAACAAGCACCGGCTGTCCTTTCTTCCACAAATATTCAATTTCTTTAACTATCGCTTCGTCTTTTTCTTTTTCAGTTCTGTATATAATGTCGCCGTGGTCTTTTCTTACCATAGGGTTATTTGTAGGCACTTCCACAACGCCAAGTTTGTAAATCTCCCAAAATTCTTCCGTTTCCGTTGACGCCGTCCCCGTCATACCGGATATTTTCTTATACATTCTAAAGAAGTTCTGGAAAGTTATAGTTGCAAGCGTTTGATTCTCATCGGCTATTTTTAAACGCTCTTTTGCTTCTATCGCCTGATGCAAGCCTTCAGACCATCTTCTGCCAGGCATAAGTCTTCCGGTAAACTCATCTACTATTATAACTTCCCTGTCTTTTACAACGTACTCTACGTCTTTACGGTACAAGTTATGCGCTTTTAGCGCTTGAGTTATGTGATGAACCCACTCGGACTCCAAGTCGTCATAAATATTTTTTACGCCTAAAATCTTTTCAGCTTTTTGAACGCCTTGCTCCGTTAAAACTACAGAATGATTTTTCTCGTCTACAAGATAGTCGTAGCCTTTTGATAAATCCACATTGTCGTATTTTGCTTTTATCTCTTCATTCTCGGTAATTCTTCTACCTTTAAGCATCGAAACTACTCTGTCTGAAACATAATATTTATCTGTAGATTGTTCCACAGCTCCGGAAATAATGAGAGGGGTTCTTGCTTCGTCTATAAGAATAGAATCAACTTCGTCTATTATGGCATAATTTAACGGACGTAGAGCCCTATCTTCTTTTGCGATTACCATGTTGTCTCTAAGATAATCAAATCCTAATTCATTGTTTGTAACATAAGTTATATCGCAGTTGTATGCGGCTCGTCTTTCTTCTTTATCCGTGTCATGACCCACATTGCCTACTGTAAGACCCAATTTTTCATACACTACTCCCATCCATTCTCTGTCTCTTTTGGCAAGATAATCATTGACGGTAACAACGTGAACGCCTGTTTGGGGCAAGGCGTTAAGATATGCGGCAAGCGTTGCAACCAAAGTCTTACCTTCGCCGGTTCTCATCTCGGCGATTTTGCCTGTATGGAGAATATAACCGCCTATTATTTGCACGTCAAAATGTCTTAAACCTATTGTTCTAACAGACGCTTCTCTTACGCATGCAAAAGCTTCGGGCAAAATGTCGTCTAAAGTTTCGCCTTTTGTAAGCCTATCTCTAAACTCTGAAGTTTTTGCTTTTAATTGTTCGTCGGCAAGTTTCTTTATAGACGGCTCAAAGGAATTAACTTTTTCCACTATAGGTTTTATAGATTTTATATCTCTTTCGTTTTGCGAACCAAAAATTTTGCCCAAAATGCTTTTTAGCATATCTATGGTTACCTTCCTTTGACTCAGAATTCTACGTTATGCGCGCTTATTATATAATTTACCTAAACAAATGTACACCGTAATAAGTAATAATAAGACATTAGATTTTGAACTCCAAAAAAGAATCTAAAGTTAGCGAAAAATGGAAAATACAAAAATGGAAGATGCGGTGCAAACCTATGGAAAGAAGCAAACTTAGACCTTAAGCGGAGGATTTAGAAACAATTCAGTCCAGCCCGTCAAAAATCCTTATTTCAAGGGTTTTTCAATCAAAAAATCGCTTAGTATGACTAAGGGTAGCCTTTTAAATAACTTGTATAACTACTTTGCGTTTAGCCCTTTTGAGTTGGACTTGGACAAAGTAAAACATATCAAATCCGCCGCGCTTAATGTGTCTTAATATAACAGCGTTAGAAGCATTTTTTGCTGGAAAGCATACGCAAGTCTTAGAACATTTGTATGGATTTATAGCGAGCTGCATTAGAACTTTTCAAGCTATAAAAGCGCCAGCTTGTATTTATGGCAACTTATCCGGTTTTTTAGATTAGCGGAGCAGATGGCTTTACATACCAAATTTATAGCCGTTCAAAAAAAGCAGGAGACATTGTTTTATACTCTGTTATACTTTGTCATATTTTCTTTGTAATTACGACTGAAATTAAATATACTATCTAAAACCAAAACGGGTAAGATTTTAGAGGTTAACGCGGATATAGCGCAAATAGTGGCAAGGGAAACCCAACTGCGCAAAGAGATAGATAAAATAATTTCAGAAATTGAGGGTTAAAAATATGAGCCGAATTGACGAACTTAGCAAAAAAAAAAGCGTATCAATTATTTGACAGCGGCGATTTTGAAAATATTGAAGTCGGCACGGTAAAAGGGCTATGCCAAATTCATAAATATTTATTTGAAGGACTTTATGATTTTGCAGGCGTAATCCGCAACCAAAATATATCAAAAGGCGGGTTTAGGTTCGCAAGCAGCTTGTATCTGAATGAAAGCCTTTCAAAAATTGAAAAACTGCCGGAAACTACTTTTGAAAAAATTATAAAAAAGTATGTTGAACTAAATATCGCCCACCCTTTTATGAAAGGCAACGGCATAAGCAGCAGAATTTGGCTGGACTTGATTTTAAAAAAGAACTTAAAAAAATGCGTTAATTGGCAAAAAGTTGATAAAACCGCTTATTTGCAATCTATGGAAAGAAGCCCGATAAACGATTTGGAAATCAGAACTCTTTTGAAAGAGGCTTTGACTGATAAGATTGACGAGCGCGAGATATTTATCAATGGCATAGAGCAATCGTATTATTACGAAGAAGACGAAAACCATAAAGAAAATATAGTTAAAGGTCAACAATGAGCGCATTAGACGCTTTAATCTAAAATACTGCTCCAACGGCGTGGAGTTTAAGGAGTTGTGGGAAATAACAATTTGGGGCAAACGTTTCAATGGAGTTGAAAACTGGTTTAAAGTCGCCGATGATTATGAAAAGGCTGATAATACTCAGACTGATTGGAACGGGCTATATCTTAGACGGTATAGAGATAAAACCGACATACGGAACGCCGTTTAATTATTTGGTTTCGGCAAAGCAAAACTTGTGCGCGGAAGGCGTTAAACTGCCGGATTTGAAAATCGTTGACAAAGCAATTGGAAACTCTACAACCAGCTCGCCATTTATCCAACGAGCCTGAATTTTCTTACCAAAACAAAACGATCTTCCGCCCTGCTACGAGACAGAAACGACATTTTGTCAGTCTTATCCAAGCCCTGCGTATAATCCTGGCTATTTAAATTTTTTCCTTTATTAACTACTTGATTTAACGGCAATTTAATGGCATAATAATGTATGGGAGCGTGCTATTAAATTGCCGTTAAAATTTGAACCTAAATACGCCATCACTAACGATATCCTTAAAAAGCTTCTTGAAATAGAAGCTATTAAGGAAAGAGTGAGGTTTTTGCCATTAACTCCCAAAGCGCTTGCAAGCCTTAGAGAATCCTCAAAATTATTTTCTACCCACTATTCTACAATGATAGAAGGCAACAGATTAACACAAAAAGAAGTATCTGAAGTGCTTCTTCAATATAAACAAATAAAAGGTCGTCAAAGAGATGAAAAAGAAATAAAAGGCTATTACAAAGCTTTGCATGAAGTTTCTAAACTAGTCAATAAAAAATCTAATATTACCGAAAAAAATATTAAAACTTTACATGGTTATATAATGGGAGCAAACAAGCCTACTCCTACAGAATACAGAACTGAGCAGAACGTTATAAAAGAATTAGGCAGCGGAAGAATAGTTTATCTCCCCCCTGAAGCAAAAGATGTTCCGGGGTTGATGTCAGTATTAGTATCTTGGCTAAATGAAAACAAAAATATTATTCCAATTCCTATACTTGCCGCAATCGCACACTATCAATATGCAACTATACATCCTTATTATGACGGCAACGGAAGAACTGCAAGAATATTAACGACATTGCTTTTACATCTTAACGGATATGATCTAAAAGGTATTTATAATCTGGAAGAATATTATGCAAAAAGCTTACAGACATACTATTCGGCAATAGATATCGGAGAATCTCATAACTACTACTTTGGAAGGGCCGTTGCTGATATTACAAGTTGGATTGAATATTTTATAACCGGAATGCTTGAATCATTTGGTAAAATTGAAGAACATATTGAAAAAGAAAAAGGTAAAGTTGACCAATCAAAAAAACTCAATATTTTTGATTCAAGGCAAAAGCAAATTTTAATTTTATTTGAAAAGAATGATTCTATAACAAGCAAAGACTTAGAGAAACTATTTAAATTCTCGCCAAGAACAGCAAGACAACTTGCACAAAAACTTGTTAAATCCGGACTTTTAAAGATGGCTGATAAATCCAAGAAAAATAGGAGTTATAAGTTAATTAACAAATGAA
>JAITQE010000021.1 GCA_031289055.1 Candidatus Endomicrobiellum porotermitis
CGATAATTTTGCAAATAGACGTTCAGATAGAATTATAGCGTCTTCAAAATCTTTAATATCTTCATATTTTTGGGAAGCTATGATTTGTTTAATATTCCAATTTCTAGTAACTTCGGCAACTTGTTTTTTCCCTTCAACTAAAAAGACGTCATTTTGAAAGCGAAACTTTTTATCTTGGAGTTTTAGAAGATTTTTAAAGGTTTGATTTTGAGGACTTTTAATTAACATGCGGGAATTTTACCATATTGAGCGCCAAAATTAAAATTGTATTTTTAGGATTGTATATTTTGACGTATATTCTGACTGACCTTCCCGCCAAAAAGCGAGCAAATAGAAGTTGGCGAAATCGGTTTGTAAAGACGTCAAAAAAGACCGTCGCCTATTGTTATTGTTTCAGGCAATTCATCGTAACCTTTCAACCGTTCTAATAGTCTTGCCGCTTTTGTTACGTCTAAGCGGCGCGAGGCGAGGCGCGTATTATTGACCGTCATAATGTTGAAAAAAAATAGCGAGCATGTTGTTAGCGTTAGCGTTGTGTAAGAGGGAGGGTATTAAAACGTTTGTCAATAATATTATTAGAAGTTTTCCAGTAAAGTTAATAAAAGCTTTCATAATGCATCCAATCTATTCCATATCAAGACCGCGGGGCGTATATGCGAAAGGATTTGAGTTCATATTTGATAAAGAAGCTCGGATTGGGCTTGTTAGCTCTAATGCGGCGTCATATTCCTCTATTGGTTTAGTTGGTTCGTCTTTTTTATGAGAAATTTGAGTAGCGTACCAACTAATTCATAATGATTTAATATGGAATGACAAGATTTGCGCTACTTTGCTATACTGTACGCCTAAAAGCTGGATATAACAAGGAGACGTTATGATAAAAAAACTTGTTAGTATTATTCTGGCCGTTGTTTTAGCGTGCGAATGTTGCGCGGATGTTTTTTTGCAAATAAAAATTTTGATACTAATTTTGATACTAATATAAAATACAATCGGGAGTAAAGCATGGATAGGTTTGAGTTAAAAAAGACAAATGTTTGGCAAAATCTTGAGAAAAACTACGAAAAAGTAGTCGGATTGCATTTAAGGGATTTATTCAAAGAAAGCGATAGGTTTAATGAATTTTCCATACGCGATAATAATTTAGGTTTAACTTTTGATTATTCAAAGAACCTAATAACTTCGGAAACTTTCAAACTTTTAATGGATTTTGCCAAAGCCGCTCAAGTTAAAGAATATGCTCAAAAGATGTTTTCGGGTGAAAAGATAAACTGGACTGAAAAGAGAGCGGTTCTTCACACAGCTTTAAGAAACAGAAGCAATAAGCCTGTATATGTTGACGGTAAAGACGTTATGCCGCAGATCAACGCGGTTCTTGAGAAGATGAAGGTTTTTAGCGGTAATCTAAGAAGCGGCAAGCGGCTTGGAGTCACGGGAAAAAGAATAACGGATGTTGTAAATATAGGCATAGGCGGTTCAGACTTGGGTCCTAGGATGGTCTGCGAAGCTTTAAAGTATTATGCCGATGGTCCCGACGTATATTTTGTTTCTAATATTGATGGAGCTGATATTTACGAAGCTCTAAAACGTTTGAATCCTGAAACTACGCTTTTTATAGTCGCTTCAAAAACATTTGCCACGCTTGAAACTATGACCAACGCGTCAACCGCAAGACGGTGGCTTGTGTCTAAATTTGGAGATAAAGCTGTAGCTAGCCACTTTGTCGCTCTTTCAACCAACGCGGAGAAAGTTAAAGAATTTGGCATAGACGAAAATAATATGTTTGAATTCTGGAATTTTGTAGGAGGCAGATATTCTTTATGGTCCGCTATAGGTTTATCTATTGCCTGCTATATAGGTTTTGATAAGTTTACTGAGCTTTTGGAAGGAGCGTATTATGCGGACCGACATTTCTTGAATGCGCCTTATGAGAAAAATATACCTGTTATTATGGCTGTTTTGGGATTTTGGTATAACAATTTTTTTGGAGCTTCCACGCACGCCGTTTTGCCGTATAGCCAGTATTTGCATAGATTTCCCGCATATTTGCAGCAAGGAGATATGGAAAGCAATGGTAAATTTGTAGATCGCGAAGGCAACAGAGTAGATTACGAAACAGGTCCTATTATTTGGGGAGAACCCGGCACCAACGGACAACATTCTTTTTATCAACTTGCGCATCAAGGAACGAAACTTATACCTTCGGATTTTATAGGTTTTATAAACTCTCTTGAGAAGATTGGCGATCATCAAGAAAAATTGATGGCAAATTACTTTGCTCAGACGGAAGCTTTAGCTTTTGGCCTTACAAAGGAACAAGTAATTGAAAACCTTACAAAAGCAGGGCTTTCTCAAGCCGATGTGGAAGCTTTGGCTCCTTATAAAGCGTTTGAAGGCAACAGGCCTACCAACGCTATATTGATAGATAATCTTACGCCAAAAACGCTTGGCGCGTTGATAGCGTCGTACGAGCATAAAATATTTACGCAAGGAATTATGTGGCGGGTAAACAGCTTTGACCAGTGGGGAGTAGAACTTGGAAAAATTTTAGCAAATGTAATACTTCCTGAACTTAAAAGCAAAGCTGACAATAAACATGACGTGTCGACAAATAATTTAATAAAGCTTTATAGAGAGAAAAGAAAGTAATTGTTTATTCTTATTATGCGCCGTTGCCGTTTAGGGCAGCCAATTTCTGTTTGCGGATATGTCGTTAAAAGAGCAAAAAAATATGAAAAAATACATCTTAGATTTTACTGTCGCGCAGTTTAAAACGGCAGTAAAATCTATAATCAAAGAAGGTTACAGGGTAGATCAAATTATTGAGTGGGTTTACGCTAAGAAGGCGTCCTTTTTTGACGAGTTTACAAATATCTCAAAAGAGTTAAGAGAAGAACTCAATAAAAGATTTACGCTTAGATGTTTAAAAATAGTAAAAAAAGACCATTCTATTATAGACGGAACAATTAGATACGCGTTTCAAACTATTGATAAGAAATATTTTTTTGCCGTTTTCTTGCCTAACAAGGGCAAAAATTCAGTTTGTATTTCTTCGCAAATAGGCTGCCCAGTGTCGTGCGTATTTTGCTCGTCTGGCAAAGTTAAGCTTGCCAGAAACTTAACTAGAGGCGAAATTCTTGAACAGATTTTGCAAATAGAAAATGATACTAAGGAGAAAGTTTCTGGCGTATTATTTATGGGAATGGGCGAGCCTACTCTTAATTTAAATAATATGGCGCTTGTTTTAAACTCGCTATTATCAAATAAAGAGTTTGGGATAGGCAAAAGGCATATTACGTTTTCAAGCGTGGGGAACGTTCCGGCAATCAAGAAGCTCGCGGATGATAATTTTGGCGTTCGTTTAGCTCTTTCTTTACATGCAATTGATGAAAAGCAAAGAAAAAAGTTAATTCCCAATAATTTTGGTTTTAGCATTGAAGATATGCTTAATGCGGGCGGGTATTACCTTAAAAAAACAAAATCTCGTCTTACAATAGAGTATATTTTAGTCAAGAATATAAATGATTCTGCCGCAGCCGCCCATAAACTTGCAAGATTGCTTAGACATCATGAATTATTAAATCCTGACGTTCTAGTGAACTTAATACCTTTTAACCCGGTCGGCGGGGTTGATTTCCAAACTCCGCAAGAAGAAACGATACAAAAATTTAAAAATATCTTAAAGATTGGCGGGACCATAGTAAACATAAGACAAGCAAAGGGCGCCGATATTGGCGCCGCTTGCGGTCAGCTGGGATATTAATTTTCGCTTTTAAAAGCGAAAATATACTTGATTAGAGTTGAACGGTTAGAGAAGATTTTCTCGCGTTCGGCTCTAATTTTTTTATGACAAAAATTTGAATGTCTTAGCCGTTTTTTGTAAAATTCATCAATAGTCCGAGCTATAAAAATAGAATTTTTAGGCTATAGACGAGGTTTATGATTTTATGGGTTCCAGAAGAGAGTCGAGAGAATGTTCTTTACAGATGCTTTATTTAGTAGACAACTGCAACGCTTCGGTTGATACCGTATGCGACGTTTTTGAAGATACTATGCCAAAAGACGAAATTTATAGAGATTTTGCCGTAGGATTATTCAAAGGCGTTTGCAAGAAAAAGAAAGAAATAGACGCTCTTATTAAAAAATACGCAAAAAATTGGGAGTTGGACAGAATGGCTGTTGTTGACCGCAATATAATACGTTTGGCGGTTTACGAGATAATGGCTACGCCTGCGACTCCAATTAGCGTTGTAATAGATGAAGCTGTAGAAATATCAAAGCGATATTCCACAAAAGATTCAAGCAAGTTTGTAAACGGCATCTTAGACAAACTAAAAGTAGTAAGGGCTTAGCTTCTTGTATGCGCTTGGATTGTTTGCCTGCAAAAGTCTAGAAAATAAATATGGAAAATATCCAAAATCTAATAGAACGCTTGAGAAAAGAGTTAACTAGGCATAACGCTCTTTATTATGATAAAAACGAGCCTGAAATTTCTGATGGAGAATATGACGCTCTTGTAAGAGAGCTTGAACGTCTTGAACAAGAGCATCCTCTTTTTGCGTTGTCAAAATCCCCAACAAAAAAAGTTTCAGGTTATGCTTCGTCTTCCTTCCAGCCTATAAAACATGCTGTTCCCATGCTTTCGTTGGACAACGCGTACTCGCGGGAAGAAACTGCGTCATGGTATGAGAGAACGGTAAAAAAGTTTAACGACTCCAAATTAGAATTTGTAATAGAGCCTAAAGTAGACGGAGTAAGCGCGAGTCTAACGTATTTGGACGGAATTTTGACTGTCGGAGCGACTCGCGGTGACGGAGAAACAGGCGAAGACGTAACGGAAAACATAAAAACTATACAAGATATGCCTCGTAAGCTCAAAATAGAAAATCCTCCGAATTTTTTTGAACTTCGCGGCGAAGTATATATAGATAAATCCGACTTTGAAAAACTAAATGAGAAAATATCTTGCTTAGGCGGTCAAAAATTTGCAAATCCAAGAAACGCCGCATCAGGTTCGTTAAGGCAAAAAAATTCCCAAATTACAGCCGAAAGAAATCTTAGTTTTTTTGTCCATTCTTTCGGAAAAGTTGACGGGAAACAATTTGAAAAACAATCCGAATTTTTAAAATACTGTCAAGATTGCGGTTTTAAACTTCAAAGTGATTTTAAAATCTGTAGTTCTTTTGGAGAAGTGTCAAAGTTTATTGACATGATGTTTCAAAAGAGGGATTCGTTAAACTATGAAATTGACGGGCTTGTTATAAAAGTAAACAGTTTGAAGTCGCAAAACGAGCTGGGGAGCACAAACAAAAGCCCAAGATGGGCCGTAGCGTTTAAGTTTCCCTCTAAGCAAGCTACGACTAAGCTTACAAAAATAAGGGCGCAAGTAGGGCGCACCGGCATGATTACGCCTTCTGCGGTTTTGGATCCTGTTCCGCTTGGCGGAGTTACTATATCTCGCGCTACGCTTCATAATTTTGAAGAAATTGAGCGGCTCAATGTAAATGAAGGCGATATTGTTTTAATAGAACGCGCTGGAGACGTTATCCCAAAGATAGTTAAAGTTGCGAGAAAGGAAAGTAAAGTTTTTTTTAAACCTCCCCAAAAATGCCCGTCATGCGGCGGCGAAGTTGCGAAAGAAAATGAAGAAGAGGTCGCCTACAGATGTATAAACCCGGAGTGTCCCGCGCAGTTTAGAAGACGCTTGATGCATTTTGTTTCAAGAAACGCCATGGATATAGATGGATTTGGCGAAGCTGTAGTAGACCAAGTTCTTGAGAAAAAGAAATTGCGTAAGTTGTCCGATATTTATCGTTTGAGTTATAACGATTTTGTAGGATTTGAGCTTTTTAAAGACAAAAAAGCCGATAATCTTATCAAGGCTATTGCTGAAAGCAAAAAACGTCCTTTGAGCAGGCTTATATTTGCTTTAGGAATACGCCACGTTGGAGAAAAGGTTTCTGAAATTGTCGCTAAAAGATTTAAAACCATGGAAGCTTTATTTGCGGCGTCTCTTGAAGATTTTTTAAAAGTATCCGAAATAGGCGAAGTATCGGCATTGTCTCTAAAAGAGTTTTTTGAAAACGCGACTACGCGGCGCGTAGTGGAAGATTTGGCTTTAAGCGGCGTAAGCATGACGGAGACTGAAACCTCTAAGAAAGGTTCTCAATTTGAAGAAAGAACGTTTGTTTTAACCGGAGAGCTTGAAAAATACGCTAGAGAAAAGGCGGCTGAAATTATAAAATCTTTAGGCGGGAAAGTGGCGTCTTCAGTAAGTAAAAAGACAGATTATGTTCTTGCGGGAGCAAAAGCCGGATCTAAACTTGAAAAAGCCAAAGAGTTAAACGTAAAAATTATTGATGAAGCGGAGTTTGAGGAACTAATAAACATATGATGCAAAATATAGAAATAATTTATCAAGACGACGATATTGTGGCAGTGAACAAATCTTCAGGGATTATAGTTATCTCCGATCAACGCGCCGATGAAAGTAAAACTCTTGTTGGTATGTTGAAAAAGCAGTTAAATCAAAAGATATGGGCGGTTCACAGAATAGATAGAGACGCAACAGGCGTTTTGGTTTTTGCAAAAAATGCAGAAAGCCATAGAAACATAAGCGTGCAGTTTGAAAATTCTAAAGTTTATAAAAAATATATTGCTCTTTTATCGGGCGTTTTAGAAGAAAACGAAGGAACAATAAACAAGCCTATTCTGATTTCTGGTAGAAAGGTATCTATAGATATAACAGGAAAAGAATCAATAACGAACTTCAAAGTTCTTGAAAGATTTAAAAGTTATACTTTGGTTGAGGCTATGCCTTTGACAAGCAGAAGGCGTCAAATAAGAGCGCACTTTTGGAGTTTAGGGCATCCTCTTGCTATTGATGCCGAATATGGCGTTGCGGATCCTATAATGTTGTCAGGTTTGAAACGCAAGTATAAATCTAAAGCGGGCGAAGATGAAAAGCCTCTTATATCGCGGCTTACGTTGCATGCTAAAGCTTTAACATTAACGTTGCTTTCCAGCGGGAAGGAAAAGACTTTTGAAGCTCCGCTTCCAAAGGATTTTGAACTTACGCTTAAACAATTGAAAAAATATGCGAGGTGAGCATGGCAAGCAAAGTGTATTTTCTTCCTTGGAATAGGAGAAATGAGCTTTATAAATTTTTAAAAGCCGCGAGAATTTTTAACCACGTAAAAGCTAGAAATTTTATTGCCATAAAAATGCATTTTGGGGAAGACGGCAACGAAGGTTATATTAAGCCTGAATATGTTTACCAAGTAGTAAAAATTATAAGGGAAAAGACAGCGTATCCGTATTTGACTGATGCAAGCACAATTTATGTCGGCAAGCGTTCCGACGCATATCATCATCTTTTGATTGCCGACAAACATGGATTCAATATTGATTCTTGCGGTTGTCCTATAATTATAGCCGACGGGTTGCGAGGCAATGCGGAAACAAAAATTGAGGTTAAATTAAAGCGTTTTGAAACGGTAACAATTGCCCGCGATATTTATAATGCCGATGGTTTTATGTTTTTAAGCCACTTTAAAGGACACGAGATAACAGGTTTTGGCGGAGCGTTAAAAAATATAGGCATGGGTAGCGGTAGCAAAGCCGGCAAATACGCAATGCATCATTCTTCGCAGCCTACGGTAAGCGATAAACGTTGCATAGGCTGTGGAAACTGCGTAAAGCATTGCTACCAGCAGGCGTTGTCTCTTTTAGATAAAAAAGTTGTAATGGATAAAACAAAGTGCGCCGGCTGCGGGCAGTGTATAGTAAATTGCGCGTTTAAAGTATTTAAATTAAATTGGAATGAAGAACCTGCGGCTGTTCAAGAAAAAATAGTTGAGTACGCTTACGGAGTTCTAAAAAATAAAAAAGCGACTTATGTAAATTTCTTAAATCATATAAGTAAGTTTTGCGACTGTTTTTCTTTGACCAAGAACAATCCTCTCGTGGAAGACGTAGGCATAGTTGCGGGAGCAGATCCGATCGCTGTGGATCAAGCGAGTTATGACTTGGTAAATAAAGTCTACGGGAAGAATTTGTTTAAAAAAATATATCCCGAAATTGACCCTACTATACAACTGTCGTATGCTCAAGAAATAGGTCTTGGCGTTAGAGACTATGAGTTGGTAAACTATTAGAATGAGAATAACAAAAATAGAGAAAGTAAAATTTAGGAAAAATGCTTTTAAAATGCTTTTTGAAAACGGCGACAGCGATAGTATAATTGTTTTAGCCGACACTGTGGTTAAGTTTGGTTTAAAAGTTGGCGAAGAACTTTCCAACGACAGATATAAAGAAGTTGTATCTTATGATAAGTCTAACAGAATAATGTTGGACGCGTTGGCTTTGGTCGCTTCAAGGTCTTACAGTTCAAACGGTTTGCGAGAAAAACTATTGCAAAAAGGTTATGATAAAGACAAAACTTTAAACGTTGTTAAGAGGCTTGAAGAGTTAAATTATATAAATGACGATAAATTTTCAAAAAGTTACGCTATTTATTTATCGCGGAAAGGCAAGGGAGAATTTGCAATTAAATCCGAGTTAGAAAAACAAGGCGTAGATAAATTCTTAATAATGGAAGCTCTTGATGAAGCGAAATCGCAAGAAGAGCCTTATGAGCGGATTGTTAAGACAATGCGTTCAAAATTTAAAAATTTTGAATGGAAAGATAAAAACGAAGTAAGAAAGGCGGCGGCGTTTTTTTTAAGAAGAGGTTTTTCTTCAGAAAGTATAGCGAAAGCGTTTAGAGAATATAAAAATTTGTCTATTGATTAAAATAACGGGAGAAGGTAATGAGCGCAGCGTTAATTAGCGTGTCGGATAAGACGGGCGTTTTAGAATTTGCAAAAGAATTAAAATTTTTAGGTTGGAATATAATTTCTAGCGGCGGTACGGCAAAAACTTTAAAAGAAAATTCTATTGACTGTAAAGAAATATCCGAAGTTACCGGATTCCCGGAAATTTTAGACGGTAGAGTAAAAACCCTTAATCCAAAAATTCACGGCGGAATACTTGCTATAAGAAATAAAGACGAGCATATAAAACAGTTGCAAAAACATGAGATTGGCGCTATAGATATGGTTGTTGTAAATTTGTATCCGTTTGAAGAAACAATAAATAAAATTCCTAAGCCTGAAGATAAAAAAATAGCTCAAGACGTTATAGAAAACATAGATATTGGCGGAGTATCTTTGCTTAGAGCCGCGGCAAAAAATTATAAAGACGTTATAGTTATTTGCGATTCAAAAGACTATTCGGTTGTTGTTGATAATTTAAAGAACGAATCTGTAAATGAAGATTTAAAGCTAAATTTAGCCGCAAAAGCTTTTCGCCATACGGCTTACTACGACTCTTTAATTTCAAATTATTTAACTTATGAGAAATTTCCAACGCAGGCATCTATCCCTTTAAAAAAGTTATCGGGGCTTAGATACGGCGAAAATCCTCATCAAGAGTCCGCGTTGTATTCAAACGGCGCGGAAATAAATAAACCTGCGCTAATATCTGCAAAGCAACTCCATGGAAAAGAGCTGTCTTATAACAATTATTTAGATTTGGAATCAGCGTGGAGGCTTGTCCATGAATTTGAAGTTCCCGCATGCGCTATTGTCAAACACAACAATCCTTGCGGCTGCGCCGAAGGCGGCGATATAAAAGCCGCGTATTTAAGAGCTTTGTCTTGCGATCCGACAAGCGCTTTTGGCGGAATAATAGCTTTTAATAAGCCTGTTGAAGAAGACGCGGCGGAAGAAATAAGTAAGTTATTTGCGGAGTGCGTAATAGCTCCGGAGTATTCAAACGGCGCGTTAAATATTTTGACCCGCAAAAAGAGTATAAGATTGTTGATGCAGAAAATGCCGTACAAAGAAGATAAAAATATTGTCGAATATAGAATGATGTCTTATGGTACGCTTGCTCAGGATAAAGATAGTTTATTATCGGCTGAAATAAAGCCAATGACAAACCGCCGGCCGACAAAAGAAGAAAGCGACGCTTTAAACTTTGCTTGGAAGATTGCGAAACACGTTAAGTCTAATGCCGTTATTCTAGCTAGAGGCGGACAAACCGTGGGCATAGGCGCCGGACAAATGAGTCGTATAGACTCTTTAAAAATTGCGGTTGAAAAAATGAAAGACGTAAATCATGCGTTGGACGAGAAAAAATTTCCTCTTGTTTTAGCATCCGATGCTTTTTTGCCTTTTCCCGACGTTGTTGAAAAGTCGGCTGAGGCGGGAGTTACGGCTATAATTCAGCCTGGCGGTTCAATAAGAGACGAAGATTCTGTTAAAGCTGCGGACGACAGAAATATGGCTATGGTGGCTACCGGCGTTCGTCATTTTAAACATTAATTGCGTAAAACACGTTTTACGATAAGGAGTGTTAATTATGAAGAAGTTTTTAGCGATGTCAATATTATTGTCGTTGGCGGTATGCGTTTTTTCTGTCTACGCGTCGGCAAAAAGAAAACGTCACGTTAAGATAGCGCACGTTGTTTATCCTGCCAATCATTACTGGGACTGGGGTAGCGATCCAATATATTGGTACCCCGATCCGGTTGACGGCGATTTTTATTACAGCTACGCAAGTTATAACGATTATGAAACTAAAAAAAACAAGACTAACGCGGCGTTGAGCGAAATAGATCTTCTTGAGAAAAGAAAAGCCGAATCTGAAAAAGCTAAAAAAGAACTAGCAAAAATAAAAATTACGGAAGCTAAATTTTATAAACAATATGCCACTGATTCCCCCGCTGTTTCTATGGCCGAAATTATTTTAAAGAATAATTCAAACTATACCGTTACGGCCGTATTTTTCAGAGGAAAGTTGACTACGCCAAAATCTGGCAAGATTTTAATAGATGGAGATTTTAAGTGTGATTTGCCCGAACCGCTGGAACCGGGATCGGAAAAGATATATGAAATAGCCTTGAATGATTTTGCAGGTTGGGCTAAGGTAAAAGTTTCCGATATCGCCAAATTTGACGTTTCTATAATCGGGCTAGGGGTAAGCGCCGGAACCGTTTATGTAAATGCTTTTTCAAACAACGATCAAAAGAAGTTAGATGCTTTAAAGAAAAAATATATTGACTAAGAAGAAGCGCGGTTAGCGATAAAAGAGTTGGGTCTTTCTTGCAGTGTTATAACGCCGGCAACAAGAGACGATTTGCTTGACGGCGGCGCGCGGCGTTTTGCAAAAGCTGCGAATGAAATAAAATACGTTCTTCTCAATGCCAAAATAGAAGTTCTTGTTCCTGATTTTTCGGCGAGGCGGAAGAGTATTCTTAGAGGTGTTTCTTGAGCAAATCGTATTTGTCGGGCGTAGGCGGTAGCGGTAAAACTCATTATTTATTTAGACGCATATCTGAAAAACAAACCGATATTGGCTCAAAAGAATCAGATTTGCGCGTTTTTGCTTTTGTCAAAGACGAAGAACTGAATTCTTTTTGCGATGATTTAAGAGCTTTTTTTAGCTCTGACAATAAAATGGAAATACTTTCGCTGCCGTCCGACGATGCTGAACAAAGGGCTTTTACAACGGACAAAATAAAAGAACTAAAGAAGTTTGTTGTTTGCGCTTCTGACCTTTCAATGGACTTTCCCGTTTCAAATCCAAAAGGTAATATTGGCGTTACGATAGCAAAAAATAAAAAATGCGATTTAAGCGAATTAGTCGCATCTTTGTCTTATTTAGGATATTCAAGAGTTAATTTTGTAGAAGACAAAATGCAATTTGCGGCAAGAGGCGATATTGTGGACGTTTGGGCAGCCGCAAACGTTATGCCCGCTAGAATTCTTTTTGAATATGATAACGTAGGCGCTATAAGGATTTTTGACCCCGGAAGTCAGCTGTCAAACGCTTTTATTGATGAAGTTAAAATACTTCCGTTAACCGTTTTTGATTCAAAATCAACGATCAAAGATTATTTTAAACATAAAAAAGAAGCCGAAACATTATTGTATTTTGACTTTGACGTTGATGAAAAGACTTCAAAGTTAATTGAAAATTGCGAAGTTGTAATAAACGCCCCTTTAAACCATAAAGCGCAATATCAAGGATATAAAAGTTTCGCTGGCTTTCAAGGCGATGTAGACTTCTTTGTAAGATCGCTCAAAAGCTTTGCCGAAAGCGATGCGGCAATAAAAATATACTGCGCTAACGACGGCGAGATGCATCGTATTTTTGATATTTTCCACGAAAACGATTGGAATTATAAAATTCCTAAATTTTTATTCGGCAATTTGTCGCGAGGATTTTATTTAGAAAAAGAAAAACTTGTTTGTATTTCAAGCCGCGAGATGCTTTACAAAAAGAAACCTGTAACTTTCCCTAAAATAAAAGGCGGCAGAAGATTAGAAGGTATTTGGGAAATTTCCGCCGGCGATTATGTGGTTCATGAAAAGTATGGCATAGGGCGCTACGTGGGGTTGAAGACAATTTTGCGCGCCGGCGGCGTTTCAGAGTATTTGCGTATAGAGTATAGAAACGGCGACAGTCTTTACGTTCCGCCTGATGAAATAAAAACTGTAAAAAAATATGTTGGGGTCGAAGGCGTAAAACCTAAGTTATATTCTATGGATACTCTTGCTTGGGAAAGAGTAAAATCAAAAGCGCGCGAAGTCGCAAAAGAGTTTGCCAAAGATCTCTTAAAACTTTATGCTCAAAGAAGTTTGATCAAAAGAACCCCTTTCGGTCCCGAAACGACTTGGGAAAAAGAGCTTAAAGATTCTTTCCCATATGAAGAAACTCCCGATCAACTGAAAGCAATTGAAGACGTTAACAACGATTTTCATAAATCTTATCCAATGGAAAGACTTGTTTGCGCAGACGTAGGTTTTGGCAAAACAGAAGTCGCCGTTAGAGCCTCGTTTAAAGCGGCGCAAGAAGGAATGCAAGTCGCTGTTTTAGCGCCTACTACGGTTTTAGCTCAGCAGCACTACAACACGTTTCGCCACAGACTTTCTATATTCCCTACGAAAGTTGCCGTTATAAGCAGGTTCCAAACTAAATTAAAACAAAAAGAAGTTTTAAAAAGTCTTGAAGATGGTCATGTGGATATTATAATCGGCACTCACAGACTTTTGCAAAAAGACGTTAATTTCAAAAATTTGGGGTTATTGATTGTAGATGAAGAGCATAAGTTTGGAGTTAAACAAAAAGAAAAAATAAAGTCTGTGAAGAAAGATATAGACGTATTGATGCTTTCGGCTACTCCTATACCAAGAACGCTTTCTTCAGCTTTGTCGGGGTTTAGGGATTTGTCGTTGATAGAAACGCCTCCTTTTGGCAAACTTCCTATAGAAACAAGCCTCTCTTTATATAACGAGGATATGATTAAAAAGATAATTGAAGCCGAGCTTTCAAGAAATGGGCAGATTTTTTACGTTTATAATAAAGTTGAAACAATTTTAACAAAAGCCGAAGTTATTAAAAAACTCGCGCCCGGAATTAGGCTTGGCGTTATACACGGTAAAATGAAATCAAAAGACGTTGAAAATATAATGTGGAAATTTACAAACTTAGAACTAGATATTTTACTTGCGACGACAATAATTGAATCCGGTCTTGATATTCCTTCCGTAAACGCCATGATAATAGAAGAATCTGAGAATTTTGGGTTGTCGCAGCTTTATCAGCTTAGGGGCAGAATAGGCAGAGGCGGGGATAAAGCGTACTGTTATTTGTTTTACAAAGATAAAAATTTAAGCCAAGAAGCTGTTAAGAGACTTGAAGCTATGAGGGAATTTAGCGAATTAGGCTCCGGTTTTAAGCTTGCCCTTAAAGATTTGGATATAAGAGGGTCTGGCGGCATTCTTTCGTCAAACCAGCATGGTTTTGTAAGAGATATAGGTTATGATATGTTTGCCAAACTTTTGGAAGAAGAAGGAAAAAAAGTAAAGGGCGATATATCCGATACGAAAGAACATAAGAAGACTGCTTCCATAGACTTGCGTATAGACGCCTTGATTCCAAATGCTTACATAGAAGACGAAAATATAAGAATTTTATTTTACAGAAAACTTTCAGATGCCGTTAATGAAGACGCGTTGAAAAGCGTCAAAAATGAGTTAAGCGACCGTTTTGGGAAGATTCCTCAAGAAACGCAAGAGTTGTTTAAAGCGGCTAAGTTGAGGCTCGCCGCTGAAAAATTCAACGTAGAAATTATTTCAGAAGATGATAATTATATTTATTTATATTTCTATCAAGAAGGCGATTTTTCAAAAATAGACGTTTCAAAGTTTATATCAGATTACTCCGACGTTGTGGAGTTTGTGTCCGGTAGACGTTACGCTTTTAAATTGAAAAAAAGCAAGATTTCGGAAAGCTCTATTGATTACGCGACAAAATTCCTCGCAAGATTTGGTTTTTACATACGTTAACGCCTACGATCAAAAATTGACAAGCCGAGCTGTTTTGTGTTATTCTTAAAACGTTATTTGTCTGTTATTTTGTAAAAAATGGAGACAAATTTGTTTTAAAAAAAGAACAATTCTTAACGAATGCGTTTTTGTTTTAACAATAGTCGTTTCTCTGTTTTTATTTGTCGGAGTTTCTTTTTCAAACGACGTCTTTTTGGCAAGGTGTATGAAAATCGCCGAGTCTCGCGATCCAAAACTTGCCGTTACATACGAACAAATTCAGCTTGCTCGGTCCAGAACCACCCGCGCGGCAAGATCTTTTTTTCCCTCAAATTATGCTTCAACACACAACGTCTAAAGGAACAACCGACATGGCGTTAAAAAATGACGACAGCGGGAATTTTGACGATTACGAATATAATTCAGAATCTTACGACGCGAAAGTCTCTCAGCCCATATACGAGGGTTATAGAACTAGAGGAACTCACAAGTATGAGTCTATGATGGTTACTGGCGCTAAGTTTAACTATACTAAAATCCGCGAAGAATTGTTTTCAAAAGTTAAACTTGCCTATCACGAGTGCATTACTTTAAAACAGGAATATAGCGCTTTGGCAAACGCCAATGAAATAGTCTCGGAGCTTTTAAAAAAGTGCAAAAAGAATATAAAGCGAAAGCTATTTCGCAGCTTGGGGAGGTTTGGACTGCGGAATGTAAAGAACGACGCGGGAAAAACAACCGACGAGATATATCTGGAAGGATCTGTAAAAATCGGACAAACGCATTCAAGTTACAGCGATAAAGATGCTGAAGTAGAAGCAAAATTTGATTTTGACGGAACGTATTATGGGGGACATATAGGTTGCGGGTATGTCAAAGATTTAAGAATTTTAGATCTTGAAGGATATTTCAAGTGGTTGTACGTGCGTCAAGAATCTAAAGAAGCAAAACTTGTTGCCAATGATACAATAGATTTTGGCAAAGCGATTTCAAGCCGATTAAGGGTGGGAGGAAGGATAGTTTTAAGTATAATGCCGTTTATAGGACTAAGCGCCGAATACTAGACGGAAGGGAAGGTAACGGCCAAAGTTTTTGTATTTGAAATAGAGCCTGAAGATTTAGGCGGTTGGAGCCAAACCGGAGAACTTGGAATAAAAATTGAAATTGGCGACTTTAGAATGGAGTTAAGCGGAGAGTCTTACGTAGGGAAAAGAGAAGGTTTAGTCGGTTTGTTAAGGCTTGCGTATCTGTTGTGATATAAACTCCGGAGCCAAAACGACTTGTTCATTCTTGTCAGCGACAAAACGTTATAAAAATTGTACAATTACAAAGCAAAATTACAAAAGGAAAAAACGACCTATTGATTGCGAAGGTCGTTTTTTGATAAACAGGATAAAGTATGAAAAGAAACGATGTAAGAAATGTTGCAATCATAGCCCACGTTGACCATGGTAAAACTACAATAGTTGATTCTTTGCTAAAGTTTTCCGGGCAGTTTACTGTTAAAAGCGGCGAAGCGCAAGACATGGTTTTGGATTCCAATCCTCTTGAAAGGGAAAGAGGCATTACAATTCTTGCAAAATGCGCTTCAGTAAATTACAAAGGAAACGCCATAAACATAGTAGATACTCCCGGACACGCGGACTTTGGCAGCGAAGTTGAAAGAGTGTTGAAGATGGTAGACGGCGCCATGCTTATGGTTGACGCTGTTGAAGGTCCTATGCCTCAAACGAGATTTGTTTTGAGAAAAGCGTTGGCATTGGGATTAAAACCTATTGTAGTTATAAACAAAATGGACAGACCAAACGCAACGCCGAGCGCGGTAGCGGACAATGTTTTTGATTTGTTTATGAAACTTGGCGCTACTGACGAACAGCTTGATTTTCCTATACTTTACGCTTCTGGTCGCGGAGGTTGGGCAAGTGCGGATATGGACGTAAAAGGCAAAGATATAGAGCCTGTGTTTACGACAATTATGTCGCATGTCCCGCCGCCCGCCGCCGATGAAAATAAACCGTTGCAAATGCAGATAACAATGTTGGATTACAATAATTTCTTAGGAAGCGTTGGTATAGGAAGAATTTTAAACGGTTGTGTTAAAAAGGGTCAGACCATAGCTCTTGTAAACGACAAAAATATTGATTCTCCAAAAGTTACAAAAGCTGTTCGCATAGATAAATTTTACGGGCTTGGCAAACAAGAAGTTGAAGAAGCAAAAGCCGGAGATATAGTTTCTATAGCGGGTCTTGAAGGCGTTGAAGTCGGCGATACCGCGTGCGGTATTGATAATATGTTACCGTTGCCTCGTCTTTCTATAGACGAGCCGACCGTTTCAATGAACTTTTTCGTAAATGATTCTCCTTTTGCGGGTCGCGAAGGAAAGTTTTTGACAAGCAGGCGCATAAAAGCAAGACTTGAGAAAGAAGCGCAAACAAATGTGGGATTAAGAATAGAAACGCTTGAAGACGAAGGCAGATTTAAAGTTTCGGGAAGAGGAGAGCTGCATTTAACTGTTTTAATTGAAACAATGCGCCGCGAAGGATTTGAACTTTCCGTTTCTTCGCCAGAAGTTGTCTATAAAGAAATAGACGGCAAAGTATGCGAGCCTATGGAATTTCTTACTTTAGACGTAGAAAGCCAATGTCAGGGAGCTGTTTTTGAGCTTGTAGGGAGACGTTGCGCAAAGCTTGAAAATATGGTAAGCGAAGGCGAAAATAGAATACGTCTTGAATATATAATTCCTTCAAGAGCTTTAATAGGTTTTAAAAATGAGTTTTTAACAAATACCAGAGGACAAGGCATAATGCATCATAGTTTTTATGGCTATATGCCTAAAGTCAATGTTGCGGATTTAAGAACAAACGGCGTGTTTATAGCTAAAGAGCAGGGCAAGACTACGGCTTATGCGTTAGACAATCTTCAAATTAGCGGTCAGCTTTTTGTAGGACCGGGAGTTGAAGTTTACGAAGGTATGATAGTAGGGCAGAACTCCAGAGAAAACGATTTAGTTGTAAATCCGTGCAAACTTAAAAAGCTGAGCAATATGAGAAGCAAAAGCGCCGACGACGCTCCTATGCTTGCGCCTCCAAGAATTATGAATCTTGAACAAGCCGTGGAATATATTGCTCCCGATGAACTTGTGGAGGTAACTCCGAGTTCCGCGCGTTTGAGAAAAAAGATTTTGAATCATTTGTTAAGGAAACGGTCTTCGCAAAACGAAGCCGAAGAATAGATTTCGCTAAGTATTGTAAAAAGAGAAACTTTGCGACAGTTGCCGTCGGGTTTTTTAAGCCAAATCAGTCTTATATTTTGAATTTATATCCGGCGTTAGAGCTTTATTTCCTTTAACGCTTTTATATTTAACGCTTGCTTGCCGACATGCTTTAATCTACGGTTTTCTTCTTCCAATCTTTCTCTATTGCAACTGCCGCGTTTCTCGCGGGAAAGGTCAACAATTTACGCCTTTGCCAAACGCCTTGTAATAAATTTATTCGTCCTAATATCCAAGTCTTTGACGAAATCTTTCATTTCAACTAGAAAAAAT
>JAITQE010000009.1 GCA_031289055.1 Candidatus Endomicrobiellum porotermitis
GAAAGATTATAATTTTAACACTCAAGACAATTCTAAAATAGCTTTGGCTATTGACATAGGCGCGCATTATAATCTAAAAATGATAAGCGACAATTTATGGGCGGTCGCGGTTTTTAGAAATATTGGCGGTAAAGTGGAAATCCCAAAATCAGAACCTTTTGATATGCCCCGGAACTTTGATTTTGCTCTACGATATAATTTTTACGGGATTTTAAAACCTGCCTTTATGTGCGATGTAATTCAATTTTTAAAAACGAATAAAACTGGGTATGTCTTAGGGGTTGAAATTACCCCTTTTTATCCTGCTGTTTTTAGAGCAGGCTGGCGAGATTGCAATGATGGAATATTTAAGGGCGTTACCGCTTTTTGAAGAAATTCTCACGCTTTATCCGGATCATAAACCGTCAAAGAAATATTTAAAAGAAATTGCGTACGATATAAGCGCAAACGACAGAACTTTGGAAATATCTATACACAAGTATCTGCTTAAAGCTGAACGCGAATTTCAAAGAAACAATCTCCTTAAAGCTCAAAAATATTATACAAAAGTGCTTGGAGTGGATACGGAAAATGTTGAAGCTCAAAAGGGGCTTGAAAACATACAAAATACCCTTAAAAAGATAAAACTTCAAAAAAATAGACAAAAAAATGCAGATAAGATTATATCGCTGGGGAGAGAAGGAATGAAGTTATACAACGACAGAAACTTTGCCTTTGCAAAGGAAAAGTTTGATCAAATTCTTGATATTGACCCGGAAAACGCCTGGACTTTAAAATATTTGGGACGTGTGGAAACTAAAATAAATAAAGTATCGTCAGCTCAAATTAACGTTGTTTTCAATCAAGCAATGAGCTATTATAATAACAAGGATTATGAAACCGCCGCTAAATTTTTCAACGCGGTATATACCGCCGCTCCAAGCCGTAACGATGCAAAAACCTATTATGAATTTTCAATCAAAGCGTTAAATGAGAATAACCCGACAAAAAAATCTAGAAGAAAATAACGCTTACTTAATTTTGCCGCCGCATTTATAGTATAATATAACGTATTTAATACTTAGAAGAGAAATGGAGCGGTAAAATTTATTGCCCTTATTGCAGAAGTAAAAGTGCGCATAAATCAAAAGAAAGAAATAGACATTTTTGCAATGATTGCGAAACTTCTTTCAGCGTTATTGTAAATACAATAATATGCGATAGCCAGACTTCCTTTACAAAAATAGTTTTTGGCAATATGTTTAATTGCGAATGCTAAAAAAGGCATATTATTCCTTTATCTTAGAGAATTAAGAAAGGTCATGTTAGGCGAAAAGTATCCTCTCTTAAAAGGCGTTATAGAAATTGACGAAACTTATATTGGATGAAAGCCTAGATTTAGAAACGGCGAGAATAAAAGATGCAGAGGGACAAAAAAAACAAATGGCGGCGGGGCGGTTGAAAGAAAAGGCAATGCGGGCGCATGCCGTACGACAAATTTAAGCGGAAAGACGCAAGAAATTTAATTTTAGAAAATGTAGAAAACATAGAGAATTCGCAGGAATATAGAGTGTATAATAAAGCGAGCGCTCTTGCGACCCATAAGCCAAGTAAATCACGGAGCGAGACAATGTGTAAACGACAACATACGTACAAATTCTATTGAAGGTTTTTGGGTTTTAGTTAAAAAGCGGCATTACTGGCAACATTATCGCTATTCTAAAAAATAGCCGTATTTAAGTATAATTATAGAAACGAAAGCGGTAAAAAAATTTTTGATAGAATATATAATAGGACGTTAAATGTATAAATTCATAGATTTGTTTTGCGGTATTGGCGGATTTAGAGTCGCTCTAGAAAAACGCAAGCTAGAATGCGTTTTCTCAAGCGATATAGACGCTTACGCTCAAGAGGCGTATGAACGAAATTTTGGGGAAAAACCAATCGGGGATATAATGGAAATTCCCGAAAAGAAGATACCTAAACACGATATTTTATGCGCCGGATTTCCATGCCAATCTTTCAGCATATCGGGAAAAAGAGTCGGCATATCGGACCCTAGAGGACGTTTATTTTACGAAATACAAAGAATAGCAGGATATCATGAACCTTATATTTTGCTTTTAGAAAATGTTAAAAATATTCTTACTATTGACGGCGGAAACGTTGTGAAGACTATACAAACAAATTTAGACAAAATCGGATATAATTTATACAAACACGTTTTAAACGCCTCTTATTTCGGCATTCCTCAAGCTAGAGAAAGAGTCTATTTTGTAGCGTTGAGAAAGGATATGAAAACGAAAAATAAGCCCGCGTTAGATTACGCTCCGCCGAAAGAAAATAATAAAAAGATATTTTTAGCGGATATTTTAGAAAAAGAAGTGGACAAGAAATTTTTTATACATAGAAAAGATATTGAAATAACAAAAAAGGAAAATGAAGTTGAAAATAAACTTGAGCCGATAAGAGTCGGCATTGTCAATAAAGGCGGACAAGGCGAAAGAATTTATAGCCCCAAAGGACATGCTATAACGCAATCTGCTTACGGAGGCGGAGTGGGAGCAAGAACGGGGCTTTATAATACAGAGCAAGGAATTAGACGCCTTACCATAAACGAATGCAAAAAAGTTATGGGATTTCCCGTAAGACATATAGTAAGCGGCGGTATGCAAGGGTATCAACAACTAGGGAATGCAGTCGTTCCCGAGATGATAGGGCATGTCTACGATAGCGTAAAAGAGGTATTATAAAAATGACAAATGAAAACAATAAGAACGCTCACGCCGGACGAAATATAGAAATCGCTATAAAAAACAGTATTGTTAACAACCCCAGCGTAATAAAAAAGATACGCGAGAAATACAATATACGCGGAGAGTTTGACAGTGCGGCGGTGTCCGGAGTATACGGAGAGAAGGCAGATCTAAGAATAGCTTTTTCTTGCGGGCATTACGTAGACGCAAATATTAAAGGTTATAAAGAAAAATCCGGCTTTAACCAACTTGCAAGAAGTTCGGTATCAAAATTTTGTCAAGATTTTGGATTAGGCGGCAAGAAAGAAAAAGATTTAAAAAACATAATGGTTGCTAAATCTAGGAATATAAAAAATTCGCTATTCTCTGAAAAGGCTCAAAGAAGATGGGCAAAATTCTTTAAAACGCAGGCAAAAAAGATACTGTTTTGGAGTTTATCATATAAGCCAAGTAGAGAAATTTTAGTTATTTACAACAGAGATACTTCCATAGTGAAAATATATCCTATGAAAGAAATTTTAGGCAAACTTCCGGCAACCATTGCCTTTACAAAAGGCGGTTTTAACATAGGCGATTGCGTGTCTTTCCAAAGAAAAGGCGGAAACGGCTCCATGAGTAGGACTATTTCCAAAACAAGCATTAAACATCCTGGAAATAATATCCAAATGAAGTTAAAAATACGCAAAACGATAGAACTTTTAGAGGATATAAAACTAGCCGAGTATACGATATGAGCGATATTTTTGACAAAGAAAAACGCTCTGCAATTATGCGAAGAGTTAAATCGTCAAAAAATACGTCAACGGAACTAAAGTTAATTTCTATCTTTAAAGAAAACGATATAAAAGGTTGGCGGCGAGGCTCTAAAGTTGAAGGTAAGCCTGATTTTGTGTTTAAATGCGGCAAAATAGCGGTTTTTACAGACGGTTGTTTTTGGCACGGGCATAAATGCAGGAATACGACTCCGAAAGATAACGGCGGTTATTGGACTGCCAAGATAATAAGAAATAAGAAACGGGATAAAGATATTGCAGAATATCTTAAACAGAGCGGTTGGCAAGTAATAAGAATTTGGGAATGTGAATTAAAGAATAAAAACAGAACTAAGTTATTGCTCAAATTATCGCCTATTGTTAAAAATCAGCCTATTAAGTGAACATTCCGAAATTATACAGCCTGAGAGACACATACGTAATGAATATTTTAATGGCGACGACTGAGTGCGTTCCTTTTGTTAAAGTAGGCGGGCTTGCCGACGTTGCGGGAACGCTTCCTAAATATTTAGAAAAAGCAAAGCATGACGTAAGAATAATACTGCCGAAGTATCAATCTATAGACGGTAAAAAATATAATCTTCCAACTCTTCCATACAAATTGCAAGTCCAAATTGGCAAAAATACGGAAAGTTTCAGATTAAAATATTGTCTTACAGAAGACAATATCAGCGTTTATTTCATTGAGAATATGCGTTTTTTCAATAGTTCCGGAGTATATGGAGCAAGCGGACTTGATTACGCCGACAACAAAGAGCGGATTTATATTTTTTCAAAAAGCAACGCTGGAATCTGTTAAAGCTTTAATGTTTAGACCCGATATTATCCACTGCCACGATATTGGCAAACAGGACTCATTCCGGCATATCTAAAAACAAACTTAAAAAATGACGGTTTTTTTTGGAACACGTCTTCGGTTTTTACTATACACAATATAGCCTATCAAGGGCAATTTGGCTCGGACACAATAAAAGACGCCGGGTTTTTTGGGGAAGATTTCACGCCTGATAAACTAGAATATTACAATACCCTTAACTTCATGAAATGCGCTATAAAACTCTCGGATGCGGTTTCAACCGTAAGCCATACTTACGCCAAAGAAATAAAAGAATTCAACGGCAGAGGAATGGAAAGCGTTCTAAATTCAAGACAAGACGACGTTTACGGCATTCTAAATGGCATAGATTACGATTATTGGAACCCGTCAACCGATAAAAATATAAAAGAAAATTATTCAAAAGATAGTTTGCAAGGAAAAGCTCTTTGTAAAGCAGATCTACAAAAAATATGCGGTTTTGAGATAAAAAAAGACGCTTATATGCTTGGTTGCCTATCAAGACTTGACGAACAGAAAGGATTTGACATAATAATTGACGCTTTTTACAAACTAACTAACGCAGATATGCAGTTTAAGGTTGCGGCCTTTTTTGATTATAATGAATCTTTGGCTCGTAAAATATACGCGGACTATGATGCCTTCAAAATTTGAACCTTGCGGCTTAAGCCAAATGATAGCGTTAGCTTATGGAACTGCGCCTATTTGTTAACCGTACGGGAGGGCTTTCAGACACGACAACCTATTACAACCGCTTCACAAAAGAAGGGAATGGCTTTATGTTTAATATAACTTACGGCGAAATTTTGTACAAACAATATTTAAATATAAGAAAAATTGGAACGCTTTAATCCAAAACGCTTTTAAAAGCAACTTTTCATGGAATAAGTCGTCCATTGAGTACGAAAAAATGTATAATATAACGGTTTTGAATAAACAAAATAAAAATATCTTTATGCAAAGCTAGAAACATACGGAGCATCTATGAAGAATGGAAAAAAAATAGCAAGAATTACGTCAGAATCGCTGAAATTGTCTACATTAGCGTTTTTAGGCATTTTCTTTGTTTTTATCGTAAATCACTATTATCAGATTAAAAATTATGCCGCGACTTTATCTGAAGAACTTAACGTATTTGTATTTTTTGATAAAAATTCAAACGATGATAAAAGAATATTGGAAAACATAAATTCAGCAAGTTCTGTTTTGGTAAAGGAATATGTAAATGCTACGGAAGCCTATAAAAAAACAGTTGAACAAAATCCGATTTTAAGCAATATTTCTCTGCCTAACGACGCAAAATCTATACAAGCTTACGCTATTGTTAAGCCCAAATTTATACCAGACAACGATTTTTTGTTTGAAATGAAAAATACTCTTGAAGGAATTAACGGCGTTGACGAAGTAGTGTTTGACGTATCGGATTTTCTCCATTATGCAAAAATTCAAAACCAATTGTTATTATATAAAAAGACGTTTTTTATTGTTATTTCAGTCTTTTTTGCGTTTTTGCTTTTGAAATTTGTTCTGTCGCGCATTGCCGGAGCGGATATGCTAAAAAATGTAAAAAGGCTTTTTTTATACCTTTTATCGTCGTCTTTAGGCTTTTTGTTGTTTTGGATTGCATGCAAGTGCGCGCGCTACGGTTTGCTAATATCGGAAACGGCGGTAACGTTAATACTGCCGTTTACTTGCGCGCTTGGAGTTATGTTTGACAAAATAGACGACATAGAGTAATCTTCAAATGATATATAATTTTTTAAAATTTTTTATCGCGGCGACGTTGATCTTCAATATCTTTGCCTACACAACTTATGCGCGACAGTCAAAATCTCCGACTAAACAACTTTCCGATATAACGCAATCCATACGAGCAAAAAAGATTGAAAAAGATAAGCTTGTTTTACAGGAAAAGATTTGCCAAAAAGAGTTAAAGGTTATTAACGATACCATAGGACAAACTGAAAAAAAATTAGAACAAGTTTCAAAAGATATAGAATCCGCTTTAAAAAACTTCAAAAAATCGGCAAAAGATTATAATTCCGCTTCTTTGATGAGTTCAAGTTGGCATAAAACTGCGCTTGAAGAGTTGAACCTTTTCTATAAAATGACGTTTGCAAAGTCTTATACTAAAGATCCTTTAGAATATAAATTAAGACTAAAATCCTTAGAATACGATAAAAATAATTTTGAAAAAGAAAAAAAGTCAGCCGAAAACTTGGCTTCAGACATGCAAAAATTGGAAAAATCAAAGAAAAATCTTATAACTATAAAACAAAGAGAAAACGATTTTGTAACTCAAAACAAGAGTTTATTGGAACAAAAAAATAAAGTTCTTAGAACGACTGCGGATAAAAGACGCGATGCGGAAAAAGAAATAAGAGCTTTAAACAACAGCGCAAAAGCTCTGCAAGCGTTAATAAATAAAATAAACTCTGAAAATGCTAAAAAAAGAGAAACAACGCGTCATCCGCAACAGCGGATAAAAAGAAAAAAATCGTTGCCTTGGCCCGTTGTCGGCAAAGTAATCTCTTATTTTGGCAAAACTAAACACGCTGAACTAGATACGTGCGTAATAAACAACGGAATAAAAATAGACGCTACGGACTTTTCTAAAGTTAAAAGCATAGATTCAGGCAAAGTAGTTTTTACGGGATCTTTTCGTTCTTACGGAAAAGTTGTTATAATAGACCACAAAAATGCGACTTTTTCCGTTTATGGTTTTCTAAATAAAATATACGTTAAAGAAGGGCAAAAAGTGTCCAAAGAAGCGCTTATCGCCGATATTGGAAGCGGAAAAGACGCCGTCTTGTATCTTGAAATAAGACAAAACAATATGCCTGACGATCCTCTTTTATGGTTGAGCGGCAAGTGATTCATAACATTATGCTTTTGGGAATTTAATAACTGTATTTAAAAAAGTCGTTTTGTTATTTTCTATATCCGTTTTTTTAATCTACAGGCGCATGCCGCCGGCGATGAAGCTTATGATAGACGTTATGGAAGTAATAGGCAAAAATTATGTTTCAGAAACAAATACAAAAGATTTAACGGCGAGCGCAATAAAGGGCGTGGTGTCTTCATTGGATCCGTTTTCACAATATATGGAAGAAAAAACGTTTAAAAATATGAAAAATGAAACGGACTGCGCATACTTGCTCTTACAAGTGAGGAAGAAATTAAATTATACGCTCAAAGCGATATAATTTTTCAAAAGATAAAGATACTAAAACTGAATATAAAAATATAATTGAAGACAAAGCTTTAAACAAAGCCGTATAAATTATAAAAGAAAATAAATTAAAGAAGCAATAGAATCTTCTAAAGCCTTAAAGAAGAAGTAGAGCGGGGGGGGTGGGGGGGGGAATACGTGTCAGGTAAAAATAAAAAAGAAAGCGTTTGGATTAAAATATACTTAATATTTTTGTTTATTTGCGGCGTAGTTATTTGGCTTACAATTCAGCCTTTAAACAAACAAAAAATATCAACTGACGTTGTTTTGGATAAAAAAATAGTTGATATTCTTGTCTCTCACAAAATAAAACAAGAAAGCATGGTAAAACAATTTATAAGAGAAAGAACTTCTAACTCGATGAAGTGGAACGAGTTTCACAAAACAATAAAACTTAACAGATTTGCAAAAATCAAAGATTTTGAAAAATCGTTCAGAAGCCTTGCTCGTTCCATGAAAATAGGATTAAGCAGACTAGACAATCCTGACGGCTCTGTAACTTATAAATTTTATTCTCCAAACAAAACTTATTCAAATATTACTTTTCTGCGGATAAAAGGTCGTAAATAAATATGAATATACTCGCTCTGGAAACTTCCTGCGATGAAACTTCCGCTTCGGTAGTTTCAAACGGCTCAAAAGTAAAGTCTGTAGTTATTTCGTCTCAAATAAAAATACACGCTAAATATTTTGGCGTAGTTCCCGAGCTTGCAAGCCGCGCCCATATAGAAAATATAAATCCTGTAATAGCAAAAGCTTTAAAAAAGGCAAGCGTAACTTTTTCCGATTTTCCCAAAAAGATACACGCTATAGCCGTTACGGTAGGTCCCGGACTTTCAGGCGCTTTACTTGTAGGGGCAATTGCCGCAAAAACAATGGCAACCGTTTATAAAAAGCCTTTAATACCCGTCAACCACTTGGAAGGACATTTATATTCTGCTTTTATTGAAAACAAATCAATAAAGCCTCCTTTTTTAGGCGTAATAATATCAGGCGGACACACAGAGCTTATAATAGTTGAGGATTTTGGGAAATATAAAACGCTTGGCCGCACTAGGGACGATGCGGCGGGGGAAGCTTTTGATAAAGCCGCAAAAATGTTGAGTTTGGAATATCCCGGAGGTCCAGTAATAGACAAAAGAGCGGAAAAAGGGAACCCTAACGCAATCAAGTTTACGAGACCTTATTTAAAGGGAAGTTGGGACTTTTCCTTTTCTGGCATAAAAACGGCTCTTCTAAACTATCTTAAAGTAAATCCCGTTAAAAACGAGCGACATTTAAACGATATTTGCGCTTCTTTCAGACAAGCCGTAGCGGAAACTCTTTGTTTTAAAGCTTTTGAAGCTGTGGAAAAATTTAGTCTAAAACAAATCGCTTTAGGGGGAGGGGTAAGCGCAAATTCCCTTATACGGAACATGTTTATGCAAGAAGGAAAAAAAAACAAAATAAAAATCTTTATACCCTCGCTTATTTATTGCACGGACAATGCCGCAATGATAGCCTGCGCGGCATATTTAAAACAAAAGAAATGCGGGTTGAATTATAATAATATCCAGTTAAAGCCCGACCCTTCTCTACCTTTAGAAAACTGGTAGTTTTTTATCGTAGTCGCGGCGGCGTCTTCGCCATGCGCAAAGTCGCAGCGTCTGTTCTTTGGTTGGAAATTAAAATATTATGAACAAATTAACTGTCGGACATATAAAACTTAAGAATAATATTCTTCTAGCCCCTATGGCGGGATTAACTGATTTGCCGTTGCGACGGCTCGCAAAACAAGGCGGAGCAGGACTTGTATACACTGAAATGGTATCGGCAAAAGCTCTTGTTTATGGCGACGAAAAAACAAAAAAACTTTTGACAATTTTAGATGAAGAGCGTCCTGTTGCAGCTCAAATTTTTGGCGGAGATATCCGCAGTATGTCCGAAGCCGCAAAAATTGTGCGGGATATAGGGGCAGATATTTTAGACGTCAACTTCGGATGTCCTGTGAGAAAAATTGCGAAAGCGGGGGCGGGAGCAAAATTACTTGCAAACGAGAAACTAGTTTCAAAAATCTTAGAATTAGTGGTAAAAAGCGTTGAAATCCCCATAACAATTAAAATCCGCATAGGGCTTTTACCCGGACAAAACGTAGCGCCTGAAATTATAAAAATAGCCCAAGAGTGCGGCATAAAAATGGTTGCCGTACATGCAAGACCGGCATCTCAAGGACATTCAGGCGCCCCAGATTTAAATGCATTTGCCCAAGCTTGTAATGGCGCAAAAATTCCAATTATCGGCAACGGAGGCATAGTTGACGAAGAAACGGCTTTAGCTTTCTTAGAAACTCCAAACTGTTCCGGTATTATGATAGGCAGAGGCGCTGTAGGCAACTATTCAATATTTAAAAGACTGGAGGAATTTTTTAAAACAGGCGTTAAAGTTCCGCCGGCTCCAAAAAAAGAAAAAGTAAAATGGCTTAAACAGCACGCCCTATATTCTACCGAGTTCTATGGCGAAAAAAAGGGTATTGTCTTGATGCGTAAAGTAGCGCGTTATTACGTTAAAGACACGCCAAACGCCGCTAAAATCCGCGAAAAAATAAATAGCATAACTACTTTAGAAGACTTCAACGAACTTATAAAAACAATATAGAGAACAGAATTATTGCAAAGCAAGACGTTTTAATATATAATATTGTATCGTGTCAGTACTCAGTACAATAAATATGCAATACAATGCGATAATCGCATATATGCAACAAAGAAAGTTAAGTTAAAATGATTAAAAAATATTATCGATCGGCATATTAGGACGCTGGCGACTTAGTCAATAATTGGAGTTATTTCACATGAAGAAAGATAAAATAATATTTTTTGATACGACATTAAGGGACGGCGAGCAATCGCCCGGCGCAAGTTTAAATTTAAAAGAGAAACTGCTTGTTGCAAATCAGCTTGCAGTTTTAGGCGTAGACGTTATAGAAGCGGGTTTTCCGGCGTCAAGCCCGGGAGATTTTGAAGCTGTAAAAACTATATCGCAGCAAATTAAAACCTCGTCTATAGCAGGTTTGTGCCGTTCAACAGAAAAAGACATAAAAATATGTTGGGACGCGGTAAAATACTCAAAAAAGCCAAGAATACACGTATTTCTGGCTACTTCCGACCTTCACATTGAAAGAAAACTTCAAAAAACAAGGTCTCAAGTTTTGGAAATGGCTGTTAAAGCCGTTAAATATGCAAGAAGTTTATGCAAAGACGTTGAATTTTCAGCGGAAGACGCAGGAAGATCTGACGTAGACTACTTGTGTAAAGTTGTAGAAGCCGTTATAGATGCCGGAGCTTTTACAGTTAATATTCCAGATACCGTAGGATATACGACTCCCGTAGAGTTCGGCGCAAAAATAGCTGAAATCAAAAAAAGAGCGCCTAATATTAATAAGGCAATTATCAGCGTTCACTGCCATAATGATTTGGGTCTTGCGGTAGCAAACTCTTTATCTGCAATAGAAAACGGCGCTAGACAAGTTGAATGTACTATTAACGGAATAGGCGAAAGAGCTGGAAACGCTTCCCTTGAAGAACTTGCTATGGCATTGAAAGTAAGACCGCGTTATTATAATGTTGTGCATTCAATCAAAACGAAAGAATTGTATAACGCAAGCAAGTTAGTGTCTCGTTTAACTGGTATAGCGGTACAAGTAAATAAAGCCATAGTTGGAGCAAATGCGTTTGCTCACGAGTCAGGCATACATCAGGACGGAATGCTTAAAGCCAGAGAAACTTACGAGATTATGCGTCCTGCAGATGTCGGCGTAACCGAAAGTTCTTTGGTTTTAGGAAAACACTCCGGAAGACACGCTTTTTTCAAAAAAGTAAAAGATTTAGGCTATAAACTTGACGCTAAAACATCCGAAAATTTATTTGATAAATTCAAAGTTTTGTCCGACAAGAAAAAGTCAGTTTTTGATGAAGATATTATTGCGTTAATTGAAGAAGACTCAACAGCCAGCAATAAAATATTTACTCTTGAATATCTAAACGTAACCTCAGGCGCAGGCATACCTACGGCAACCGTTAAAATATCGGAGAAGAAAGACGGCAAAAATGTTCATGAAGTATTCCAAGAAGCGGCTTGCGGAAGCGGTCCCATTGACGCAGTCTACAAAGCTATAGATAAAATAGTAAAAATGAATATTATTCTTACGGAGTTTTCGCTTAGGGCAGTTTCTTCAGGCGAAGACGCGTTGGGGGAAGTTTTTTTAAGAGTAAAATATAAGGGGAATATTTATTCTGTAAAAGGAACTTCAATAGATATAATAGAAGCCGGAGCTAAGGCTTACATACAAGCGCTAAACAAAGCAAAATCTTTTGAAACAAGAAAGGAGGAATAATATGGGAAGTGCAATAACGGAAAAAATATTAGCGGCGCATTGCGGTAAAAAAATAGTTGAACCTGGCGAATTTATAGAACCAAAAGTTGATATAGCGCTTGCTAACGACGTTACCGCTCCTTTAGCGATAAAAGAGTTTAGGAAATCTGGCGTAAAAAAAGTTTTTGACAAAAATAAAATAGCCCTAGTTATGGACCACTTTACGCCTAACAAAGATATTTTATCTGCAGAACACGTTAAATTTGTAAGAGAGTTTGCAAAAGAACAAAAGATAAAACATTACTTTGAAGGCGGAAACGTAGGCGTAGAACACGCTATTCTTCCTGAAAAAGGCATAGCTCTGCCGGGCGACATAGTTATAGGAGCAGATTCTCACACATGCACATATGGCGCTTTGGGAGCATTCTCAACTGGAGTAGGATCGACGGATCTGGCGGCGGCAATGGCTACTGGAAAAGTTTGGTTTAAAGTTCCAAACTCAATTAAATTTGTTTTAAAGGGCAAATTGAACAAGTGGGTAAGCGGAAAAGATATTATTCTATATATAATAGGTCTCATTGGCGTAGACGGAGCGCTTTATAATTCTATGGAGTTTACGGGTTCTGTATGCAAAAAGCTTACTATGGCTGACAGATTTACAATAGCAAACATGGCTATAGAAGCCGGCGGAAAGAACGGTATATTTGCACCTGATGAAATAACGGAAAAATATACGGCAAAAAGAGCGTTAAGAAAATATAAGTTTTACGAAAGCGATAAGGACGCAAAATACTTGAAAACTTATGAAATAGATTGCGACAAGATTTTTCCCCAAGTTGCGTTGCCTTTCTTGCCGTCTAACGCAAAAGCAGTTAAAGACGTTAAAAAAACCTACATAGACCAAGTTGTAATAGGCTCTTGCACCAACGGCAGAATTGAAGATTTAAGAATTGCGGCTTCAATCATAAAAAAAGGGAAAAAAGTAAATCCTAATGTAAGAACTATAGTAATTCCTGCAACGCCCGCAATTTATTCTCAAGCGTTGGAAGAAGGCTTGCTTAAGATATTTATGGACGCAGGAGCAGTTGTTTCAGCCCCTACGTGCGGTCCTTGCTTAGGCGGACACATGGGTATTCTTGCTTCTGGCGAAAAGTGCGTTTCCACTACCAACAGAAACTTTGTGGGCAGAATGGGACACGTTGAGTCTCAAGTATTTTTGGCAAATCCTGCGGTAACCGCAGCGTCAGCAATAAAAGGATATATAGCGACGCCTGACGAAATAAAATAGCAGTATTATCGGGAGAGAAAATATGTCAGACATAATATTAAAAGGTAAAGTTCATAAATACGGCTCAAATGTAAATACAGACGAAATAATACCCGCAAGGCACTTAAACACAACAGATCCCGTAGTGCTTGCAAAGTATTGTATGGAAGATATTGATAAAGACTTTGTTAAAAATGTTAAACCGGGAGACATAATAGTAGCTGAAAACAACTTTGGCTGCGGTTCTTCAAGAGAGCATGCTCCTATATCAATTAAAGCCGCAGGCGTGTCTGCTGTAATAGCAAATTCTTTTGCAAGAATATTCTTTAGAAACTCAATAAACATAGGGCTTCCTATTTTGGAGTCCCAAGAAGCTGTAAAATCAATAAAAAATGGCGACGAAATAGAAATAAACTTAAATAAAGGAGCTATACGTAATATAACCCAAAATAAAATGTATCAGTCTCATCCTTTTCCTGAATTTATGCAAAGGATTGTTAAGTCTGGCGGATTATTAGGATATATTAAAAAATAAAATAGCATAAAATTTAGTTTTTTATATATTAATTTTTTCTATTGAAATCTGCCGACATTTTTTTGGCGAAGCTAATCTATAAATAAGTCAGAGGAGAAAAAAAATGAAAATTTTGGACCCGAGCATGACATAAATCAAAAATCAAACTGTAAAAAATACCGTTTCGCTTAAAGCGTGGTATAAATTTCAATTGTAAATGGAGAGTAAAAATATGTTAAGGTCATACAAAATAGCTCTTTTACCTGGCGACGGCACAGGTCCTGAGGTAATAAGAGAAGGCGTGAAAGTTATTAAAACTGTTGCAAATAAGAATGATTTAAAAATTGAGTTTGTAAATTATGATCTTGGAGGAGCAAGATACTTAAAAACTGGCGAAGTGCTGCCGGAAAGCGTGATTGAAGAATTTAAGAAGTTTGACGCGATGTACCTTGGCGCGATGGGTCACCCTGACGTAAAACCCGGGATTCTTGAAAAAGGAATTCTTTTAAAACTTCGCTTTGAGTTAGACCAATACGTAAATTTGCGTCCGGTTAAACTATATCCTAACGTTGAAACGCCGCTAAAAGATAAGAAGCCCTCGGACATAGACATGGTAATTGTCCGCGAGAACACTGAAGGACTGTACGCTGGAGCAGGCGGTTTTTTAAGAAAAAATACGCCTTGCGAAGTGGCTACGCAAGAATCTATAAACACTAGATTTGGCGTTGAAAGATGCATTCGTTACGCCTTTGAATTGACAAAAAAGAGAGCAAAAAACAATAAACTTATGCTTTGCGGAAAAACCAATGTTTTAACTTATGCTTCAGATTTGTGGCAACGCGCTTTTAACGATGTAGCAAAAGAATATTCCCAAATAAAAGGCGATTACGCCAATGTTGACGCAATATGCATGTGGCTTGTAAAAAATCCAGAATGGTTTGACGTAGTAGTTACCGACAATCTTTTTGGCGACATTATTACAGATCTTGCCGCGATGATTCAAGGCGGAATGGGCGTAGCCGCAGGGGGGAATATCAATCCAAAAGGCGTATCCATGTTTGAACCGATGGGCGGTTCTGCGCCAAAATATACGGGGCAAAACACTATCAATCCTATAGCGGCAATTAACGCTGGAGCAATGATGTTGGACGTCCTTGGCGAGCCTAAAGCCGCAAAAGAAATAGATAACGCAGTAATCAAAGCCTTAGAGTCAGGAAAAATTAAGAGCATGTCTGCAGGTAAAATGGGACTTTCAACAACAGAAGTCGGCGATTTAATCGCGTCTTATGTGCATAGTTGCGCTAGATAGAGGTTAAGAAAAAAGATGAAAAAATTCAGAGTAGCAGTTGTCGGCGCGACAGGTGCAGTTGGTCTTGAAATGATTAAAATGCTTGAAAGCAGAAATTTCCCTGTTGAAAGTATAAAGCTTTTAGCTTCGGAACGTTCTGTAGGCAAAAAGTTAACATATAATGGTAAAGAAGTGACCGTTGAATTGCTCGCTAAAGACAGCGGCAAAGGAGTAGATATAGCTCTTTTTAGCGCAGGATCTGACGTTTCTAAAGAATTTGCGCCGTTTTTTGCAGCAGACGGGTGTTTTGTAATAGATAATTCCAGCGTTTGGCGAATGGAAAAAGACATTCCATTGGTAGCGCCTGAAGTAAACCCTCATGATTTAAAAAAGGACAAAAAACTTATAGCAAACCCTAATTGTTCAACAATCCAGATGGTTGTAGCCCTAAAACCTCTATATGATTTTGCGAAAATCAAAAGAATTATAGTTTCAACATATCAGTCTGTTTCAGGAGCAGGTCAAAAAGGAATAAATGAGCTTACCGAACAGGTTAAAGCTTGGGCTAAGGGAAAATCTATTCCTGCAGCCAATAAGTTTCAGTATCAAATTGCGTTCAATTTAATCCCGCAAATAGATGTTTTCACAGAAAACGGTTATACAAAAGAAGAAATGAAAATGACCAACGAAACTAAGAAAATACTCGGGGACAATTCCATAGAAGTAAGCGCTACGTGCGTAAGAGTTCCTGTGTTCCGTTCCCATTCTGAAAATGTGTGGATTGAAACAGAAAAGCCTATTTCGCCGCAACAGGCTAAAGATTTGCTTTCAAAAGCTAAAGGCATTCAATTGATGGATGAACCTAAAAGTAAAAAGTATCCTATGCCCTTATTTGCAGAAAACGCGCAGACAACATATGTAGGCAGGATTCGTTCGGATATTTCTACAAAAAACAACGCTTTAACATTTTGGATAGTTTCTGATAACTTACTAAAAGGCGCCGCTCTAAATGCAGTCCAAATAGCCGAAACGCTTGTTAAACAAAATCTTGTATGAAGTTTGTTAAAGCCGGATTTGCTCTAGCAATGTATAACAAAGCGTCGTCCTTTGCATAGTTGCGCGATTAGTTTTTAGTTTCTAAAATACTCTATTAGTCCGTTATAAATACCTTTAGCCAACTTATATTGATAGCTGCTTGAATTTAACAACTTATCGTCTTCTGGATTGCTTAAGAATCCCGTTTCTACAAGAACTACGGGGATTTCAGACCAATTAAACCCGCTTAAATCATCTCTTTCAACAATTCCTAAGTCATCAGCATTTGTAATTTCTAACACTTTTTCAAGGATAATTTCACCTGCTTTTCTACTTTTAGCCGCTAAAATTGGGGTTTTTATGCTCTTTTTTGAAGGAATAAGCACAGAAACGCCTCTTTTTAAACTATCCAAAGAGCTGTCGGCATGTATACGCACCATAATTTCACCGCCAATCATATTGCCAACTAAAGCCCTTTCAACATTACTAATATTTACATCATGCGTCTTTCTCGTCATAACGACTACAGCTTTTTTATCTTTAAGCAATCCTTTTAATTTTTCGGCTATATTTAGAGTAATTACGTATTCGGGAGTGCCGCTGACCACGCCTTTAGCTCCCGGAGCAACCTTCGGTTTAGTATTCTGGCTATTTGGAGATATAGGCTCTTGCTCTTTATTGCCAACCTTTTGATGTCCCGGGTCTATACATATAATTTTATCCTTTAATACTGAACGATCTCCAGGGGGGTGTAGTTTTACTTTATCAAGATTCTTAAACAACTCATTCTCAGGCTCGGAAAAAGAGAAATCAGGCGCAAAAATAATAAGTAGAAAAACTGTTACAGTAACAGCGGTAAAAAAGCGTCGCATCGCGTCCTCCTTTAAAAATTAATAGTAAATAATAGCAAATGCGTTCCAATAAAACACTATAAAAAATTTAATAATCTAAAAGTATTGAAATTATCCACAAAACTGTGAGCGATAATTGATAACTTTTAAAGTAAAATATAACTTAATTTTAAATTATTTATATTTATAAGCATAAATTACAAGAAAAACAACAGTCAACTTTACTGTTAACAATACTATGTAAAACCACTTGTACTTAACATAATATATATTATCGGACACAACTTTTTGGTCTTTTCTTGAGTTTTGCGTTTTGTTGGAATTTAAGATTTTTTTAAAATAGAGATTTTCTTGGCATGTTCTTAAGATTTCTTATTGGTTTGCATTTTTTGAATTAAAATTAACAAAACTATAACTATTTTGAGTAGCTGACTTTTATGGTTTTGGTTGGCAAGCCTATATCTTCCAATAGGTCAAGGTAGGGATCTGGATCAAGTTCTTCAACGTTTGCCATCTTTTTAACGTCCCACTCTCCTCTAGCTACTAAAATAGCCGCTGCAACTGCAGGAGCACCGGCAGTATAGCTTATAGCTTGCGATTCAACTTCTTCATAGCAAGCTTTATGATCGCATACATTATATATAAACAGCTCTTTTTTACGACCGTCTTTAGTACCTATTATCAAATCGCCTATACATGTATTGCCAGTATAGTTGGCTGCAAGCGTTTTAGGATCTGGCAAACACGCTTTGACTACTTTTAAAGGCACCACTTCTAGCCCTTCAGCTGTTTTTACAGGCTTTTCAGACAAAAGACCTATGTTTTTAAGCACATTGAAGCAATTTATATAGTGATCGCTAAAACCCATCCAAAATCTTATTGACTTTGCATCAATATTCTTTGAAAGGGAATGTAACTCATCATGTCCTGTTAAATATACAGTTTGTTTGCCTACCACTGGAAAGTCATATACTTGTTTTTCGGAATGAACAGGCTTGCAAACCCACTGTTTGTCTATCCAAGTCCAAGCTTTCACAAATTCCCTAAAGTTTATCTCAGGGTCAAAATTTGTGGCAAAGTACTTGCCGTGACTACCTGCGTTTACGTCCATTATATCTATTGTGTCTATAGTGTCAAAGAAATGCTTTTTAGCGTATGCCGCATAAGCATTTACTACTCCTGGATCAAAACCAGAACCCAAAATTGCCGTTATGCCGTTATCTTGACATCTATCCTTGCGTCTCCACTCATAGTTGGCGTACCATGGCGGATTTTCGCAAACTTTATTTGGTTCTTCGTGGATTGCGGTATCTATATATGCCGAATCCGCTTCTATACAAGCTTCTAAAATTGACATATTGCAGAAAACCGACGCTAAATTTACAGTAATGGAAATTTTCAGATCTTTCATTAACTTAACCATTTCAGGAACGTTTAGGGCGTCTATCTGTTTGATTTGTATTTTTTTTGCAGGATCTTTATAATTATTTTTACGTTCTATACTTTCTATTATTTGCTCGCAACTGTCCAAAGAACGCGAAGCTAAATAAGTGTTTTCAAACAAATCATTGCTCTGCGCAAACTTATGAGCGGCAACATGCGCAACGCCGCCGGCCCCTACAATCAGCACATTCCTTTTTTTCATTTCCTATAAATTCCTCCCGTCCCTCTTTCTTATCTATTTAAAATATCAAAAAACATCATCGCGAAAGAAAAAAACATTCCCCCCCCCTTCGCAATAACGTCAAACGACTTCAAGCTTAAAACAAAATTTACGACAAATCTGATAGGAAGTCATTATATAAAAACTGCTTGATAATTTCCACCTTTCCATTAAGCCTCTTTAGCGCAATAGACGGCATTTTTATACCGTTAAACCAATTTTTCTTGACCATTGTATACCCTGCGGCGTCGGCAAAACGTACTGTAGAACCAACTTTTAATTTGTTCTTAAACTCATATTCCCCAAAAACATCGCCTGCCAAACAAGAGCGTCCTGCAACTATATATTTATGTTTGCCCGCATCGGATTCCATTTTAGCGGGAGTCCTGTAAATAAGAAGATCTAACATATGGGCTTCGATAGAGGCGTCAACTATAGCTATATCTTTTACATTTTTTACAATGTCTAAAACAGTTGTAACAAGCTCGCAGCTTCTAGTAATTGCCGCTTCTCCCGGCTCCAAATAAACCTGCACGCCGTATTGTTCGCTAAAACTTTTTAATTTCTTGCAAAACTTGTCTAAAGGGTAGCCTTCTTTTGTAAAATACAATCCCCCGCCCAAACTAACCCATTTAACTTTATGAAGGATTTTCTCGTATTTTGAAGCTATTTTGTCCAACATTTTGCTAAATGCGCCAAAGTCGTCGTTTTCGCAATTATAATGAAACATCACCCCGCTCAGTTTATCCAAAACGGACGCGATATCTTTAATAAAAATTACGCCAAGTCTGGAATATTTTCTAGCAGGATCTGCCAAATCAAAATGAGAATAACTAATTCCTGAGTTTATTCTTAAACCTATATCTATATGCTTTACTTCTTTATAAAACGTTTTCAGCTGAGACACAGAATTAAATATAATCTTGTCTGAAATCTTTTTAAGAGTTTTGACGTCTTCGGCGGAATAAGCGACGCTGAATGCGTGCGTTTCTTTGCCAAACTGTTCGTAACCAAGTTTTGCTTCGTACAAAGAGCTGCTTGTAGTGCCGTCCATATATTTGCTCATCAAATCAAAAACAGACCACGTAGAGAAACATTTCAATGCCAATACTGACTTGGCTCCGCTGAAATTTCTTACATATTCAATTTTTTTGAGATTCTTTAATAGTTTCTTTTCGTCAATCAGATAATAAGGCGTTTCTATCTTTTTAACCATTTACCGATCTATCCTTAATAAACAATGGGACGTCTTCCAAATAAATCTTGTAAAGTCTTCTATATTTGAATTTGAACAATGCTATCCTGTAGCCAAAACAGAACTGTTTTGCATATTCCCCTTTCTACTTCTTTTCACTTGCAAAAATTATCTTTTTTCCTATGTCCTATAAACTCAAGGTTTAAATTTGTACAAAATAATCAAAAAAGTAACGCATCCGCATAACATCAAACTTAATAACATTCCAAGCATAAAAATATAATCGTTATGAATATAGCCGTGTAGAAAACCAAATAGTTGTATAATATTAAACCCGATGAAAGTAATTAAAGAAAGTCCTTTGGAATTTTTAGTTTTTAGCAGCCTAGCTATCTGAGGAGTAAAAAGAACGGCGTTTATAAACATACCCGACCCAAAACATAACTCCACAAAAAACTTTGCGGATTCTATCATGACTCCCCCCCCCCTTAATATATGTCGTTAAGCCAAGCAGCTGCGCTGCTTTCAGTTGGCATTCTCCAATCTCCTCGGGGCGATAGAGAAATTGTTCCTATCTTAATTCCATCAGGACAACAATTCCTTTTGAATTGACTGAAAAAGAAACGTTTTAAAAAAGTCCTAAAATGTTTTTTTATATTTTCTTTGGAATAAGTTTTGTTAAATGCTTTTGTTGCAAGAAAAAGCGTTTTTTCAGGTTTTTGTCCGAAACGGACAGTGTAATATAAAAAGAAGTCGTGTAATTCGTAAGGACCTATTATATCTTCTGTCTTCTGAAAAATTTTCCCATATTTTAACGGAAGAAGTTCAGGGCTTATGTCTGTATTTAAAATATCCATCAAAGCTTCTTTATATTTTTTAACTCTTTGAGATTCGTAAGAAACAAGATGCTTTACAAGAGTTTTAGGGACCGAAGAATTTACCGCATACATAGACATATGATCGCCATTATAGGTACACCAACCTAAAGCATTTTCGGACAAATCGCCCGTTCCTATTACGTATCCGTTCTCAGCATTGGCTATGTCCATCAATATCTGCGTACGTTCGCGGGCTTGAGCGTTTTCATACGTTACGTCTTTACTGCCTTTATGTTTAATATCTTTTAAATGCTTATCAACAGATTCTGTTATTGAGATTTCTCTAATATGTACATTTACAGACTTGGTCAACTTTTCCACGTTTTTTAAAGTTCTTTCGCTTGTTCCATGTCCCGGCATAGTAACAGCTATAATATCTTTCTTGTCTTTGCCGAGTATTTCATAACTTCGCAATATTACAAGCAAAGCAAGAGTAGAATCCAGCCCTCCAGAAATACCTATAACTGCATTAAGCCCAGTAAATTTTAACCTTTCCGCCAAAGCCTGCGACTGAATTTTTAATATCAATTCCGCGCGGTTTGATAAGGAGGCTGTATCGTTTGGAACAAACGGCGACGGAGAAACAAACCTTGTAAGACTTTCTCCTGTTTCATTAAAATCAAATTCCACATTAAGATACCCTTCAGAATTTGTTTCAAAAACATTTAGCCTACGACGTTCGTAAGCAAGTCTTTCAGTATCTATTTCGCTTATAGTAAGACCTTCTTTGAAAAGACCGCCTTCTGTAAGAATAACTCCGTTTTCTGCAATAATACGATGCCCTGAAAAAATTATATCGCTTACAGACTCGCTACTTCCCGCGGAAGCATACACGTATCCGCAAGACAAACGCCCGCTTTGCGCTTTTATTAACGTCCTTCTGTAATCGCTTTTTCCTATAAGCTCATTAGATGCCGAAAGATTTGCTATTACGGTTGCGCCGGCTTGAGCGTGATTATTAGACGGCGGGGATACCGTAAACATATCCTCGCATATCTCCGCTGATATTTTTATATTTTCGTTATTCTTCGCTGAAAAAATTATATTCGTTCTAAATGGAACGTTTTGCCCGCAAAGTTTAATAAAGCTGGATATATTCTTTCCAGAAGTAAAATGACGAAGTTCATAAAATTCTGAATAAGAAGGAAGATACGTTTTAGGAACAACGCCTAAAATTTTTCCGTTTTGAAACGCGACGGCGCAAGAATAAAGTTTGCCTTCTCTCCATATCGGAGATCCGACAAAAATTAGAGACTTCTTTCCAACAGTAGATTTACGTATTATATCTAAAGCTTTGTAGACCGATTCTTTTAGAACGTCGGATAGAAATAACTCCCCGCATGTATATCCGCTTACACAAAGTTCGGGAAAAACTAAAAGCTCAACCAAACTTGCGTTTGCTTGCTTTATAAGCTTTACTATTTCAGACGCATTTTCTTGCGGGTTTGCAGCGATAACATTCGTCGTCGCCGCCGCAATTTTTACAAATCCGTATTTCATTTTCCTCTAAAGCATCTCGCCAAAATACTTGCATTTTGATATCTTAGCTAACAATCAGTCTAAAACTCGCATGATTGTTATATCATAAATTTTTACAAATTTTTATTAATATTAGAAGTCCTATCAAAGGTCTAAGCAAAATTTCTGTATCAAAATTCGCACAAAGCAGTCTTAACATTTTACATTTTTATAATAAAATCACGATTGTCAAAGAAAAAGAATAGAAAAATAGTTAGACTAAGATGATAGTAGATTTAAATAACTATGACGTAACGGCAGGTTTAAGAGTAGAAAAAGGTAAGAACTATCAAGACTGTTCTGGACGAGTAGGAATGAAATATAAGTTTGGTAAGAGAAGAGGTTCAGGTAGAGATTTGAAGTTAGCTAAGAAAAG
>JAITQE010000025.1 GCA_031289055.1 Candidatus Endomicrobiellum porotermitis
CAAGTCGGGCAACGCGATTATAACAAATTCAATTTTTTAGTACCGTCAGAACCGTCGTCCATCTCATCCCAGTCGGTGGATGATTATAACAAATTCAATTTTTTAGTACCGTCAGAACAATTCAGCAACGACAACAATAATAGCGCGTATTATAACAAATTCAATTTTTTAGTACCGTCAGAACTCACTTCTTCCAAATATGTTGTCTCAAATAATTATAACAAATTCAATTTTTTAGTACCGTCAGAACCAATCACATGTTTCAAACTGACGGCAGCCCATTATAACAAATTCAATTTTTTAGTACCGTCAGAACTTCTTCGTCGCGTTTTTCTTGGTTTGCAATATTATAACAAATTCAATTTTTTAGTACCGTCAGAACCCGCCGACGCGAAAGTTTTTGACTTATATCATTATAACAAATTCAATTTTTTAGTACCGTCAGAACACGACGAGAAAAGACCGAAGCTTGCAGAGTATTATAACAAATTCAATTTTTTAGTACCGTCAGAACAGCCGGGTCGCAAACTTCTTTGCACTAAAGATTATAACAAATTCAATTTTTTAGTACCGTCAGAACTCATGATAATATTATATCATTGATTTAGTAATTATAACAAATTCAATTTTTTAGTACCGTCAGAACTATGCGCGGCAAATTGTCTAAATAATAAAATTATAACAAATTCAATTTTTTAGTACCGTCAGAACACTTTTATCGTCTGATAATATAAGCAAATTATTATAACAAATTCAATTTTTTAGTACCGTCAGAACACGACGAGGAAGCCGAAGAGCGAGCGCGCAATTATAACAAATTCAATTTTTTAGTACCGTCAGAACAGCGTTGTAGTATATTGCGCTGTCCAAATTATTATAACAAATTCAATTTTTTAGTACCGTCAGAACATGGTATCGTGAACTCGTCGGTAAAAATAAATTATAACAAATTCAATTTTTTAGTACCGTCAGAACTACTGCCCTCGCAAGGATTGGCTGTACAAAATTATAACAAATTCAATTTTTTAGTACCGTCAGAACATTAACCTTCAATTCTGCGTAATGCTCGTTATTATAACAAATTCAATTTTTTAGTACCGTCAGAACCGCGCGGGACGGTTAACTATCACCCGACTAATTATAACAAATTCAATTTTTTAGTACCGTCAGAACTTTGGTATTATAACAAATTCAATTTTTTAGTACCGTCAGAACGCGTGTTGGAATATGGCTTTAGATTTTGTTATTATAACAAATTCAATTTTTTAGTACCGTCAGAACATGCCAAAGACGGCAACGGCTTCACGATTGATTATAACAAATTCAATTTTTTAGTACCGTCAGAACAAGTTTTGCTCAATCAAAAAATTTCTGCGGATTATAACAAATTCAATTTTTTAGTACCGTCAGAACCAATCGTTGAAAAAGGTTACAATAAAAAAGATTATAACAAATTCAATTTTTTAGTACCGTCAGAACTGCTTTCTAAAAGCTTAACGGACGTGACAATTATAACAAATTCAATTTTTTAGTACCGTCAGAACGTGCTTTCTAAAAGCTTAACGGACGTGACAATTATAACAAATTCAATTTTTTAGTACCGTCAGAACAAGATTTAGCGATACGTTTGGGACTGCAAAATTATAACAAATTCAATTTTTTAGTACCGTCAGAACTGACGCTGAGAACACAATGAAGAAAAATCCATTATAACAAATTCAATTTTTTAGTACCGTCAGAACAAAGTCGCGGCGGATTTAATGAGATTTCGGATTATAACAAATTCAATTTTTTAGTACCGTCAGAACTAAAAAAAAGTAGTGAATTTTGACTTAATTATTATAACAAATTCAATTTTTTAGTACCGTCAGAACTTCGGCATTTTCAGACTTATACCCGAGCGGATTATAACAAATTCAATTTTTTAGTACCGTCAGAACACGATGGGGACATGATTATCCTCGTCATAGATTATAACAAATTCAATTTTTTAGTACCGTCAGAACGTAACCGCTATTAACTCTGCCTTGCGTATAATTATAACAAATTCAATTTTTTAGTACCGTCAGAACTCTTTAAGGCGAAAGGAAAACGTATTTTTTTACATATAAAAACTCTTTGTCCGATTAGTCAAAGGGCGTTCTGTAAGAGTATACTCCGGGACCAGGATTCGAACCTAGACAAAGGGATCCAAAATCCCTTGTGCTACCATTACACAATCCCGGAATTATATGCTATTGATTTGAAAATTGACGTTGTAGAGAAAGTTCCGTAGAATTAACAAAGCAAAACTTCCATGCATGTCTGTTTAAAGTTGTTTTTATCTCTTTTGAGGTTATTGTCGCATCAAAGAGACCAAAAACGGTAGATCCTGAACCCGACATTAAGCTTATGCAGCCTAAAGATGTTAAAATATCTTTGATTTTTGCTATTTCAGGGTAATCCGAAATAACAAAATCTTCAAGTCTGTTAAAACAGTTGCCAAAAGCCTCGTTTGTACTAAAAGAGCCGTTGTCAATATGAGCTTTAATTCTAATAATTTCGGCTTCATTTGTCAATGGGAGTCTAACCTTTTTATAGATGTCCGCAGTATTAACGCCAAAGCCCGGATTTACAAGTACTAGATTTAAGTTTTTAATGCTTCTTAAAGGAGTAATAATATTTCCTATGCCTTCGCACAGAGCCGTTCTTCCTGTAAGAAAGAACGCGACATCTGCTCCAAGTTTGACAGCTATTTGCTCTAGTTCTTTTTTATTTGTCTTAATTTTATGAAGTTTAGCCAAAGCTGCAAGCGTTGTTGCGGCATCGGAGGATCCTCCGCCAAGTCCTGCCCCCATAGGAATTATTTTTTTTAGGTATATCTTAATTCCTTTATCAATTTTAAAATAGTTATAAAACGCTTTTGCCGCTTTATAAACAATGTTAGTAGAGTCTGTCGGCAAAGCGCTGTTGTCGCATTTCAAAAAAATATTTTTTTCGGCGCTCTCAAAAGAAAGTTCGTCGTACAAACTTACGGTTTGCATTATAGTCTCTAAATTGTGACACCCGTCTTCTCTTTTGTTTTTAATTTCTAAAAAAAGATTAATTTTTGCCGGAGCTTTGAGAATTATTTTCATTTTGGTTATCGTATGGTATTGGGGAAATTTTTGTTGTTTCCAATAGTCCTTTAATTTTTATGTTTTTAAACGCAAATTTAATTTTTTTAGGAACATTTGATATAACAAATTTTTCGTATTTTGAAATGGTAACCGTTAAATCTTTATCAAAAAAACTTTCTATTAACGCCGTATCAAGATTTAAAACCAGCTCTTTGCCTTCTTTGGAGTAAATTACACGGTTTCCTTTTTGCGTTATTTTAGCGTCAACAAACTGTTTATAAAAATTATCGCTAAGAAATTCGCAAGTTTTAGAAATAATATTGGATATTTCTTGAGGAAGTTGGTTTTCTATGGCTTTCGGAACAAATTCATAGGTTCCATTTTTTATATGCGCTGACACTCCTCCAGAGATAAGTATTGCGGGTAAATCTATTTTTACTGAGTTGTTTTTATGGTAAGAAAATGGAATATAAAACTTTTTGCTTAAAAAACTTGAACTTATTTTTGCTTTAAAGCCAGTTTTAAAAGGAAATAACTTGAGGTAGTTGCTTTCGCTTCTTAGAAGCATTTGTTTGTAAAGCTCGTCAAGAAGCATTTGCTTTTGTGCAGAATCTAGTTTTTTTCTTATCTTTTTATCTTCTTTAAAATCAGAAGATAGAGAATACGCCATCCAAGCTTGTGCAGGTTTATTTGCCACGAGGTAAAACATCGCTAAAAAACTCGTTGTTTTTGGATTTGAGCCGTCAATCTCGTCAATTTTTTGAGCTATTTCAAAAGCTTTGTCTATTTTTCCGGCTTGCCAATATAAATATGCCAAATTTTTATATACGCTAAAAGCTTCTTTATCCAAATCCGTAACTTTTTCGTAATTTTTTATACAATCGTCAATATGTCCTGTTTTTAAATCAAAAGTTCCTTTGAGAAATGTTTTATACGCTTCGTAATTTGCAGCAAACAAATGTCCGCCTAAAAACAATGAGGATAATAATATAAAAAATAATTTGTTTATTTTCATAATATAATTCCCGTCAATTATCCAACCTTAGAACAACGGCGTCTTCGTCTTTATAATAGTTTTTTCTTAGTCCTATTTCTTTAAAGCCGAAAGATTTATACAGATTTAATGCTGGCGTATTGCTTTTTCTGGCTTCAAGAAAAATAAACTTGGATTTTTTTTGCAGAACTTCTTTTAATATATCCGCCATCATAAATTTGCCAAGATTTTGTCTTCTAAATTTTGGACTTACGGCTATGCTAATTATTTCGGCTTCGTCTACAACTGTAGAGAGTATATAATATCCAAGCGCAATTTTATTTTTTAGGAGGACTTTAAATATTACAGTTTTGTTTTGCGCGGATCCTAAAAACATTTCAATATTCCATGTGTCAATAAATGATTCTCTTTCAATTTTTAATATATCGTCTAACAAATCTTCTGAAAAAATTACCAAATTCATTTGCGACTCTTTTAATTTTTAATTCTAATATGATTTGCGGCATATAATATGGATTCTATCATTGGGGCAATATCTGCTTTGTTTTTTCCTGCGATGTCAAAAGCTGTTCCGTGTCCGGGAGAAGTTCTTATAAACGGAAGCCCTGCGGTAACGTTTACTATTTTCTTTGCGTCTATACATTTTAAAGGTATCATAAGTTGGTCGTGGTACATTGCGCACACTAAATCAAAAGCCCCGTTTTTGGTTTTTACCCAGGCTGAATCCGCGGGTAAAGGCTTGGTTATATTTATTCCTTGTTTAAGCAATACTTTGTAAGCTGGAATTATAATTTTCTGTTCTTCAGAACCCAAAATTGAATTATCGCCGGCATGCGGATTTAGAGCGCACAAAGCTACTTTTATATTTTTTTTGCCTATAAAATATACGCTTAATTTTACTGTGTCAATAATATTTTTTGTTTTTAAGGTTTTATGAACTTCTGATATGGGAATATGCCTCGTTACCGTAACGCCGCACATATTTCCGCATGTCATTAGCATTGCGACTTTTTTACTTTTTGTAAGGGCAGCCAGCAGTTCCGTATGTCCGGGATATTTTACTCCGGCAAGTTTTAACGATTCTTTTGAAACAGGCGCGGTTACTAAGGCGTTTGCTTTACCTGACATACAATAATTTACGGCTTCTTCTACTGCAGATAAAGCAATTTTGCCTGCCTTTTTTGAAGGAACGCCTATTTTTAAAGAATGTCCTATATTGGAAGACTTCACAAACTCAAACGGCATTTTACCAGCGAAATATTTTTTAAGAATTTGTTTGTCGCCAAAAACCACAGGGCTGCAAGCTCTTTTTACTGCTAAAGAATTTACAGCCTTACAGACTATTTCATAACTTATCCCCGCAGGATCTCCTAAAGTAATCGCTACGAGCGGTTTAGACATTTATATTACCAAGTTTTGTTTATTTTAATGTTGGCTTTAGCCTTCAATTCGTCAATATACTTTTTTTGAGCGTTATTTGCGTTGATACGAGCTAAAACTTCAGCCATGTCATTTTTGACGTCGTCAAATGTAATGTCTTTCTTAGCGCGCCTTTCTTCAATTTTTAAAAAGAAGATCCCAATGTCTGTTTTAATAGGTTCTCTAGTATAGTCGCCGACTTTCATTGAAAATGCAGTTCTGTCCAAGACGGGCAAAAGATCTCCTTTTGCTATTATGCCTAAATCCCCATTTCTTGGTCTTGATACTGGATCCTCAGAATATTGTCCGGCAACGTCGGCAAAAGTTTGTCTTTGAAGTTCTTTTTTTATTGTAGCGACTTTTGATTGCGCGGCTCTTACTGCGTCTTCGTTTGCGCCTTTAGGCAAACTTACAAAAATTTGCCTTACTCTTATCTGTTCGCTAGACATTCTCTTCAAGGCAGTCGCAAGATTTGAAACTAGGGCATTTTCTTCAGGCGCCGACTTTGTTTTTGCGCCTTTTATTTTAGCAATAGCCTTATCGTAAAGCTCCCTTGCTTCAATTTCAGTAGGCATCTGAATTTTAGATTCCAGATTCTGTTTTAGAAGCTTTCTTATAGCGACCTGTTCAGCAATCTTTTTCTCAAAATCAGACATTGACATATTTTCTTTCTTTAGTTCAGCCGTAAATTCAGAATCGTTTGCGAATTTCTTTCTAATTTCGTCTATGCCTTGTTGCACTTCTTTTTTAGAAGCCTTAATCTTTTGTTTCTTTACTTCTTGTTTCAAAACAATCTCGTCTATTTTCTGATTTAAAACCATTTCCATCAATTCGTTTTCTTTTTGTTTTGTTTGCTCGGAAGCCGGAACATTTTGCTTATATTCTTCCAACAACGGAATAAGAATAGTATTAAATTCAGATTCAAAAACTGGTTCGCCGTTTATTACTGCCAAAGTCTTGTCAGCGTCTTTAGACGCTCCATATAAACTGCCTGCGGTAAGAAATAACGCCGCCATAATATACGCCGCAAATTTTTTCATGGTCTGTTCTCCCTGTATAGCAATTTATTTTTGTTGTTCGTTTTCAGAAGTTGGAACGTCATAATTTACTTCAACGCCAAGAGCTTCTTTTTCTTTGTTAAACCATGCGTCAAATTTATCTTTTTCCAAAATTTTCTTTATATCTTCTTTTGCTTCGTTAAAAGACGCGGCTGGGAGCTTCTGTTCGGATACTTTAAGTATTATGTGATAACCGTAGCGCGTTTCTATAATTTCTGACAATTCATTATTTTTAAGTTTTAAAGCTACTGCTTCAAATTCAGGCACAAGAGCGCCTTTCTTTACAGGTCCAAGCAATCCGCCGTTGCGAGCTGTAGCGTCTTTAGAGACTTCTTTAGCTACTTTTTCAAATTTTGCGCCATTTTTAAGCCTTTCGTAGGCGTTGCGGGCCGTCTGTTTGTCTGAGACAAGGATATGTCTTACAGTATATGCGATTGGATTTTCAAATGTTGATTTATTTTCATTGTAATAGCTTTGAATATCGCTATCTGAAGCTTTTATTTTTTTGCGGATTTCTTTTAAGTAAATATCCATAAGAAGTCCGTCTTTATAGTCTGCAAGCTGTTTTTGTTGTTCATTTTTAAAATCTTCTAAGGCTTTCTTGAATTCAGCCTGTTTTTCTATACCGGCTTTCTTTGCCGCTTCTACTACTACAGACTGTTGCGCTACAAGATCTAAGAAATGTTTTCTTCCAAGAGGCGTAGCGGCAAATTTTTGGAACTCTGCGGACGCGACTGATAATTTATCGTTCAAGGCGCTTTCTGTAATTTTTTCTGCGCCTACTTTAATAACAAACGGCTCATCTCTTTTGCATGCGGAAAAAGATAATCCGAAAGCGGCGGCGGCAGTAATCGTTAATGCTAACTTTTTCACTAGAATCTCCTTTATGGTAATCGCAAATTTACGAATATAAACGCATATTAACATGCTAACGCAAAAATTCTACTACTTTGCTTTTTGTTAGTCAAATAACATATTTTTTCTGATTGAAACAAGCACTGAAATGCCTATAGTTAGAATTATAAAGGCTAAAGATAATCCTGCGGAAATACGCACAGATCGGGAAAGAATCATTTTTAACCCCACAAATATAAGAATGATTGCAACGCCGACTTGTAAAAATTTAAATTTGGAAGCAAAGTTTGAAAGGAGAAAATATAGCGAACGTAAGCCTATTATTGCAAATATGTTGGAAGAATAAACTATAAAAGTATCTTTAGAAATTGAAAGAACTGCCGGGATAGAATCTATAGCAAAAATTAATCGCTAGTTTCCGCTACAATTAAGGCGGCGAGTATTGGAGTGGCGTATAATTTTTTATTTTCTGTTATAAAGAAGTTGTTGTTTTCAGTATTATTTTTCTGCGGCTCCCAAAAACGCCAAAAACGTATATTATCCAATATCCAAAACAAAACCCACATCAGAAGTCGGATGTCCATCAAACATCCAAAGGCTGGCAATCGTATAGGAAATTTGATTTTTACACATTAAAACGGAACTCTATTATATCTCCGTCTTTAACTGCGTATTCTTTTCCTTCGCTTCTAAGAAGACCTGCGTCTTTTACGGCTTTTTCGCTTCCAAGTTTAAACAAATCGTCAAAACTCATAACTTCGGCTCTGATGAAACCTTTTTCAAAGTCTGAATGTATTACGCCCGCCGCCTGAGGAGCCAAAGAACCTTTTTTGATTGTCCAAGCTCTTACTTCAATTTCTCCGGCTGTAAGAAATGTTTCAAGATCAAGCAACCCGTATCCGGCTTTTATTAGGCGGTTAAGACCTGGCTCTTCAAGCCCCAAGTCTTTTAAGAAAGCTTCCCTGTCGCTTTCGGACAACTCTGCAAGTTCGGCTTCAATTTTTGCGCAAATAGGAATGGCTTGGGTATTTTCATTTTTAGCTTTTTCTTTTACGATTCCAGCGTATTTGTTTTCCATCGCTGGCAAATCGTTTTCCGATAAGTTGCAGGCATACAAAACCGGTTTTGCCGTTATCAAGAAAAATTCTTGTAATAATATTTTTTCGTCGTTGTCTAGTTCTAATATTCTTGCCGGATTTCCCGCCTCAAGATGAGCTTTTACTTTTATCGCAAGCTCTCTTTCGTCAAGCATTTTCTTATCGTTTAGCCTTATGGCTTTTTGAAGTCTTTCAAGTCTTTTTGAGACCGATTCCATATCTGCCAAAATAAGTTCGGTATCTATAATTTCCATATCGCGCAAAGGGTCAACCTTGCCCATTATGTGCGTTATGTCTTTGCTTTCAAAACATCTTACAACATGGACTATTGCCGCAGTTTCTCTTATATGCGCCAAAAACTGATTGCCCAAACCTTCTCCTTGAGATGCTCCTTTTACGATCCCCGCTATGTCAACAAATTCCACTGCCGCTGGGACTTTTTTCTTTGTATGGTACGCCTTTTCAAGAAAGTCCAAACGATTATCGGGCACTTCAACCACTCCGACGTTTGGGTCAATTGTGCAAAAAGGATAATTGGCGACTTCTGCTCCTGCTTTTGTTATAGCGTTAAACAGCGTAGATTTTCCTACATTTGGGAGTCCTACAATACCAAGCTTCATTATAACCTTCTATGTCGTTAAAGTTAGTTATTTCCTGATTGTTCCATTGCCTTTTACTACGTATTTTGTAGTAGTAAGCTCTTTTATTCCCATAGTTCCGCGAGCGTGCAATTTTTGCGTTGAAATGCCGATTTCGCAGCCAAGACCAAAAACGCTGCCATCGTGAAGCCTTGTGGAAGCGTTCACAAAAACCGCAGCCGCGTCAACTTCAACTACAAACTTGTCGGCAGCCGTTTTATCGTTTGTTACAATTGCTTCAGAATGCTTGGACCCATACTTATTTATATGGGCGATTGCTTCTTCAAGCGAATTGGCCACTTTTATTGATACTTCAAGATCCAAGTATTCTGTGGTCCAATCTTCTTCTTTTGCAGGCTTTATAGCGTTTACTATGTTCCTTGAAATCTCGCAGCCTTTAATTTCAACGTTCTCTTTGTCGTATATTTCGCATAATCTAGGGAGAATTTTTTCTGCAATATCTTTGTGTATAAGCAATGTTTCCATTGCGTTGCAAACGGAAGGTCTTTGGCATTTGGCGTTTACCGCTATGTTTATTGCTTGTTCAATGTCGGCGTCTTTATCTATATACGTGTGGCACAATCCTTTTCCGTGGGACAAGACAGGCACAGTGGCATTTTTTTTGACAAAGTTAACAAATTCTTCGCTTCCTCGCGGTATAAGCAAATCTATGTAATTATCCAAATGCAAAAGTTCTTGCACGGCGCTTCTGTCGGCAGTGTCAATAAACTGTATGGCGTTTTCCGGCATGCCTGTTTTTATGCCTGCTTCATAAATTATTTTTGCAAGAATTCGGTTTGTGTTTAAAGCCTCGGAACCGCCTTTTAAAATAACGGCGTTCCCAGCTTTTAGGCACAACGTAGCCGCGTCGACGGTAACATTTGGGCGTGCTTCGTAAATCATTGCTATAACGCCTAAAGGCACTCTTATCTTTTTAACGTCAATGTCAAGCGAAGGAGTTGTCTCTTCAGCCACAGTTCCGACGGGGTCTTGTAAAAGTATTACATTTTTTATGCCTGCTATTATATCCGCCACGCGCTTTTCATTTAGGGTTAGTCTATCTATAAGAGTAGGCGTTATCTGAGCGTCTTTTGCGGCTTGAACGTCTATTTCATTGTGAAAGAGTATTTCTTTTATATTCTGTCGCAAAGCTTCTGCCATTGCCGCAAGAGTATTGTTTTTTTGTTGAGCGTTCATAGCGGCAAGTTTGCCTGCCGCTTCTTTTGCGGCGTTTGCCTTGAACTGCACTGCTTGTTTTATTACGTTATTACCCATGTGTCTCCGATAGTTCGGATATTATTAAACGCCAATGCGGGAGTATTCTAACAAATACGAAAAAGGAATTCTATCCAACGTTTGAAAGGAAACGAAAATGAATAAAATAGTATTATTTCTACTTTCCGTTTTTATTATCGCGACTGACTTGGATGTTAATGCTTATGACAGCGCAGCTATATAATAAGCATTTAGCTCTTTGACTCTCGCCAATGCCGCCTCCCGTGACATCCTTCGCCTATCCTCATTAAAATCTCGCGGCGCCTTTCTTTAAATAGCTGTAAAAATTATAGTTGTTCTTTTTATAATAATAATACAACTAATAAACTAAATAAAAATGCAAATCGGTTAGAACTTGTCGCGTCGTATTTTGTACGAATAAGCTATTCTAAATCTCTATAAAATAACCGTATTAAATCGCATTTTTCAGACGCAATCGGCGTTTCGGCATGAGAGACATTATAGTTAAATTGATTTCGTATTCTCAAAAAGGTATACTAGAAGCGGTAGAAATTTAATTAAAGGAAGAAGAAATGTTTTATAAAGGTTTGATTGAAAAATACAGGAAATTCTTGCCGGTAACCGAACAAACGCCTATTATATCTCTTCACGAGGGGAACACGCCTCTTATAAAGGCGAGAAATTTGCCGACACAAATAGGACTTATCGGCGAAATATACTTTAAATTTGAGGGTATGAACCCTACGGGATCATTTAAAGACAGAGGAATGACGATGGCGGTTTCAAAAGCTGTTGAGGCGAGAAGTAAGGCTGTCGTATGCGCTTCAACAGGAAACACGTCCGCGTCAGCCGCCGCTTATGCGGCAAGAGCAGGCGTAAAGTGCGTTGTTCTTATACCTGAAGGAAAAATAGCTTTAGGAAAATTGTCTCAAGCCGTTATGCACGGAGCTGAAGTTTTGGAAATAGACGGCAATTTTGACGACGCCTTGGATTTTGCAAGAGAATTAAGCGTAAAATATCGGCTAACGCTAGTTAATTCTGTTAATCCGTTTAGAATTGAAGGACAAAAGACGGCATCGTACGAAATATGTGAAAGTTTAAAGCAGTCTCCTGATTATCAATTTATGCCTGTTGGCAATGCGGGAAATATCACCGCGTATTGGAAAGGATATAAAGATTATAATAAAGCGGAGCCTTCTAAATATGCTCTTCCAAAAATGATGGGCTTTCAAGCTGCTGGGTCTGCGCCAATAGTTGAAGGTCGCCCAATAGCAAAACCTGAGACGATAGCGACGGCTATAAGAATAGGAAATCCTGCTTCTTGGAAGACGGCGGAAGAAGCAAGAGATGAATCGCGCGGCGTTATAGATAAAGTAACTGACGATGAGATATTAGAAGCGTATAGAATTGTAGCTGCGACTGAAGGCATTTTCTGCGAGCCAGCGTCGGCTTCGTCTATTGCTGGGCTTATAAAATATGTAAGGCAAGGATATTTTAAAAATAATGAACCCATAAAAGTTGTATGCGTACTTACGGGACACGGCTTGAAAGATCCCGATACTGCGGTCGCCACCGCTGTTAAACCTAAAAAAGTTAAAGCGAATATGAAAGACATAATAGACGCTATAGGGTTGTAAATTTGTGAAAATAGAACTTATTTGCACAGGAAGCGAATTTCTCGCTGGGAAACTCAATACAAATGCGGCGTATATAGGCTTAAGATTATTTAATATAGGTCTTGAATTGTCTTGCGTTACTGATATAGGCGACAAAAAACAAGATTTGGCAAAACAGTTCAACGTTGCTTTCGCAAGAAGCAACGTCATAGTTGCGACAGGGGGGCTTGGTCCAACTTTTGACGACATAACCGTTGAGGCCGCAGCCGAATGCTTGGGTCTTTCAATTTATTCCGAAGAAAAAGTTTTAAAGTCTATACAAGAATACTTTGCTAAAAAATCAATTTCAAAAATACCAAAAATCAACGAAAGGCAGGCAAATATTATTAAAGGCGCCAAAGTTTTAGAAAATCATTTAGGCACAGCGCCCGGACAAATGTTGCATTTTGAATTTAAAAACGATGGAAAGAAGTGCCGCAAAACTTTGTTTTTGCTTCCAGGTCCTCCAAGGGAAATGAAGCCGATGTTTGAAGAAAACGTTGAACCGTTTTTAAAAAGTTATTCTTCAGGCATAAGGAAAAACGCTTCTTTGCGCGTGTTTGGTTTATCAGAATCTGCAGTTGCCGAAGCAATAAAGCCTATTATTGAGGAAGCTAAATTTGGAGATTCGCAAGCTGTGGAATTTGGTATTTTGGCAAGCGATTCTATAGTGGATATAAAATTTGCGGTTTCAGGCGTTAATGAGTTTGTCGTAGATAACGCGGTAAAGAATTTAAACTTAAGATTTGGCGACGTTTTAAAAGATAATATTTTTGGATATAACGAAGATACTCTTGCGTCCGTAGTAGGAAAACTTCTTATACAAAAGAGAAAAACGGTTTCTTTTGCTGAGTCTTGCACCGGAGGGAAAATAGCCTCGGCTATTACGGATGTTGCGGGCAGTTCTTTATATTTTAAAAGTTCTGCTGTAACTTATTCCGACGAATCTAAAATAAAGATCCTTGGCGTAAAAGAGGAAACTTTAAAGAATTTTGGAGCGGTAAGCGAAGAAACTGCAAAAGAAATGGCTGGCGGTATTTTGAATCTTACGGTAAGCGATTACGCTTTTTCTGTTACCGGCATCGCTGGTCCCGGAAGAGGCTCAACAGTCAAACCTGTGGGTTTGGTTTACGTCGGTTTTGCCGATAAAAAGAAAACGGAAAGCTTCAAATTTAATTTTGTAGGAACGCGAAAAGACATAAGAGACAAAACAGTCAATACGGTTTTGGATTTGCTGAGAAAAAAACTGATTTCAAAAGTAAATGATTACGAGGAAAAGGATTAATGTCTAACATAAGAAATTTTTGTATTATAGCTCATATTGACCATGGGAAAAGCACTCTTGCCGATAGACTTCTTGAGTATACGGGAACAATTTCCCAAAGAGAAATGAAAGACCAAATACTTGACGGTATGGAGCTTGAAAGAGAAAGGGGTATAACAATAAAAGCTAAAGCCGTAAGAATGAATTATATGGACAATAGCGGTAAAAGTTATGTTTTAAATTTGATAGACACGCCCGGGCACGTTGATTTCACATACGAAGTTTCAAGAGCTTTAGCAGCGTGCGAAGGCGCGATTTTAGTGATAGACGCTACTCAGGGCGTTGAAGCTCAAACGCTTGCAAATACCATTCTTGCCAAGAACGCTAATTTAAAAATAGTTCCCGTTATAAACAAGATAGATTTGCCTACAGCCGACGTTGACAGCGCATACGAACAGATGAAGGAAGGTCTTGACGTTGATGCGGAACCTATTCTTGCAAGCGCTAAAGAAGGCATAGGAATAAATGAAATAGTTGATTCTGTTATTGCAAATATTCCTCCTGCAAAGATTGTAAATGACGAACCTTTGTCGGCTTTAATTTTTGATTCTTTTTATGAGTCTTACAGAGGCGTTATAGTTATTATAAGAGTCTTTGACGGCAAAATTCGCAAAGGCATGAAGGTTCGTTTTATAGCTTCGGGAGCTGAGCGCGAGATTCTTGAAGTCGGTTATATGAAAATAAAAATGATAGAAGCGACTGAACTTTCTTCAGGAGAAGTTGGATATGTCGTTGCCGGCGTAAAAGACATTAGAGATATAAAAATTGGCGACACCATAACGGATAGCGCAAACCCGACAAAACGTCCTCACGAGGGATATAAAGAAATAAATCCGTTTGTTTTCGCTGGTCTTTATCCAAACAGTGCTTCTGAATACGACGGTTTGAAGACTGCTTTGGAAAAGCTAAAACTTTCCGACGCTTCGCTTCTATATTTCCCTGAAACGTCTGTAGCTTTAGGGTTTGGTTTTAGGTGCGGATTTTTGGGTTCTTTGCATTTGGAAATAATCAAAGAAAGACTTGAAAGAGAGTTTGGGTTAAGTCTTTTGGTTACGGCGCCAAACGTTGTGTATAAAGTGAAAACAAAGGGGAAATACATTGTCATAGACAATCCTTTCAAACTTCCAAACAACGCAGACGTTGAAGAAATTTGGGAGCCTTATGTTGAAGCTACAATTATTTGTCCCGTTGAATATTTAGGCGCCATGTTTGAGTTGTGCCAGAAGAGAAGGGGAAAGCAGATTTCAATGAAGTATATGAATGTTAAAATAGCTTTTCTGAAATATCATATGCCGCTGGCGGAAATAATAGTTGGTTTTTATGACGCTCTAAAATCTGCTTCAAAGGGATACGCATCTTTTGATTATGAACATATAGATCCCCAACTTGGGGATTTGGTTAAATTGGAAATCATGATAAATTCGGAAGTTGTAGACGCTTTTACGGTTATTACGCATAAGGACAAGTCTCAGACTGTCGCGCATTATCTTGCCGAGAAATTAAAAGGCATTATCCCAAGGCATATGTTTGAAATACCTATACAGGTAAAAATAAACAATAAAATAATCGTCAGGGAGACAATATCGGCTATGCGTAAAGACGTTCTTGCAAAATGTTATGGAGGAGATATAACCAGAAAGCGCAAACTTCTTGAAAAGCAAAAAGAAGGCAAACGCAAGATGCGTCAGTTTGGCAGAGTAGAAATGCCGTCTGAAGCGTTTGCGGCTGTGCTTAAAATAGATGAATAAATGGATTTAAGATAAAAGAGAGGTAATATCATGGAGTTAAAGCTTTTTATCGCAGGGTGTATTGTTTTTGCGATAGCAATGACAATGCAGACTTTCAAAAAAAATTTTAAAACGCAGACTTCTAAAAAATTGTTTAAAAACGTTTATTCATGGGCGGATACTATTTGGACGGCTTTGATAATAGCGTCGTTTATTATGTTCTTTTTTATTCAGGCTTTTAAAATTCCATCGGGAAGTATGAGAAACACTCTTCTTGAAGGAGATCATCTATTCGTTAATAAGTGTTTTTATGGTTTTAGAATCCCATTTAAATACGTTGGCAAACGTTATGGCGCTTTAAAGAATGTAGAAAGAGGCGATATTATTGTTTTTCAGTGTCCTCCTGAAGCTTTAACGATTGATGAAAGAGAGCATGGAGTTAAAAAAGATTTCATAAAAAGATGTATTGCCGTTGCCGGCGATAAGGTTGAAATAATAAATAAAAAACTTTACTTAAACGGTATTTTCATAAAAGAAGTTTACGCGATTCATGGTGACGACTCTATTATCCAAAGTTTTGAATTGTTTGAAAGCGATAAAGATTATCAGAAAGCTTGGGAAAATGGAAGTTTTACTTCCATTCCGCCTGCTTTTGTAAGAGATAATTTTGGACCTGTTGTTGTGCCTGAAGGGTGTTATATGATGATGGGCGACAATAGAGATTTTTCTTTTGACTCGCGTTTCTGGGGACCGTTGTCTGATGAGTACGTAAAAGGAAAGGCAATGCTCTTGTACTGGCCTATAACGCGTTGGAAGTTTATATCATGACATGGATTGCATGGCTTACCGCTGCGGTAGTTCTTGTAATTTGCGAAATAGCGACTTCGTCTATCTTTTTTTGCATGTGTCTTGCTATAGGTTCGGTTTTTGCGGCAGGAGCGGCTTATTTTTTCAATTCAAATTGGATTGAAATTATTGTTTTCATTATAGTTTCAATTTTATCTTTATATTTTGTAAGACCGTTTTTTAAGAGAATAATAAAAAAGTCAAAAACTGTAGAATCAAACGTAGATTTTCTTATAGGAGCTGAAGCTGTTGTTACGGGTAAAATCGCGCCTCTTAATCCAGGCTTTGCGAAGGTTTTGGGGGAAGTTTGGAGAGCTGAATCTAGTGTTGAAATTTTAGAAGGCGAGACTGTAAAAATTAAGAGTATAAACGGGACGACTTTGGCAGTTGAAAAGTAAAGAAAAAAAATAATGGAATACATAACCGCTATTTTAAGTATGCGGAGGGGGATAAGATGAGTATATTTTTAGGAGTGATTGCGGCGTTTGCCGTGATTTTTATAGCTAATTCCGTAAAAATAATAAGGCAGTATGAAAAAGGACTTATTGAAACATTGGGTAGGTATACGGGCACAAGGGATTCAGGAGCAAATATTATAATCCCCATATTTCAAAGAATGCTCAGAGTAGATATGAGAGAACGCGTTATTGACGTTCCGCCGCAAAGCGTTATAACTAAAGACAACGTTTCTGTCGTTGTAGACGCTATTATATATTTTCAGGTTACAGATCCAGTAAAAGTGGTTTATAACATTGAAAATTTTGCTCTTGCCGCTTTAAAACTTGCGCAGACAAATTTGAGAAACGTAATAGGCGACATGGAGTTGGACAGTACTCTCACGTCAAGAGAAAAAATAAACGCGCAACTGAGAGTTGTAATGGACGAAGCGACAGACAAATGGGGCGTAAAGGTTACAAGAGTTGAAATACAGAAAATTGACCCGCCTAAAGACATTACAGACGCCATGTCTAAACAGATGAAAGCTGAAAGAGAAAAGAGAGCAAATATTTTGGAAGCTGAAGGCTTAAGGCAAGCTGCTATTCTTAAGGCTGAAGGCGCTAAACAGTCGGTTATTCTTGATGCGGAAGCTGTAAAAGAGAAGCAAATTTTGGAAGCTACTGGCGAAGCTGAAGCTATAAGAAAAGTTGCTGAAGCTGAAAAATATAAAATTGAAATGGTTTACAAAGCTATCCATGAGGGCAAGCCTACAAACGACCTTATAGCCATAAAATATTTGGAAGCTTTAGGCAAAGTTGCCGACGGACAGGCTACAAAAGTGTTTTTACCTTTAGAAACCGCGGGCGTTACGGCGTCTCTTGGCGGTATAGCGGAATTGTTTAAGGACGCGTCAAAACAGGTAAAAGCGAATAATTAAAATTTTTTAGACGCTCGTTGAAAAACTGACGTCTTGTTTTATGCATATGACAGGTTTATATATACATATTCCATTTTGCAGGCGAAAATGTTTTTATTGCGACTTTTTCTCAACAAAATATGATGCTGACCTAGCCGATAAATATATTGATTCTTTGATAAAGCATTCGCAAAAGTTTAAAAATAAAAAAATAAATTCAATATATATTGGGGGCGGCACCCCGTCTGTTTTGTCTTCTAAACAAATACAAAGACTTCTGCTATCTTTAAACAACGTTTTCAATTCGTCAGAAGCGAAAGAATTTACTTTTGAGCTTAACCCCGAATCAGTTTCAAAAGAAAAGCTGCTTATTCTAAAAGAATTTGGCGTCAATAGGTTAAGCATAGGGCTTCAATCTGTTGAAGACAAAATTTTAAAGTGCTTAGGGCGCATCCACGATTTTAAAACTTTTTGCGCCGCTTATAATGCGGCAAAACATGAGGGTTTTTGTAATATAAACGTAGATTTAATATACGGATTGCCAAACCAAACTGTCGATCGCTGGGAAAGCGTTTTGAAAAAAGCGTTGTTGTTTAACAGCGAGCATTTATCGTTGTATCCTTTAGCGATAGAAGAAAATACGCCTTTTTATGAGAACCGCATTGTTACTGACGATAAATTACAACGTGAAATGTACGACAAAACCGTAGAGGTTTTGGAACAAAGCGGATATGTTCATTATGAAATTTCAAACTGGTCTAAAAAGAACAAAGAAGCTTTTCACAATACAAATTATTGGCGTAACTTAGAATATATAGGTCTTGGATCGGGATCTTCAGGATATTTGGAAAGAAATAGATATAAGAACGTAGAAAATATTGAAAAATATATAAATTTTATTGAAAACAACATAGATTGTACGGTAGAAAATGAATATATCGGAGAAAACCTTTATACAACTGAAACAATAATATTGGGGTTAAGACTTTTGTCTGAAGGTTTATCCATAAAATGCTTCAACTCTCCTCCGCGCCAAACCGCTCTGTTAAAATGCCTAAAAGAAAAAACGCTTATACAAGAAGAGGATAGGATAAAACTTGCCAAAGAACACGTATTTACATTCAATCAAATTGTCTCAAAGTTTATATAAGTTGGCTTTTTGGGTCCTGAGTTTATCGGACTCGCAGGGGAATCTATCCGATAAACTCAGATAGGCTCCCTCGCTGGAAATTCTTGTTTTGTTAAATCATCTAGCGTCGCTGTTATTGTCGTTCTGCTACCGCGCGTTTGCCTCTTGTAAAATATATAGCCGCTGGTTTTAATTGACAAGTCTATGCGTATGGATAGCGTTGTTTAACGCCACAACAGGTAGTTTTTTTAATCTTTAAATAAAGAGAAAAATCTAATGAAATGTCCTTTTTGCGGGAGTTTTCGCGACCAAGTTCTTGATTCGCGCCCTGTAGAACATACGTCCGCAGTCAGGAGACGTAGAGAATGTTCCAATTGTAAAAAAAGATACACCACTTTTGAAAGACCTGAAGAAGTTACTATTATGGTAGTAAAATCCGACGGCAGAAGGGAGCCTTTTGACAGAAAAAAGATTTGGACGGGCATAGACAGAGCTTGTAAGAAAAGATCAGTTTCAGTTGAAACAATAGAAAAAATAGTCAACGAAATTGAAAATGACATTATGGGCGAATATGTTATGGAGATTCCCTCTAGTACCATAGGGGATAAAATTTTGGAAAAAATTTGGAACATTGATTTGGTGGCATATGTGAGATTTGCGTCTGTATACAGAAAATTTGGCGATATAGATACTTTTATGCAGGAGCTGAAAAAATTGAAGAAAGAACATATGAAACGAAGTAATAAAAAATAAATATTGTTTGTTGATTTATATTGCCGATTGTCGCCTTGTAATTAGTTGAGATAGGATACCGAGTCCTTATGCGATAATTAAAATTTTAATTATGAAAAGGTACGGTTATTGATAGGAGATTTTTATGTCGCAAAAAGATAAAAAAGCTTTGCTTTCAAGTAAAAAAATTAGTTTGGAAAAAAATGCTATGATTGTTTTGTTTTACCTATAGACGATTCTATGGACTCTATTTTTGAGACGTTGAAAAATACGGCTCTTATACACAAATCTGGCGGCGGAACAGGTTTTTCTTTTTCACGGCTTCGCCCGAGCAAAGACAAAGTAAACACAACTTCTGGGGGGCGCGGGTTCAGTATCTTTTATGCATGTTTTCAATGCGGCTACCGAAGCTATTAAACAGGGTGGGACAAGACGCGGCGCGAATATGGGAATGCTTAGAATAGACCACCCGGATATTTTAGATTTTATAGTCTGCAAAGATAAGAACGACAGTTTGAACAATTTTAATACTTCCGTTGCGATTACCAAAGAGTTTATGGACGCTTTAGAGAGAAACGAAGATTATAGCTTATATAATCCCCGCAACGGCGAACTTACGGGCAAATTAAATTCAAAAGAAGTTTTTAGCAAAATAGTTGACCAAGCGGGGAAGAGCGGAGAGCCTGGCGTAGTTTTTATAGATAGAGTGAACGAAAATAATCCTACGCCTGAAATCGGAACGATAGAATCTACAAATCCTTGCGACGAGCAGCCTCTTCTTCCATATGAATCTTGCAATTTAGGCTCAATAAATCTTGGACATTTTGTCAAAGACGGCGATGTTGATTGGAAAAGGCTTGAGAAAACGATAAAGACAGCGGTTCATTTCTTAGACAATGTCATATATATGAACAATTATCCCATATATAAAATTGCCCAAACCACGCGTTCCAACAGAAAAATAGGGCTTGGAATTATGGTTTGGGCCGATATGCTTTTGTCCTTAGGCATACCATATGGTTCAAAAGAATCGTTAGACTTGGCTGAAAAGCTTATGGGTTTTATAGAGTCTAATGGACAAAATAGCTGAGAAAGGAAGCGTTCAAGGACTTTCCGAAATACCCGAAGATATAAGAAGAATTTTTATAACGTCGCACGATATTAGTCCGGAAGGACATGTGAAAATGCAAGCAGTTTTCCAACGGTTTACCGATAACGCGGTTTCTAAAACCGTGAACTTTCCGCACTCCGCTACAAAAGAAGACGTTGAAAAAGTCTATATGCTTTCGTATAGAGAAGGCTTGTAAAGGCGTTACAGTTTATCGCGACGGAAGCAGGGACGCGCAGGTTTTAAACCTTGCAAGTAAAAAGGAAGAGCAAATATCGCCCAAAGAAGCAAAGCCAAGAATTGTCCTATGAAGACTGCGGGTTTTACTTTCCTTATGCATACGGGCTGCGGCAGGATGTATGTGACGGTAAATGAAGACAATAGAGGAGCATGCGAAGTGTTTACTCAGCTTGGCAAATCAGGCGGATGCACGTCGTCTCAAGCAGAGGCAATAAGTCGTTTGATTTCTTTAGCGTTGCGGTCCGGAGTTAACCAAAATGAAATAATAAGACAACTTAAAGGTATAAGATGCCCGTCTCCGACGCTTGTTCGGGGCGGAGCTATATTGTCTTGCGCTGACGCTGTTGCCAAAGCTTTGGAGGCGTATAACAGAGAAAAATCTGCAAGATTCTAATATATATGGAGATAATGCTAGGCGATATGTTTATGACTCTGATGCTAATTTAACGGGAACATGCCCTCAGTGTCCTGAATGCGGCGAGCTGTTAACTTTTTCGGAAGGCTGCGTTTGTCTGCCGCGGATGCGGATATTCTAAATGTTCTTGAGTAAAAGGATAGAAGAAATGGTTAAAAACGACAAGTGGATAAAAAAGATGGCAGTTGAACGGAAAATGATAGAGCCGTTTGAGCCGGCGCAAGTCAGAGACGGCAAAATTTCATACGGAACTTCTTCTTACGGTTATGACACGCGCCTTTCAAATGAATTTAAAATAATGAAGAAGGATGTGAGCGTCTTAGATCCCAAACAGTCTCAAGATAATTTATTTGAGGCGATAACGGTTAAGGATTACTGCGAGATTCCTCCAAACTCCGTGGTTTTAGGTAAAACTATAGAGTATTTTAGAATACCTAGAGATATAGTAACGATTGCATTTGGAAAGTCTACATATTCAAGATGCGGCATATTTGTAAATATCACCCCTTTTGAGCCTGAATGGGAAGGTTGTGTTACTCTTTCAATAGCAAACGCTACATCTGTCCCTGTGAGAGTTTACGCAAACGAAGGCATAGCCCAAGTGTTGTTTTTAGGAGTAAGCGAAATCTGCGAAATCTCTTACGCTGATAGAAAGGGCAAATACCAAGCCCAGAAGACTATAACTTCAGCAAAAATTTGATACAATGTTTCAAGTTTATTACGTTGCTTACCATGTGTATTGACATAGGATGATATATCAATGTCTGATTTTATAAAGACACACTTTTGGGAAGTTATAAGATTTCATTATGCAGACTTCTGCGGTCGCGCTACTCTTAAGGCAGTTTTGGTATTTTGCGTCGACTCTTTTTGTTCTGGTTGTCATTTTAAATAGCATACCTTCGGGGTGGGGTGGGGGTCTTTCTTCTTTGTTGTGGTTGGTTCTATTTTTGCCTTTCTTGGCAATAACAACCCGCAGCGCGACGCTAATATAAGCGGTTGGTTTCAATTGTTGTGGTTTATTCCAGTGATTGGCTGGATATTAATGCTTGTTATGTTGTCTTTGCCTGCGGTAGAGTTTAACAGATTTAATAAAACTGAAAGAAAAAAAGAAGCTAAGGAGCATAAAGATATAAAAATAAAGACAAACGTTACTCCTAGTGCAAGAGAAACTGCAGTATATGTAAAAACAAATACAAACAAAAGTAAGAAGACAGGAAAAGAATAATGATTTTAATTTTGGATTTTGGCTCGCAGTACACTCAGTTAATTGCGAGACGCATAAGAGAAGAGAAAGCGTATTGTGAGATATGTCCCGGAAATAAGTCTTTGGATTCTTTTTCTGGGATAAAAAATTTAAAGGGCGTGATATTGTCAGGCGGCTACGATAGCGTTTATTCAAAAGATGCGCCTTGTCCCGATTCTAGAGTTTGGGAGTTAAATGTTCCTATTTTGGGGATATGTTACGGAATGCAGCTTATAGCCGAACGTCTTGGCGGAAAAGTCGCTCCGTCAAAACATAGAGAGTTTGGGCTTGCGAGCGTAAACGTAGAATGCGGCTGTTCTCTTTTTAAAGGACTTAAGTCTAAAGAAACTTTTTGGATGAGCCACGGCGATAAACTTTCTAAAATGCCCAAGGGCTTTAAAGTTACGGCAAAGTCTGAGAATTCTCCTTATGCCGCCATAGAAAACATCTCAAAGAATATGTATGGCGTTCAGTTTCACCCGGAAGTAAAACACTCTGTACACGGCAAAAAAATACTTCAGAATTTTATATTTAATATTTGCGGCTCTAAACGCGATTGGACAATGAAGTCTTACATAGTAGACGAAGTAAAAAGAATCCGCGCCCGCGCGGGCCAAAGCAAAGTTTTGTGCGCGTTATCAGGCGGCGTAGATTCTTCGGTCGCGGCTGTAATGCTGCATAAAGCAATAGGCGAACGGCTTATTTGCGTTTACGTTGACCATGGTCTTCAAAAACTTGGCGAGACTGAAAGGGTTAAAAAAGTTTTCGGCGGGATGTTTGGTAAAAATCTTATAATTGTTGCCGCCAAGAAAATATTTTTATCAAAACTTGAAGGCGTTGCAGACCCCGAACAGAAGAGAAAAATTATCGGTCGTACTTTTATAGAGGTTTTTGACAAAGAGGCAAAGAAGTTAAAAGGCATAGACTACCTCTTACAGGGGACGATTTATCCTGACGTAATAGAAAGCGTTTCTATAAAGGGATCAAAAGCTCCTATTAAAAGCCATCATAATGTCGGCGGACTTCCTGAAAAAATAAAGATGAAATTAATTGAACCTTTGAAGTTTTTGTTCAAAGATGAAGTAAGAGTTTTGGGAAAAGAACTTGGAATTCCTGAAGAAATTATAAACAGGCAGCCTTTTCCCGGACCAGGTCTTGCCGTGAGGACTTTAGGCGAAGTAACGGAAGAAAAGCTGAATATTTTGAAAGCTGCCGACGATATAGTAACTCAGGAAATAATCAAAGCTAGACTTTATGAAAAAATCTGGCAGTCTTTTGCTGTAATCCTTCCAGTTAAGACGGTCGGCGTCATGGGCGATGTCAGAACATATGAGTACGTTATTGCATTGAGAGCTGTAAATTCCGCCGACGCTATGACTGCCGATTGGGTAAAACTTCCATACGATCTGCTTGGACGCATATCTTCCCGAATTATAAACGAGGTTAAAGGCGCAAACAGAGTGGTTTATGATATTTCAAATAAACCTCCAGCTACCATTGAGTGGGAATAATGAAAAAGATAATATTAAATTTAATATTAGTATCAGCTGCGGCTGGTTGTTTATTTTATGGTTGCGGTAAATATGCCAACGGCGGCGATAAATATACGGATCCCATACAGATAAAAGGCTCGGACACTATTGTGAATTTAATTCAGGCGTGGTCTGAGAATTTTGTAGAACAACACCCTACGTATAACGTAAGCGTCACAGGCGGCGGCTCAGGCACGGGTTTTGCTTCTTTAATTAACAAGACTTGCGATATAGCTATGTCTTCCCGCGAGATAGAAGGTAAAGAAAAATCGTTGGCAGAGAAAAATAATGTAAAACCAGTTGAATTTAAAGTTGGTCTTGACGGACTTGCGGTTTTGGTGAATAAAAATAATCCTGTCGACAAATTGACGATACCGCAACTTCGCGATATATTTATGGCAAAAATTACAAATTGGAAAGAAGTCGGCGGCAAAGATTTAAAAATAGTAATTCTCTCAAGAGAAAGCAATTCAGGCACGCACATGTTTTTTAAAGAACTCGTGTTAAGGAATAACGATAAAAATGCCAAAGACGAATTTTCCGTTCATTCTTTGATGATGTCTTCTTCACAGGCAATATACGATGAGGTATTGCAAAATCCCAATGCTTTGGGATATGTTGGCATGGGATTTGTAAACGACGGCGTTAAAGCTCTGTCTGTAGCGGTTGACGATAAAAGCAAGCGTATTTATCCTAATGCGGAAAATGTTTTAAACGGATCGTATCCTATTTCAAGACCGTTATATTTATATACTAACGGCGAATCTAGCGGCGTAATAAAAATGTTTATTGATTATGCTTTGTCTGAGGAAGGGCAAAAAATTGTTTTAGAAACAGATTTTGTCCCGATAAAAAAACTGCCTTAGTTTTATCAATTATAATGCTCAAATATATTAACGAACAAATGGTTTTCCGGCTGCCTAAAAGTTTATTATTTTTATGGGATTAAAATGCGAAAAACTTTAGATTTTATTGTTGAAAAAATAATTTTTATATGTGGAATAGCGTCTATTATATTTGTTGTTTTGATTTTCTCTTTTTTGTTTAAGGAAGGTCTTTCTTTTTTTAAAGATTTTGGGGTTTTAAATTTTATCGGAGGGCGTTTTTGGTATCCTTCCTCGGATCCGGCTTCATTTGGGATTTTGCCGTTAATAGTAGGTTCAGTTTTTGTAACGATTGGCGCGTGCGCTATAGCTGTTCCTATAGGAATTATGACGGCTTTATTTATTTCTGAAATTGTTCCAAAAGGAATTCGCGACATTTTAAAATCTTTGGTTGAACTTATGGCGGCGATCCCCAGCGTTGTCGTAGGTTTTGTCGGAATGATTACGTTAGTTTCTCTGGTAAAAAATATTTTTAATCTGCCTACTGGTCTTACGGCTTTTTCAGGTTCAATAATGCTTGCTTTTATGGCAGTGCCTACCATAGTTACAATATCGGAAGACGCTATACGTTCAGTTCCTTGGCAGTATAAACAGGGAGCTTTAGCGTTGGGCGCGACCAAGTGGCAAACTATAAGAAGAATTGTTCTAAAGGCGGCGATGCCAGGCATAATTGCGGCTGTAATGCTTGGCATAGGCAGAGTAATTGGCGAGACGATGGCTGTAATGATGATAACAGGCAATGCGGCTCACATCCCTCATTCTATTTTTGAACCTGTAAGAACGATGACTGCCGCAATTGCGGCTGAAATGGGCGAGACGGTAAGAGGCGGTATGCACTACAAGTCTTTGTTCGCGATAGGACTTGTTCTTTTTTTGATAACATTTCTTATAAATTTTATTGCGGATTTGTTTCTCGGGAAAAGTAAAAATACATGATAAAACTTAGTCCTAAATTATCTCAAAAGTTTTCATACGCGCTACTCTGCTTTGCCGCTATTTTGGCGATAGCTCCGGTACTTTTAATAGTTTTTATGATCATAAAAAACGGCGCGTCGGCTATAAGCTGGGAATTTTTATCGTCGATGCCTAAGGACGGCATGCGCGGCGGGGGAATTTTACCGGCAATACTAGGAACTCTTTCAATAGTGTTATGCGCTATTACGGTTACGCTTCCCGTAGGCGTGTGCGCCGCTATATATTTAAACGAATATGCGAAAGACAACATGCTTACAAGAATAATAAAACTTGCAATCGTTAATTTGGCTGGAGTTCCGTCGGTTGTTTACGGGTTGTTTGGGTTTGGAATTTTTGTTATGTTTTTAAAGCTAGGAGTTTCTATAATTGCTGGCGCTTTGACCTTATCAATAATGGAGCTTCCGGTTATTATAACCACTGCTAGAAGCGCGTTAAACAGCGTGCCGTATTCTTTTAGAGAGGCTAGTTTGTCCTTAGGAGTGAGTAGATGGCAGACTATAAGGCATGTTGTTCTTCCGAGCGCAATACCCGGTATTTTGACCGGAGCCATTTTAAGTATTGCAAGAATTTCTGGGGAAACTGCTCCTATATTGTTTACCGCGGCGGCATTTTATGTGCCTCATCTTCCTTATTCAATATTTGATCAAGTTATGGCTTTGCCTTATCATCTTTATATTATTTCAACGCAAATCCCAAACATGCCCAAAAACGTCATATATGGTACGGCTTTTGTTTTGTTAATGATGGTTTTGACTATGAGCTGCGTCGCTATTTTTGCAAGAGTTTATTTCAGGAAACGTAGGAAATGGTAGATAAAATAAAGATAGAAAACTTAAGTTGTTACTATAATAAAAAATGTGTTTTGGACTCTTTAGATCTTAATGTTGTTGAAAACGAAATTTTGGGCGTTATAGGACCTGCCAACAGCGGCAAAACTACTTTTTTAAGAACAATCAACAGAATGAACGACTTTGACGTTACGTATTCAAGAAAAGGCAATGTTTATCTTGACGGCGATGATATTTTTGACATAGATGCTGAGAATTTAAGAAGAAGAGTCGGCACGCTTTTTGCCATGCCTATACCTCTTCCTATGAGTATTTACGACAACATAACTTATGCGCCCAAACGTTTAGGGCTTGTCGCCAAAAAATCAGATTTAGACGGCATGGTTGAAAGGGTTCTAAAATACGCTTCTCTTTGGGACGAGGTAAAAGACAGGCTTGACGCTTCGGCGATGAAGATGTCAGGAGGACAGCAACAGCGTTTGTGTATCGCGAGGGTGCTTGCGATAAATCCTGAAGTTATTTTGTTTGACGAACCTTGCTCGGGTCTTGATCCCATATCAACTGCAAAAGTTGAAGAGTTGATGATAGAGCTTAAAGAGAAGTACACAATAGTGCTTGTTACAAATAATGTAAAACAGGCGTCCCGCGTCAGCGATAGAACGGCGTTTTTTCTTATGGGCAAGCTTATAGAAGTTGATAAGACCGGAAAACTTTTTGTTTCTCCTAAAGAAAAAGAAACTGAAGATTATATTACCGGACGTTTTGGATAATAAAATGCCAAACTATAGAATTTTTATTTCAGCCGGAGATCTTTCGGGCGAAGTTCATGCTTCAAATCTTATAAAAGAAATAAAAAAAATAAATCCTTTATGTTTTGTTTCATCTACAGGCGGCAATAATCTTAAAGCTATTTCCGATAATTTTATTGATGATATAGTCAATATAAACGCTTTCGGTTTTTTGCCGATTAAACAAATTTTTTACTTGAGAAAAGTTTTAAAGAAAATAAAAAGACATTTTTTTGAAAACCGTCCTGATAAAATTATTCTTGTAGATTATTACGGTTTCCATATACATGTCGCAAGGCTTGCCCAATCGTTGGAAATTCCCGTTTATTATTACGTCAGTCCTCAAGTTTGGGCGTCTCGTAGCGGCAGGATAAAAGAACTTGCTAAAGTTATAAAAAAGATGCTTGTTATATTTCCGTTTGAAGAGAAGCTTTATAAAGATAATGGCGTTGACGCTGTTTTTGTAGGAAATCCATTGATAGATAAAATACCTCAAAAAACCAATTTTCAAAAACATGGTTTTGATATTTCAAATCCTCCAGTTATAGGGTTATTTCCGGGAAGCCGCCAAAGCGCTATAAAGCGCCATATTCCTATTCTCATTGAAACGGCAAAAATATTAAAAGAAAAAATCAACGCTAAATTTATAATGTTTGGCGTTTCAAATAAAACTGATTTTGCGCCGTCTGATTACGTAACCTTTGACGGGTCTGGTAATTTTGATAAAAGAGCTTCTATTGATTTTGCGGTTTGCCCTTCAGGCACGGTATGTTTAGAGAATGCTCTTATGGGAATACCAATGGCTATAATTTACAAACTCTCGTATTTTAATTATTTTTTTATAAGAGCTTTGATTAAGGTAAAGTATGTAGGAATAATCAATATTTTGGCAGGCAAAAGCGTGGCGCCAGAATTTATACAATTTAACGCGAAACCTCAAAAAATCGCTTTTTCGGTGTTGACGCAGTTAAATCCTGAAAATTATGCGTCAAAAGTCCAAGAACTACTCTCTTTTAGACAATATTTAGGCGCTCCAGGAGTAAGCAAACGAGCCGCCGAAGTCATTTTAAATAGATGAGTTGGCGAGGTAGGTAGATTTCGACGTTAAGTTGACGGTATAGGATAAGGTTTTATAAAATGCGGTTTCAACAACGTAGCGATAGCGCGAGGATAAGATGCTTAGTTTTAAGAAAAGCGATTTGTATATTGAAAACGTTAAACTTTCAAATATAGCAAAAGAGTATGGAACCAGCACGTACGTTTATTCAAAACAACGAATTATAGGCAATTTTAAAGCTTATAAAGACGGTTTAGGCGCAAAGGAAGGTCTTATTTGTTTTGCTTGCAAGACAAATTCCAATGGAGCGATTTTAAAAATTCTTGCAGGACTTGGCGCCGGAGCGGATACTGTTTCGGGCGGTGAAATTTACAGATGTTTAAAAGCCGGCTTTGAATCTTCAAAGATAGTATATGCGGGAGTTGGTAAGACTGCTGAAGAAATAGAGTACGCGTTGAAGAATAAGATTTTTATGTTTAATGTTGAGTCTTTTGAAGAGCTTGACGGTATAGATAAAATAGCAGGGAAGTTAAAAACAAAGGCGAACATTGCTTTTAGAATAAATCCTTATGTAAATCCCGATACTCACTCTTACATAGTTACAGGCAAAAAAGGAACAAAATTCGGAATACCTTACGAAGACGCTATAAATGCATATTTAACAGCCAAGAAAAAGAAAAATATAAACGTTATGGGCATACATACCCACATAGGTTCGCAAATTTTGGAGACTGCTCCATTTAAGATTGCCGCTCAAAAAATAAAAAAGATTGTTGACGAAGTTGAAAAGAACGGTATACGTATAAGTTACATAGATTGCGGCGGCGGTCTTGGTATTAAGTATGAATGGGAAAAAGTTCCTTCTCCAAAACAGCTTATGTCTAAAATTTTTCCTGTTTTTGATAAAGATAAAAAATTTATATTTGAACCGGGTCGTTCAATAATTGGCGACGCGGGACATCTCTTAGCAAAAGTTTTGTACAGAAAAATGTCGGGCGGAAAAAGTTTTCTCGTAACCGACGCTGGGATGAACGATTTAATCAGACCGACTTTGTACGACGCTTATCATCAGATCATTCCAGTCAAAAAGACTAAAGCGAAAAAAGTTAAATCCGACGTGGTTGGGCCTATATGCGAAAGCGGCGATTTTATTGGTAGAGACAGAATGCTGCCGATAATCGAGCGAGGCGAATATTTGTTGATTGTATGCGCTGGAGCTTACGGAGCGACCATGTCTTCGGAGTACAATTCAAGACCGTTAATTGCCGAAGTTCTGGTTGACGATAAAGAAGTAATATTGATAAGAAAAAGAGCAATCTATAAAGATTTAACATTAAATGAAATCGCATAAATGAGAGATATGATGGAAATAAAATTTTCAAAACTTACGGCTGCAGGCAATGACTTTGTTTTGATAGATAACAGAACAAATATTGTGCCTGAAAGCGGTTATCAAACTTTGGCAAAAAAACTTTGCGACAGAAAGTACTCAATAGGAGGAGACGGTTTGATTTTGCTGGAAAAGAGTTCTTGTAAAGATTTTAAAATGAAATATTTCAATTCCGACGGTTCCCATGCTTCTATGTGCGGAAACGGCGGAAGGTCCGTTGCAAAATTTGCTTATGATTTAGGCGTCGCAGATTCAAAAATGGTTTTTGAAACAGATGCGGGAATCATAAACGCGGAGATTTTATCCGAAAATAGGGTTAAGCTTGATTTATATGATCCCAAAGATTTAAAGAGAGACATAAAAATTGAAACAAGCGATCGTTTTTTTGACATAGATTTTATAAATACGGGCGTTCCTCACGCTGTAATATTTGTTGACGATATAGAAAAAATTGACGTATTTAAGTACGGAAGGCAGATAAGATACCATAAAACTTTTGCTCCTTATGGCACAAATGTGAACTTTGCGCAAGTTGCGAAAGACAATACTCTTTTTGCGCGTACGTATGAAAGAGGCGTTGAAGATGAAACTTTGGCTTGCGGAACGGGCATAACCGCTTCGGGAGTCATTTCAGTATTGAAAGGATTTGTAAAATCTCCAGTCAATGTTATCGCAAACGGCGGCGATAAATTGTCGGTTTCCATGATGGTTGAGAATGATAAAATAAGCAACGTAGTTCTTGAAGGTCCGGCTATTATTTCTTTTAAAGGTATAGTTAAAGTCTAACTTAATTATTCGGTTTACGCGTAAGAGTTTTGGGGAGGATGATTTATGTTTTCGGGAGTGTACACAGCGCTAATAACGCCTTTCAAAAAAGGGAAAATTGATTTTGACGCTTTAGGCAAGCTGATTGAGAATCAATATAAAGCCGGAATTGACGGTATTGTTCCGTGCGGGACGACAGGCGAATCTCCTACCTTGTCGTACGAAGAACACGAACAGGTTATAGAGTTTTGCGTCAAACAAGCAAAAGGCAAGATGAAGATTCTTGCCGGGACAGGCTCCAATTCTACGGCTGAAGCCATACGGTTTACTCAATTTGCAAAAAAAGTCGGCTGTGACGGAGCTTTGATGGTTGCTCCGTATTACAACAAACCTACCCAGAAAGGCTTGTATTTGCATTTCAAGAAAGTTGCAGATACGGTTGATATTCCTATTGTTTTTTACAATATTACAGGAAGAGCTTCCGTCAATATAGAGCCTGCAACTATAGCCAAACTTTGCGCCGATTGTAAAAATATCGTCGGTGTAAAGGAAGCTTCGGGATCTTTGTCCCAGATGACCGTTGTAAAGGCTTTAGCGCCAAATATTGAGCTTCTTTCAGGCGATGACGCTCTTACGCTTCCAGTTCTTTCAATAGGCGGGATAGGCGTAATTTCAGTTTTATCTAATCTTCTTCCTTTGGAAACGTCGTCTCTTATAAAAGCTTTTGAAAAAGGAAATATTGAAGAAGCTAAAAAGATACATTACAAGCTTTTGCCTTTAGTTAACGCTTTGTTTATGGAGACAAATCCCATACCTGTAAAAACAGCTGCGTCTATGCTCGGCATTTGCAGTTCAGAAATAAGGCTTCCAATGTGCGAAATGGAAGAATTTAACAAGTTGAAATTGGAAAAAATTTTAAAAGATTTTGAATTGTTGAAATAATTGAGGTTTTATATGAAATTAGCAATTTGCGGCGCGGCGGGAAGAATGGGGCGGGCTATAATCGCCATAGCTAAAGAGGACTCGGAAATTCAAATATCAGGAGCTTTGGAATATGAAGGCAGTAAAGCTATCGGCGCGGGAAGTCCCATAATATCTTCTGACAATGATTTGGAAAATATTTTAAAGAACACCGACGCGTTGATAGATTTTACAAATCCTGAGAGCGCGTTAAAAAATTTGGAGCTAGCTGTAAAACAAAAAGTCCCGACAGCTATCGGCACAACGGGATTCTCCGAAGAACAGAAAATGAAAATCGCAGAAGCAGCAAGAATTATTCCGATAGTTTTTTCGCCCAATATGTCAGTAGGCGTAAATATTTTGTTCAAGCTTGTTGAAGAAGCTGCAAAAAAAATGTCCGATTATGATATAGAAATAGTTGAATTTCACCACAATAAAAAGAAAGATTCTCCTTCGGGAACGGCAGCAAAGCTTGCGGAAGTCGCCGCGTCTTCAGTCGGCAGAGATATAAACGAGGTCGGCGTGTACGGCAGACGCTGCGCCTTTTCCGCAAGAAAAAAAGACGAGATAGGCGTGCTTTCAGTTAGAGCCGGAGATATTGTCGGCGATCATACTGTTTATTTTGCTGGTCCCGGAGAAAGAATAGAATTGACTCACAGAGCGCACTCCAGAGATACTTTTGCCGCAGGCGCGGTTAGGGCTGCAAAATGGGTTGTCGGTAAAAAACCGGGACTCTACGATATGTCTGACGTGTTGTCGTTGAAATAAATTTTAAGCTCAAAAATTGAAATCTTTCCGCTTTGTTATTGTATTGTCATATGCATGGATTGTTAGACTGTAATTATAGTTGTGTTTTGTCGTTAATTTTTAATGCAAATTTGGAGAATTAAAGAAATGGAAATTCGTTACAATGAAAAATTAAAAAAACTTCCTCCGTACCTTTTTATTGAGATAGACAGAAAAAAAAAAGAGGCTATGGACAGAGGCGCCGATATAATATCTTTAGGAGTTGGCGATCCAGATATGCCTACTCCCGAACATATAATAAAATCTATGCAGGAAGCTGTCGCAAAGCCGGCTAATCATCAATATCCTTTCGGAGCAGGGTCGCTTTCCTACAGGAAAGCCGTTGCGGATTGGTACAAAAATAGGTTTAACGTTGACTTGAATACTGATGAAATTTGCGCTCTTATTGGCTCAAAAGAAGGCGTAGGACACATTCATTTGGGGTTTGTAAATCCCGGCGACGTTGTTTTAATTCCCGAACCCGGGTATCCAGTATATAACACTGGCGCAATTTTTACCGACGGCGTTCCATACTTCATGCCTTTGCTTGAGAAAAACGGCTTTTTGCCAGATTTAGACGCGATACCTGAAGATATTGCCAAAAAGGCAAAGTTGATTTTTGTAAATTATCCCAACAATCCTACGGCGGCTGTCGCCCCAAAAGAATTTTATATAAAACTTATAGAGTTTGCTAAAAAGAATAATATAATTGTTGCCGCTGATGCGGCCTATTCTGAGATCTATTATGATGAAAACGACAAACCTTCAAGTTTCCTTAAGTTCCCCGGCGCTAAAGAAGTCGGCGTGGAGTTTCATTCGCTTTCAAAAACCTACAATATGACTGGTTGGCGCATAGGTTGGGTATGCGGAAATAAAAACATTGTGGCAGGTATTGCTAAAGTTAAAGATAATTACGATTCCGGAGTTTTTCAAGCTGTTCAGGAAGCTGCTGTTACGGCATTGTCGTCTTCGCAAAGATGCGTTGAGGATGCGAGAAAAATATATAAAGAACGCAGAGGCGCATTGGTTGAAGGTTTAAAAAAGCTCGGTTGGGAAGTAAACTTGCCTAAAGCTTCGTTTTATGTTTGGGCGAAGGTTCCTAAAGGATATACTTCTTCCCAAGCCGTCTCAAAACTTCTTGACGATGCGGCTATTGTTTGCACTCCCGGCAACGGCATGGGAAAAAGCGGAGAGGGTTATGTACGGTTTGCCCTTACTGTTGGTGTGCCAAGAATTAAAGAAGCTTTGGAACGTATAAGCAAAATTGAGTGGTAAAATTTTTGTTAGATCTGAAAAACGCGCGTTTTCTCTCTTTTCATGAGGCGAGAATTTTTTCTTATTGCCGGATGGTATCCAACATCCAAAGAACACGATTTATCAGATCGGTTACGCTCCTCCGTAATATTTACAACTAAAACATTATTATCGCTGTCGGGGGTCAGATATAATGAGGTATAAATGCTCTCCGCCCGAATCGTCATTGCACCAGAAAGACTCGCCTTTCATCATAATTGCTATTAAGACCGCGCGCATGCGCATGGCAACGCTTCGCCCAAAATTTCTTATTATCGCTTTTACCGCCTCGCGCTTGGCTTCGGGCGTTAGAGCTTATGTTTATATCTAACGCTCGCTCGGCTACGATACGCTTTAATCTACGGTTTTCTTCTTCAAGATCCCTAAAAATGCTAGAATATCAGACGTATAGAATCTTTAGGAGAGATAATGAAAAGTAAAATGCCTATTTTTGATAGAGTTATGCCGAATTTGCTTGAAACAATGCCGTATCAGTATGTAGGAAAGGATATAAACGTTTGCATTGAAACTGAAGAATTTACATGTCTCTGTCCTTGGACAGGTCTTCCGGATTTTGCGTATATAGCTATCAATTATGCTCCAGAAAAAAATGTTGTTGAGCTTAAGTCGTTAAAAATGTACTTACAAAGTTATAGAATGGTTGGCATGGTGCATGAAAGCGTGGTAAACGGCATATTGGGAGATTTGGTTAAAGTTATTAAGCCTAAAGAGATGTCTATAGATATTGAATTTGGAATTCGCGGCGGAATAACGACGACTGTCAGCGCTCAATATTTTAAGAAATAGTTTTATCCCGGAGAGAAATAATGTTTCGGAAAGATCAAAACGTACATTTTGTCGGAATAGGCGGATCCGGAATGTCTGGTATTGCGGAAGTTTTGATAAATCTTGGACATAAGGTGTCAGGTTCCGATTTAAAAAAGACCGACATTACAGAGCGCTTAAAATCAATAGGAGCAATAATTTGCATAGGTCATAACGCTAAGAATATAAAAGACGCAAGCGTTGTGGTAACGTCTACAGCTGTTAGTAAAAATAATCCTGAAGTCGTTGCGGCATTAAAGAAAAAAATACCTGTCATTCCGCGTATAGAAATGCTTGCTGAGCTTGCGAGATTAAAATATGTTATAACTATAGCGGGAACGCACGGAAAAACTACTACAACTTCCCTTACTTCTCTTGTTTTGGATGAGGGAGGTTTTGATCCTACTATAGTCATAGGCGGAAGACTTAAAAATCTTAAGACCAGTGCTAGGCTAGGCAAAGGCGATTTTATAGTTGCAGAAGCCGACGAGTCTGACGGTTCGTTTTTAAAACTTTCCCCAGCTATTACTGTTATAACAAACATAGACAATGATCATTTGGATTATTATGGCAATATGGAAAATCTTAAAGATGCATTTGTAAAACATATAAATTCAGTGCCTTTTTACGGCGCAGCCGTTATTTGCTCAGATAATGAAGTTGTAAGAGAAGTAATTCCGAAGATTACGAGAAAATATGTCGCTTATGGATTTACAGGAAAACCTGATATAAAGGCTTTGAATATAAAGGCTCAAAAAGAATGCACAAGTTTTGACGTCGTATATAAAGACAAAAAGATAGGAAATGTTTGTATTAAAATTCCAGGAAGACACAATATTCTAAATTCGCTTGCGGCTATAGGAGTAGGTTTGTGGCTTGATATGCCTTTCGGCTTGATAGCTAAAGCAATCAATAAGTTTGACGGCGTCGGTAGACGTTTAGAAATAAAAGGCGAAAAAAATGGAATTATGGTGATAGATGATTACGGACACCATCCTACAGAAGTCGCGATTGCCATAAAGGCTGTGAAAGGTTTTTGGCCTAAACGCCGGCTTGTCGTTTTGTTTCAACCTCATAGGTATACGAGGACTCAAAATTTATTTGAAGAATTTGGGAAAAGTTTTTCAGACGCCAATATCGTGAAAGTATTAGATATTTATCCTGCAGGCGAGAAACCTATAAAAGGCGTAAGTTCTGATTTAATACTTAAAAGTCTTAAAAAAAATAAAAGCAATGCCGAGCGTTTCTCAGATTTAAAAACTTTTTTATCAATGTTGTCGGATGGCGATATAGTTTTGACTTTAGGAGCCGGAGACGTGTGGAAAAAAGGCGAAGAGTTGCTGAAGATTATCTAGGAACTCAAAAAAATGGACAAAAGCGTTTTATCCAAATTAGCGTCCTTGGGCTGTAGCATTTTTAAGGACGAACTTCTTTCAAAGCGCTGTTCTTTTAAAATAGGCGGACCTGCGGATTATTTTATTGAGATTTCCAACGAAGAAGCGCTGTCTTTGTTTTTAAAAAACATAGGCAACGATGATTTTTATGTTTTAGGCGGCGGGACGAACGTTCTGTTTTCTGATGGCGGTTATAGAGGAATTGTCATTTCTTTGACTGGTAAATTTAAAAAAATTGTTGTTAGCGGAGAAGAAATTTTTTGCGGCGGCGGAGCGTTGCTTTCAAATGTTTTAAATACGGCTGTTAAAAATAATTTAATAGGATTAGAATTTGTTTCAGGCATACCAGGTTCTGTAGGGGGCGCTGTTTGCGGCAACGCGGGTTTGAGAGATAAATGGATAGATTCCGTTATAAAGACAATAGGCGTTTACAGAGATGCAAAGAGAGTATTGGTAAAAAGGAAGCAAATTGCTTTTTCTTATAGGAAAAGTAATCTTGAAAGTAGTATTATTTCAGACGTATGTTTTTCCTTGAAAAAGACTGTAGAAAATGATAGTCTAGCAATGGCGTTTAAAAGTATGCAAAAACGTCTAAAAACACAGCCTTTAAACTTCCCAACTGCGGGAAGCGTTTTTAAAAACCCCGAAGGTCATAGCGCTGGAAAACTTATCGAAGAAGCCGGACTTAAAGGCGTCCGCGTCGGCGGGGCGCAAATTTCGGCAATTCACGGAAATTTTATAGTAAACACAGGGATGGCGTCGGCGAAAAACGTTTTGACTTTGATTGGTTTGATAGAAGAAAAAATACATAAACGGTTCAATATAAAATTGGAAATGGAAATAAAGATAATAAAATGAACAGCGGCGATATTTTGACAAAATTAAAGAATAAGAAAATCGGCGTTTTATACGGCGGACTTTCTTCTGAAAGAGAGATTTCTGTTAAATCTGGGAAAGCTGTTTTGAGCGCGTTGAAAAAATTGAAAGTAATGGCAGTTGGTATAGACGCAAACAGAGACGTTGCTGAAAAAATAAGAAAAGCAAATATTGACATAGCTTATATAGTTCTGCACGGACATATGGGCGAAGACGGAACTGTTCAGGGAATGCTTGAGATTATGGGTATTCCTTACGTGGGTTGCGGCGTTTTTGCAAGTTCCGCTTCAATGGATAAAGATATTTCAAAGAAGCTTTTTAGGTGCAGCGGAATTCCGACTCCCGAGTGGACGGTTATAAAGCGGCTTGAACCTGTTGCAGAGATAAAAAAGTACCCCATTGTCGTAAAGCCTGTTTCTCAAGGCTCTGCTCTAGGGGTGGCGATAGTAAAAAATGCTACGCAGTTTGCCGTTGCCGCTAAAGAGGCTTTTAAGTATGATAAGGAAATAATGGTAGAAAAGTTTATTTCTGGAAAAGAAATTACAGTCGGAGTTTTGAATGGAAAATCCTTACCTGTTATAGAGATAGTTCCCAAGGGAGAGTTCTATGACTTTAAATCTAAATATCAAAAAGGCGGTTCCGGGCATATTATTCCCGCAAGGATAAGCTGTAAGGCTTATTCCAACGCTCAATATTATGCAGAAAAAATTTTTAAGGTTTTTAAATGTAAAGCCGTTTGTCGCGCTGATATGATAGTTGATAAGAATAATAAAGTTTGGGTTCTTGAAAATAACACTATTCCCGGCATGACTGCGACGTCTCTCCTTCCTGACGCGAGTAAAACTGTTGGTTACGATTTTAAAGATTTAGTTCTAAAAATTATAGAGAGCTCTTTATATGACAATGACGGCAAAAAAACGCAACCGCTACGTTTATAAAGCCGTGCGGACAAACGGTAGCTATTCCAGAAATAAAAAAGGCGGAAAAATTTTTAAGATTTTTTTCTGTCTCGCGCTTCTCGGAGGAATTGTTTACGGTTTATATTTTGGCGGAAACGAACTGCTCGACGTAGCTTATAAATCCGATAAAATGATTATAAAAGATATAGATATAGTCGGCGCTAAAAATGTTACAAAAGCCGAAATAAAGGAACTTCTTTCTTTTAAAATCGGCGATAACCTTTTAAAAGTCAAATTGTCTGAAGCGGAATCCGAAATAAAAAAATTAAAGCCGGAACTAAAAAATATTATTATTAACAGGCGCTGGCAAAAGATTAAAATCAAACTTTATGAAAGAACGCCGGAGGCTTTTATAATGCAAAAAGGCGAAATGAGCGGAATAGATTTTGATGATAAGCCATTTCCTCTTCGCGGTTTTATGAGCGAGATGAAAATCCCCAAGATTATTTATAAAAATGACGAAGAAAGAAAGCGCCTTTTGGGTTTTATAAAAAGGTTTAGGTCTATTTGCGGAGGATTTTTAGATAATATTTTGGAAATGAAAATAAACAATATGGATGATATTATTTTTATTGCGGCCAATAATGCGACGATTGTTTGGGGAGAAGAAATGCCCGAACATTTATCTCATAAATTTAAAAAATTTCAAAAAGTTTACGAGAATGCGATATCTAAATATAAACAAATAGAGTATATAGATATGAATTTTTATTCTTCTGGCAGAATTATTGTAAAACCTGTCGCTGGAATGTTGTCAGAATAAATTCAAACTTTAACGCATAAACATAGTTACTTGCGGGCAGAGGATTAAAAATGTCTAAAAAAAATCTTATAGCGGGTCTTGATATTGGCAGCAATCAGGTTTGTTGCGTCGCCGGCGCTTGCGATGAGGAAACAAGAATTTCAAAAATTCTTAGCGCGGTTTCAATACCGTGCGACGGGATTAAAGCTGGCGCTGTTATTAACATACAAGAAGCGGCTCTCGCAATAGGCAAAGCTTTTGAAGAAATTGAGAAAGTTGCCGGCGGTCAGATAGGAAAAGTTGTTGTTGCTTTGAGAGGCAATTTTATACATTCTAGAAATTCCAAAGGTGTGGCAAATATCAACTATTCTAATAGGGAAGTTACGGAAGAAATCGTTGAAAACTCTTTGGACAGCGCAAGAAAACAGATAAGAATGGATCCAGATCAAGAAATATTACAGATAGTTCCGCGGGAATATATACTGAACCAACAAAGAGGAATACAAAATCCTATAGGAATGGAGGGGACTTATATAGAAGTTGACGTGCATGCCTTTATAGCTTCAAGCAGCAATATAGGAAACATAAACAAGTCTATGGCGTCTGTAGGCGTAAATTGCGATGATAGGGTTTATGGATATTTAGCTGCCAGCGATATTTTAGTTACCAGAGAAGAAAAAGAATTGAGTTGTCTTGTCGTTGATTTTGGCGGACTTACCACAGGGCTTGTTCATTATGTTGATGGAATAATAAGGCATACGGACGAAATTCTTGACGGTTCCGACTATATCACAAGAGATATAGGCCATAGATTAAGAGCTTCTTACTCTGTTTCAAAAGAAATTAAAGAAAAGTACGGAGCGGCGTTTATTTATAGCGATTTTAGTAATGAAGAATTTGAATATAGAGCCGCAGATGGCAGAAATATAAAAAAGTGTAATAGGCACGAACTTGTAAATGCTATAATAACGCCCAGAGTAGACAGAATTTTGTACGAAATAAAAGAGTTAATGGAAAAAAATAATTACGGAGACGAATTCCTTTCCGGAGGAATAATTCTTACCGGCGGCGGCTGCAGTCTTCCCGGTCTTGCTGAGGCTTTTGAAAAAGCGTTTAATTGCTCAGTCAGGACTGGAAATCCAAATCTGGATAGGGTTGTAGGCCGCGACGAAATATTATTAAATCCATCTTATACTACAGCGATAGGAGCCGTAGCTTCAAACCTTTCAAATTCAAGATTTTATTTGGAAAAAAAGTCTTCAAAGATTGGAGTAGTGTCTAAAATATCAAAATGGTTTGAGGAAGTTTTCTAAATGAGTATAAAACTAGTGCTACCTTCAAAGGAAATGAATACTGGGCAACTTGCCGCAATAAAGATAATTGGGGTTGGCGGCGGCGGTTGTAACGCCGTTAATAGAATGATTGCCGCTAATGTTGGCAATGTGGAATTTGTCGCTATAAATACTGATGCGCAGGCATTGCTCAAATCGTCTGCTTCGGATATTTTGCAGATAGGCGAAAAAATAACAAAAGGTCTTGGCGTAGGAGGAAATCCCGAAGTTGGCAAGCGGGCAGCTGAAGAAAGTATTGAAGAAATAAGGGGAAGACTCGTCGGCGCAGATATGGTTTTTGTAACTGCAGGCATGGGAGGCGGCACAGGAACAGGAGCTGCTCCGATAATTGCAAAACTTGCAAAAGAAGAAGGCATATTGACTGTTGGAGTTGTTACAAAACCTTTTGAACATGAAGGCAAAATAAGAATGCAGCAAGCTGAAGATGGAATAAAAAATCTTAAAGAGCATGTGGACGCTTTAATAGTGATTCCAAACGAAAGAGTTTTTAATGTTATAAATGAGAGGGTGGCTCTTGACGCTTTTTATCATATTATAGATGACGTCTTAAGACAGAGCATTCAGGCTATAACGGACGTTATAACGGTTACTGGCGAGATCAACAGAGATTTTGCGGATGTAAAAAATATCTTGTTAAATTCAGGAACCGCCTTGATAGGCATCGGCGAAAGTTCCGGTTCCGACTCTAAAGAAGCCGTTAAAAAAGCTGTGACAAGCCCTCTTTTAGACAATTATGATATTTCAAAAGCAAGTAAGGCGTTGGTGAATATAACGACAAATTCCAATATTACCGCAATAAAGCTTCAAGAGATATTTAAAGATATAAAAAGTTATGGCATTAACGGTCATGTTTTTTTTGGACACACTATAGACAACAGACTTGACGACAAAATTAAAATTACAATTATTGCTACGGGATTTCAACTTGGAGATTTTAAAGAAGAGCCAAAAGAGAAAAAAGAGATACAGCCTGACTTCTTTTCGCAGCAGGTTTCAACTAAGTCCGACACTATAGAGTCGTCGAAGCCTGCGTATACCTATTGGAAGCCAAAATTCCTGAAATAATCTATATAATATGCGAAGTATCGGAAAAAGATTTGCGGTATTGGAAGAAAAATATCAAACCATAACAATGAATTTTATATTCTCTGAAAATTTTCCTTACAAACATTTTACAACCACGGCGACGTTAAAGCTGCGGTGCATGTTGGTTGGAAAGGACTTTGTTTGGGCATAGTTGAAAATGCGGTAGGAATATTAATAAACGACTTTTGCGCAGATCCTAAAAGCATAAAAGTTTATATAGGTCCTCATATTCGTTCTTGTTGTTACGAAACCGGAGTTGAAATGGAAGAGAAGTTTAACGTTAAGCTTGTAAGCTTAGAGAATACGTAAAAAGTCAGGATATATTTTGCAATTTGCAAAAAGTTTTCATTTATAAGTATACTTATAATATACTAAGATTGGAAAGAAATGAGATAGAGAAAAAGAAAAAGTAAAGGATATTAAAATGTTAAAGAAAGTAGCGAGTATGTTGTTAGCGTTAGCGTTGTTGGTTTCGCCTATGAAATTAGTTTTTGCGGAGAATGGCGCGTGGGATAGATTTAAAGGAAAAGCGGTTGCGGCGGGACAGTGGGTGGCGGACCGCAAATGGCAGATCCTTATTGGAATTGCGTGCGTTGGCGGCTTCGGCATATTGTGCGCGTCCGCGTGCGGTAAAGAAGGCGGTTTTTACGGCGTAGCGCGCGCTCCTATAGCGGAACTGAATTCGCCGCGTAAGGAAGAAGCCGCGTCCGATTTAGAAAGATTCCGTAAAAAGCAAACGCCGGAATTATTGAAAAAAGTTGAAAACGAATTGAGACAAGGTAGTAAAAGAAGTCATTGGATTTGGTATATTTTTCCTCAGGCGGCGGGGTTGGGTATGAGTTCCGAAAGTCGTTACTACGGCGTTAAATCTTTAGACGAAGCAAAAGCGTATTTAGCCGATCCAGTCTTAGGCGATAAATTAATTTATAACGCGCGTCTTGTTCTTAGACATAAAGGTTCAAAAACTCTGGAGGAAATATTCGGTTATCCTGACTTTTTAAAATTCATATCTTCAATGACTTTATTCTCTGCGGCAAAACCGTCGGCGACAGTTTTTGTTGAAGTTTTGAACGCTTTTAACGACGGCAATTACGATGCCGAAACGTTAATAATGCTAGGTCTTAATTAAATTGTAGTATTTCGCATTTCTTTATTTAACCTTAAAGTCATTCTTTATGTTGTTGCTATTAAATCTATTAGTTTAGTATAATATTCGCATATCGTTAAAATTATATGTTTTATTCGGAGGGATTAGTGTGTCTTCAAAGTTGCTGGAAATCAGAAAATCTATAGACAAAGTTGATAAAGAAATAGCAAAACTTTTGGATAAAAGAGGGAAGTTCGCTTTAAATATTGCTAAAGCGAAAAATAATGGGGATTTTAGCACGGGGAGCGTAGTAGTTTACGTGCCTTCACGCGAAAAGGAAGTTTTAAAGAACATTACTTCTTCTAAAGGCATTTTGGGAGAGGAAGCTCTCAAAAATATATATACGGAAATAATAAGCGCTTGCAGAAATCTTGAAACTCCGACAAAAGCGTCGTTTTTAGGTCCTTGGGCGACATTTTCGCATCAAGCGGCGATTAAAAACTTTGGCTCTTGCGGATATTTTATCCCCGCGTCTACTCCTCTTGAGGTTCTTTTAGAAGTTGAAAGCGGGAGAGCGGATTTCGGCGTAGTTCCAGTGGAAAACTCAAACGAAGGCTCTGTAAACGCAACGTTAGACATGCTTGTTGAAACTAAGCTTAAAATATGCGCTGAGATAAGCTTAAAAATAGAGCAGTGTTTTCTTGTGAAAGATCTCAAAGCGGAAGTTTTAAGAATTTACTCGCATACGCATGGGTTAGCGCAGTGCAGAAGCTGGGTAACAAGACATTACCCTGACGCCGAGTTGATACCTGTTTCTTCAACGGCAGAAGCCGCAAAGAAAGTATCTAAAGAGGATTTTTCTGCGGCTATAGCTTCTGAAGCGGCGGCTAAAATTTATGATTTGTATATTTTACAAAAAGGAATACAGGATAGCAGAGAAAATTTTACAAGATTTTTTGTTATAGGCAGGATTTCAACTGAGCCTAGCGGCAAGGACAAAACGAGTTTGGCGTTTATAATTAAAGATAAAGTTGGAGCTTTGTGCGAGGCTCTTGAAATATTTGATAGAAACAATGTGAATTTGACAAAGATTGAGTCGCGCCCTACAAAGAAAAAAGCGTGGGAATATATGTTTTTTGTTGATTTTAAAGGACATATTAAAGACCAAAACATAGTTAAGGCGACAAAAAGTTTGGAAAGCAAGAGCATTTTTGTAAAGAGTTTGGGGAGCTACCCGAGAGCGTAATATGAATATGCAAAACATTATCAGAAAAGCTTGCGACGGGTTCAAACCTTATGTTGCAGGCAAATCTATAGGCGAGATAAAAAGAGAATATAATCTTAAAGAAGTTGTAAAACTCGCGTCAAATGAGAATCCTTTAGGAGCTTCAAAAAAAGTTCTTAAGACGTTAAGAGATAATTTTGACAAGGTATTTTTTTATCCCGATTCAAATTCTTTTGATTTAAAAAAATCTCTGTCAAAGCGATACCGGTTGCCAACCGGGAATATTTTTACTGCGGCTGGCGGAGATGAGATAATAGAGCTTATAGCAAAGTTGTTTTTTAATCCTGAAGATGAGATTGTAATTTCAAAATATTCGTTTATAAGATACGCGATGGCTGTGCAGCTTATGGGATCTAAACCGGTAGTAGTTCCGATGAACGAGGAGTTTAAATATGATTTGCAAGCTTTGGCAAAAGCCTGTAACAAGAACACAAAAGCGATCTTTGTAACAAATCCTAATAATCCTACGGGAACGTATAATGCAAAGAAAGAATTTTCCGCGTTCCTAAAAGACTTGCCTTTAAACAAGTTTGGCGTTAAGCCTATAGTAATTCTTGACGAAGCCTATTTTGAATACGCGTCTTTAGAAAAGGATTATCCCGACGGACTTGATTATTTAAAAGACAACCTAAATTTAATAGTTTTTAGAACATTTTCAAAGATTCATGGACTTGCGGGTTTAAGAGTGGCATATGGTTTTGCTAGCGAGAAGATAGTAGAGTATATTGAAAGAATAAGGCCTCCTTTTAATGTCAATCTTTTGGCGCAAGCAGCGGCTTCCGCGGCAATTACAGATAAAGCGCAAGTGGCGCGAAGCCAAAAGCTTGTAGCTAAAGAAAAACTGTATTTGTATAAAGAATTTGAAAAACTTGGCGTAAAATACGTTAAATCAGCGGCAAATTTTATTCTTTTTAAGTCTTTTCCTCTCGCTGGAAAAAATGCGTTTGCCAAACTTTTAAAAGAAGGCGTGATAGTAAGAGCTGTGGACGAATATGAACTCCCAGATTGGGTAAGAGTCACAGTCGGTCTTCACAAAGAAAACAAATTGTTTATAGCGAAGTTGAAAAAAATTTGGAAGTCCTAAAGGAATTTTTATGATAATAACGATGAAACAAAGCGCAAGGCCGAAAGACGTTGCAATTGTTACGGAAAAAATTAAAGGGTTGGGGTACAAGCCTTATATGTCAAAAGGCAAAGACTTTACGATTATAGGAATGATAGGCGACTATGCCGAAAAATATAAAGATGTTTTTGAGTCTATGGAAATTGTTGAACACGTAAGAGAGATACAGAAGCCGTATAAGCTTGCTTCAAGAGAATTCAAGAAAGAAAACACGATAGTTAAGGTAAGCAGAAACGTTGAAATCGGCGGAAAAAAAATACACGTTATAGCCGGACCTTGCGCTATTGAAAGCAAGGAGTTAATGCTTGATACTGCAAAAATAGTTAAAGATGCGGGAGCGACGATAATCAGAGGCGGAGCGTATAAGCCAAGAAGTTCTCCTTACGCTTTCCAAGGGCTTGGAGAGAAAGGACTAACATATTTAAATGAGTCGGGCTCAAAGTTACATATGCCGACTATTAGCGAAGCTATGACAGTTGAACAGGTTGACATTGTTTCAAAATATTGCGATATTGTGCAGATTGGCGCTAGAAATATACAAAATTACGATTTGTTAAAAGCTGCCGGAAAACAAAAAACCCCCGTTCTTCTAAAGAGGGGTATGGCTACAACGATAAAAGAGCTTCTACTTTCTGCGGAATATATTCTTTCGCAGGGCAATTATAACGTAATTCTTTGTGAAAGAGGAATAAGAACGTTTGAAACCGCCACAAGATTTACAATGGATTTAAATGCGATTCCCGTTATAAAGAAGCTATCGCATTTGCCTGTAGTTTTAGATCCTTCGCACGGCATCGGTATTAGGGAACATGTTGGCACTATGGCAAAAGCCTGCGTTGCCGTAGGGGCTGACGGATTAATAATAGAAGTTCACACTCAGCCGGAACTTGCTCTTTCCGATGGACCTCAAAGTTTGCTGCCCGATCAGTTTAAATCTTTGATGAAAGAGCTTGACTTGGTGGCGAGAGCGGTCGGCAGGGATATTTTGGACTAATGCTAAATGTAAGCGTAGTCGGTTTGGGGCAAATCGGCGGTTCTTTAGGGCTTGCTTTAAAAAGCAAAACTTTAAAGAATCGCTATTATATAACGGGCATCGCAAGAAAAAAAGAAACTTTAAAATACGCTCTAAAGATTGGCGCTGTGGACGAAGGATCTTTATCTTTAGAGTCGGCAAAAAATTCAGATATTGTAGTTATATGCACGCCTGTTGATACGATTGCTTCCATATGCAAAGAGCTTATTAAAGTTGTAAAAAAGAACGCTATAATTACCGATGCTGGAAGCGTAAAGCATTCAATAGAGCGTGAAATAAAAGATATCAAAGACAAAATTTCTTTTGTGGGTTCTCATCCAATGGCGGGAAGAGAGCAAAGCGGACTGGCGTCCGCGTCGGCTGATATATTTAAAACCGCAAAAGTTGTTATAACGTCGCAAAATAGCAAATCTGAAAGTGTTGCAGCCAAGATGTGGAAAGACGCAGGCGCAGTCATTGTGAAAATGTCTGCAAAAAAGCATGACGAGCTGGTTGCTTTTACAAGCCACCTGCCTCACGTTATAGCTTTTGCATTAAACAAAACTTATAAAAACATAAAGAAGAAAAATCCGCAAATTGACGAGCTTACCGCCGGGTCTTTTAAGAGCATAACAAGAGTCTCTGTTTCAAGCGCGGATATGTGGGCGCCTATTTTTGCTTCAAACGGCAAAAATATCAATAAATATTTGGATGAATTTATAAAAGAACTTAACGTCTTTAAGCGGAATCTAAGCGATAAGAAAAAAATTAGACAAGAGATTCTTAAGACTCAAAAAGACTAGAAAATATGGATATAACGGGAAGAATCAAAGGTATAAAATATAAGAAGACAATAGATAAAGATTTAAATAAGGTTAGTTTAGAAAAATTTGATATAAACTCAGCTTCGTCAACTTCTTTGATATTTGATAAGCAGAATTTTTTTGCGGTTTCAAAATGGGTTTCTCCAAAAAGAACGCGTTCGTATCCATATGAGAGAATATATGATTCTATGCATATATCTAAAAAGATCGCTGTAATTCCCATTATAAAAGATGAAGGAAAAAATGGAGATAGAGATTTCTTGCAATGGGATACTGTTTCCTTGATGTCGCTTTTTGATATTTGCGTGATTTTTGCCTATTATTCTGATGCGAGCGCAAATAAGTTAGGAAATAAAATTACAGATCAGAAATTTGATAATAGTTATGTTTTGTCAAAAATAAAAGAGATTGAAGATTATCATAGTTCCGGGTTACATTGGAATCTAAAGGAATTAGCAGATTTATGTCGCATATTGGATAAAGCAAAGAAAAGTTATTTGAAAATAGAAGAAAAAACAAAGATAAGATTGCATAGTTTTGACGGAATCAACGCTTTTGAAAATAAAATTGTCAAAGATTTCAAGAATTTTATGGAATTCTCAAGAGCGAAAGCAGAAAAAGCTCAAAATAGAGAGTATAAAACTATACAATCAAAAGAAAGCTTGAACACTTTATCAAAATCTAAAATAACAATTCAAAATTATTTAGGCGGAAAATATTTTTTTACTGTTGATGAAGTTGTGTTGAATAAAAATATTGTGAATCTTATAGAAAGTAAGCATAGTAAGAATTCAGTTTTGCCAAGCGAATCTGACGTCAAAGACGGAGTAGTTAAGATGATTCTTTATTCCAATCTTGCTTCCGTTAAGGTAGACGGCGTGCCTATGAAAAGCATGGCTGTTTTGAGACTAACTTCCGACGTCTTTAGCGGCTCAATAAGTTCGGAGTCTATAAAAAAAGACGTTGTTGATAGTTTTAAGACAAATAATTTATCTGAAAAGCGAAAAGTATTTATAGAACGTCTTTTTAAAGAAGCTGATGAAAATAATTTTGTAGCACAAATCTATGGAACAAAACAATGATAAAGAGTCCGTTGAGATATCCAGGCGGTAAAAGTAGAGCTATTGATTTAATATCAAGTCTTGTTCCTGCCTTTGACGAGTACAGAGAGCCATTTTTGGGCGGCGGGTCATTGTTTATACATTTAAAACAGATTTTTCCGAATAAAATTTTTTGGGTAAACGATTTGTACGATGAATTGTACAAATTCTGGAAATATAGCCAGAAAGACATGAATGGATTAGTTGATAAAATTTATGAGTGGAAATCTAAATATGTCAATGGTAAGGAACTTTATAAGTTTCTTAACGCCAATTTGAGTAGTTTTAACGGTTTGGAAAAAGCGGCTTCTTTTTTTATATACAATCGTATTACGTTTTCAGGCACAAGTTTAAGCGGCGGTTACAGCGAATCGGCTTTTAATAGTCGTTTTACGGAGAGCAGCATATTAAGACTGAAAAATATTGAAAAAATAGTTAGGGGCGTGAAGATTACTAATATTGATTATGAAAAAGCGCTTTCTGAAGACGGATATTCTGTTTTTATTTTTTTAGATCCTCCATATTTTTCGGCGAGAAAGTCAGCTTTATACGGGAAGAACGGTAACTTGCACAAGAGTTTTGATCATGAACGTTTTGCCGACGTTATGAAAAACTGTAGACATAAATGGTTAATCACGTATGATAATAGCGACTATATAAAAAATTTGTTTTCTTTTGCGAATCTTTTTTCGTGGAATTTAACATATGGCATGAGAAATGTAAACGGCGGCGGCAAGCAAAAAGGGGAAGAGATATTTATTTCAAATTATTTAACATCGCTGCCGGAACAAGACGATTTTGATTTTTTTGAACGTGAAGATAAAACGCCGAAATTCATAAATACAATTTGGAAGAGTTGACAATGGATATAAAACTAAAAAAAGTAAAAGCTATTTCGGGCGCGGTTGAAGTGCCTGCGGACAAGTCTATAACTCATAGAGCCGTTATGTTATCGTCTATTGCGGAAGGCGATTCCGTAGTTAGGAATTATCTTCCTTCCGCCGATTGTAATAGGACGATAGAAGCTTTTCGCCAAATGGGAGCGGAAATTAAGATTGATAATGATAATTTACACATAAAAGGCGCGGGTTTAAATCTAAAAAAACCGCAAGACTGCAAATACAATATTTATGCGGGCAATTCCGGCACGACCGCAAGGCTTATTTCCGGTATTTTGGCGGGGCAGAATTTTGAGACAATTATAAAGGGCGACGAAAGTCTTTCAAAAAGACCGATGGGAAGGATTATAGAGCCGTTGTCTAAAATGGGAGCGGAGATAACTTCAAACGAAGGTCTTTTGCCGTTGACAATAAAGGGTAAAAGTTCGTTAAAAGCCGTAAACTACGAGTGCGACAAATCTACGGCTCAAGTCAAGTCGGCGGTTTTGTTTGCTGGACTTTATGCCGATGGAGCCACAACTTATGCCGAACCTGTGAAATCCAGAGACCATAGCGAAAGAATGTTAAAGGCTTTTGGAGCGGATGTCAGAGTTAACGGAAATTTCGTTACGATTTATCCTGCGCAAAAGCTGGCGTCTCAAGACGTTACCGTTCCGGGTGATATTTCTTCGGCAGCGTTTTTTATAGCGGCGGCGCTGATTGTTCCCGATTCAAATTTAACGATAAAAAATGTCGGCGTTAACCCTACGAGAGACGGTTTAATTGAAGTTTTAAAGCGTATGGGAGCGGATATTTCTTTAATGAATCCAAGAAAAGTCTCCAATGAGCCTATTTGCGATATAGAGGTTAGATATTCAAAACTTAAAGCTGTAAACGTAGATGCTTCAGTTGTTCCTAGAATGGTTGATGAAATTCCGATATTTGTTCTTATAGCTACGCAAGCTGAAGGAATAACTAGAATTTCAGGAGCTGGAGAACTTAAAGTTAAGGAAACCGACAGAATATTTGCTGTGGCAAGTCAGTTCAAAAAGCTTGGCGCTCAAGTCGAACCCCTTGACGACGGATTTATTATTAACGGCAACGCAGGAGTTCCTTTAAACGGCAATCTTTTGGACAGTTTTGAAGATCATAGAATAGCTATGACTCTGTCGATAGCTTCTTTGATAGCCGACGGAGAAACTATAATTAAAGACTCAAACTGCGTCGCTATATCTTTTCCAAACTTCTACGAGGTATTGAAAAATATATGCAAGTAAAAGAAAAATCCTCTTTTTTATTTCTGATCGGCAGGCAGATGTTTAGGATAATGTTTAAGCTGTTTTACAGATGGCGTATTGAAGGGACGGAAAATATGCCAAAGACGGGAGGAGCGGTAATTGCTCCAAACCATATGAGTTTCTTTGATCCGCCTCTTACGGGCGCGGCCATGAAACGTCCGTTGTATTTTATGGCTAAAAAAGAGTTGTTTGACATTCCTGTATTCGGCTGGATTATAAAACGAACAAACGCGTTTTCCGTTAAGAGAGGAGTTCAAGACATGTCTGCTATGAGACGCGCGTTTTCTCTTCTTGAGAAAGGACGTTTGCTTTTGGTGTTTCCTGAAGGCACTCGTTCTAAAGACGGAAAATTGGGAGAAGCCAGGTCCGGAGCGGGTATGGTGGCGTGCAACGCTCAAGTTCCGTTAATTCCGGTCAAAATAGAGAATACAAACATGATGTTAAAATTTAAACGGATAAAAATAAAATACGGAAAACCCGTATATCCTCCAAAAGATTTTTCAAAAAACGATTATATAGGCTTATCGCAAAAAGCTTTGGACGAAATATCAAAAATGTAATGGAGCGTTTAGTGGGTAAAAATGTAGAAATAAAGATAGCCGCTAACGCCGGGTTTTGTTTTGGCGTTAAAAGAGCTATAGATTTAGTAGAAAAAACTTTGAAAGAAAAATCTGAAGTGTATACTTTAGGACCAATAATTCACAATCCTCAAGAAGTTAAGCGTCTGGAAGAAAAAGGCGTAAGAAGTTTAAATGATGTAGATTGCGTCAAAAGCGGCTGTATAATCTTGAGAACTCACGGCGTGTCCCTAGAACTACGCAATAGACTCGAAAAAAATAAAACGGTATCTGTTATAGATGCCACGTGTCCGTTTGTTAAGAAAGCTCAGGATATAGTCAAGGATTTAAGTTTGCAAGAAACAACTATAGTAATAGTCGGCGAGAAGTCTCACCCTGAAGTTGAAGCGCTTGTCTCTTACGGCGTAGGGAAGTGTTTTGTTATTGAAAGCCGTAATGAAGCTTTTGAGTTTAAAGGGACAGGCGAGTTAAATATTGTAAGTCAGACAACGCAGACTCCTCAAAACTTTAACGTTATTGTTGAAATTCTAAAAAAACGATTTAAAGTTAATATTTACAATACTATATGCAAAGCGACTCTTGAGAGACAGAAGTCTGCGGAAAAACTTGCCAAGAAATCTGGTTTGATGATAATTATAGGCGGTAAGAATTCAGGAAATACCACGCGTCTTGCCGAGATATGCAAAGCTCAAACAAAGACGCGCCACATTGAAACTGTAGATGAAATAGACGATAAATGGTTTGAAAATGTTGAAACTGTAGGTTTAACCGCAGGTGCTTCAACGCCTGATAGCATAATAAGAAGCGTGGAAAGAATGGTTGGAGATATTCTCGGGTGCTAAAGAAAGCGATAGTTTTAACGGGTATTGCAAAGAGAGGAAAGTAAAAATGGCGGAAAATGAACATTTAGATAAAACGGTTTTTGAAAACGACGAAGATATCAGTATGGCTGATTTGATGAAATGTTATGAAGAAGTCGGCGGTATTGAGCCGGGCAAAGAGCTTGATGCGGTTATTATGGAAGAGAACGCCGATTGTTTTATGATTGATTTGGGCATGAAATCTGAAGGAATGATTCCTAAAAAAGAATTTGAAGAAGGCAAAGTTCCTCCGGAACTTAAAGTAGGAGCAAAAGTAAGAGTAAAGGTTATAAATACAATCGGTCGTCCGATTTTGTCTTATAGAACTGTTCTTGAAAAAGCTAAGTTTGACAAAATTCAGGCTGCGTTTAATAATGGTAAACATATTTCTGGAACTATTTTGAAAACTATAAAAGGCGGTTTTATAGTTGATATAGGCGCAGTAAACGCATTCCTTCCTATTTCTCAGGTTGATATTCATTTTGTAAAAGACCCGCAAGCCTATATAGGCAAGACATATGAGTTCGCAATTACGGATCTTGACGTAAGAAAGAAAAATATAGTTATTTCACGCAGAAAAATTGTTGAAGATGAGAAAAATGCCTCCCGCGAAGCCGTTCTTGCTTCTATTGTTGAAGGTCAAGTTCTTGACGGCATAGTTTCAAGAATTGCAAATTTTGGCGCTTTTGTTGATATAGGCGGGATGGACGGTCTTTTGCATATAGGCGAACTCGCTTGGTATAAAGTGAAAAAAGTTGAAGATTTGCTTCATGTTGGACAGAAAATAAAAGTTCAAGTATTAAAAGTTGACAAAGCGGGCGGGAAGGTTTCTTTAAGTATAAAAAATCTTATTGCAAATCCTTGGGATTCGATTGCAGAACGTTTCCCTGTCGGTTTGGTTATGGAAGGAAAAATCGCTTCAATCATGGATTACGGCGTTCTTGTAGAGCTTGAACCGGGCGTTAAGGGGTTGCTTCGCGCTTCAGAATACGCTTGGAACGACGGCGAAGCGGCTTTAAAAAGAGAAGTAAAAAAAGGACGAGAAATAGAAGTAAAAATTATAGGCGTTGACAAGGAAAATAAGAAAATAATTTTATCGGTCAAGCGGATCCTTTCTAATCCTTGGGACGAAGCGTTTAGACATTATGCTCCGGGCGCTGTGGTTAAAGGCACGGTTCAAACCATTACGCCGTTTGGAGCTTTTGTAAAGTTGCCTGAAGGGATAGAAGGACTTGTCCACATAAGCGATTTTTCGTGGACTAAAAAAATAAATCGCCCGGAAGATGCTCTAAAAAAAGGAGATGAAGTTGAAGTTGTCGTTATGGAAGTAAATCCTCAAAATGAGAAAATTTTTCTTTCATTAAAGCACATAAACCAGGATCCTTATAAGAAATATAAAGTTGGCAGCGTTGTTAAAGGTAAAGTTGTAAGAATTACGGATTTTGGCGCTTTTGTAGAGCTTGAACCCGGAATTAAAGCGCATATAAAAAATAACGAGGCGGTTTCTTTAAAATATGAAAAGGCGCAAGCTTTTGCTGAGGGCGAGGAATTAGAAGCTAAGATAGTCAAAGTTGATTCCGGTAAAAGAAAAATAGAAGTTTCTGTGAAAAAACTTGAGTTTGACAGGGAAAAAGAACTTATTAAACAATTTGCAAATCAAGACGACAGCCCAACTTTAGTCGAGTTGTTGTCAGAAGAAAAATAAATCTTTTTGCTTTGATTATTCTGATTATTTATCTGAAGACGTTTGTCGTTTACTTGCTGTTTTTAACATTTCGCTTGTCGGCGGATCGCTTATTTGGAAAGTATTTCCCTCATTTTGATCCTTTAAAGCGTCTCTTGTATAAACGCACCTTGGGTTCCAAAGCAGCCAATTTCCTATTTTATTATCATAACAAGCCCGCATTTGCGCTCTTACTTCATTTTTACCGTATTTGTATCCAAAACTAAAGTCTTGTAGCCATGGGCGCAATTTTTCTTCAGGAATTCTTTTCAATGCCCCTTCAATAGAGTTATAAACAACTTTATAGGGTTCTTTGTTTGGATCTGCTATGCCGTATGTCCACTTTGCGTAATGCGAAGGATAGACCATAGGGCTTACGTAATCGACTTGTTCTGTCATTTCCACTATTTTTTGGCCTATGCCCATATCGTCGGCAGCTGTTGTCGTAAGTCCAAAAAGGTCAATAGATATTGCACCTCCTTTTGGCTTTAGTCGCCTTTTTGCTTCTTTCAAAAAGCCTATCAAAGCCTTTGACGCTTCTACCGCTGAGTAAGGCTTGCTGTATCTGCAATTTTTTGTATTTCCATCAGAAGGGAATCTTATGTAATCAAACTGAATTTCATCAAAACCTACGTCTATGGCTCTTTCGGCTATTTTTAAATTATATTCCCACGCGTCTTTATTATAAGGATCAAGCCAACCCGCGCCTTTTTTGTCTGTCCAAATAGTTCCATCTGGGTTTTTTATAGCCAGCGAAGGCATCTTTCTGGAACTAGCGTTATCCCTGAAAACCACTATTCTTGCTATTGTATAAATGCCCTTTTCTTTTAAAAGAGAAATGTATTTTTCAATGTCTGGAATTGCCGCGATGTAGGCTTTATTTGCCTCTACTTCTTTTACGCCTTTTATATAAACTTGTCCTTCGGATTCTTTTATATCTATTACTGCGGCGTTTAATTCCGTATTATCGAAAAGTTCAAGCGCCGACTTTCTGTGTTTTTCAGATCCGCTTACCCAAGCTGAAAGATGTATGCCTCGTATATATTTTCCTTTTTCATATTTTTCGGACTTTCCATATGCGGCGTTTTGTTCTTGCGAAGGAGATTCTAATACGACTGTTTTGGAGTTTACGATTGCCCATAACGACAAAATGATAATTAACAATAAAGTTGGAGCCGTCAAAAAATTAAATTTGCACGTTTTCATAATCTAACAATTATATTGAAATAGATAATAACTGTCAAATAGAAAAAACAGAATAAAGACTAGTTGATTACTCTGAAGAACAACTTAAGATCAAAAAAACTATAACTTTTTAAATTAGCTCATACTTAAAGACTTTTGATATAATAACGTCATTATGAATATGAAGAGAGCTTTTTTTTCGGGACTGTTGTTGTTTTTAAGTTTAACTTCCTTTGGCGCTGAAAGCAGGAGTATAGTTTTTTTTGCCGAGACGCCAGATATCCCAAGAGCGGTAATAGATAAAATAACTTTATCAAACCGCTTTTGTATGGTTGTCCCTCAAGATTCTAAAACAATAATCCCAGAAAGTTTAGAAGAGCTTATTTCAGTTGGCAAGATTGAGCTTGCAGTTTCGCTTAATCCTGAGCCTGTTTTGCCAATTTTAGCGGGAATTTCCAACGCAAATATTAAGAAACCTAACAAAAATAATATTTTTGAAGGCTATATTGCGAGTAATTTATCGGATTTTAAAGATAATACTAACAAAAAAAACTTCGGTATGTTTTTAAATTCTGGAAAAATGTCCCGCGAACTTCTTTATTATTTTTCAGGGTTAAATTTATCTTGGGTTAATGTTGATAATATAGAGGAAAATATTTTTGGAGCCTATTATATTGACGGTATTGCGGTTTTTTCTTTATATAAGAATTTTCCTTACAGCCAGCAAGAAGTTATGAAATGGATTGAGTCAAAGCGCGAAGATATAGTTCCTATTTTGCTTACAAAAAAACATTTGCAAAACGCTAAGTTTATGGAATATATAATAGGGCTTTTTGACGGCAGCAAGCATATAAAACCTGTCGTCCCTCTGCGCATTTTAGAAGTTAAAAGCGATTTGCCGCATCAAGAGAATATTTTTTTTGAAGGTATTTTTTTAAGTCCTGATGTTTCTGAAAAACTTCGCTTGGCTGCCGAAGATCTTAGCGCTTACGCAGACTCTTCTTCATTTAGCGAAACTGTATACGCTAACGCTCAAAGCGAACTTGTTTATCTGTGCGGGCAAGACAACTTAAAAAGCGCATGCTCTGATAGTATTACCGGAAGAAGAATGTTTGATGCGGCGTACAATAATATTTATCGTCTTTTGGGGTTGCAAAACAAAGGTTATTCAGACGGTAAGAATATTGATAAACAGATTGGGGCGAGCGTTGACCTGCAAAAGACGACAAATGTCTCAAATGGACAAACTTCGGTTGAAACTATTTCCGGAGGCGTTTCAATATGCAACGACGGTTTGTTAAGGCTTGCTCGGATTACCTCAAAAGACATGGGAATAAAAATAAACTTGTCTTTTAACGGGACAGGTTGGAATGATGAAGTTTCTTTCGTAGATTTTTATATAGACTTAAACGGTATCTTGGGAATGGGCGGGACATCTTTTATCCATGGAGTAAGCGGGTTTTTAGTCGCAGATTCAGGTTGGGAATATGCTTTGAGAATATATAAAGATAAAGCGGTTCTGTATAAATATTCTGTCGACGGAGCGTCAATCGTTTCTAACCTTGTTGTAAACGACAATTCTGTGTCTATACCAACAAAATACATCAGGGGAAATCCCTCCAAATGGGGATTCCAAGCTATAGTTGTGCGCGAAAATACGGGCAAAAAAACTATAGTTGACTTTTTCAATCAAGGTCCAAAGACAAAAAATGAAATACTTTCCGCCAAACCATTTCAAGCGCCTCTTGTAAGGCGGTAAATAAAAGATTTCTTATCATAAGTGTCGGATAGAAAAAAAGAATATAATATTATAGTTGATTTCGCCGTTTGATCTAATATTGAAATCAGTTGTTAATGTTGTATAATATTTATTGCGCTTTGCTTTACGCGTTGCATGCGTAAGGCTAAACCATTGAGCCTTGCGCTTTTTGGGAAATTCCAAAAAGGAGGTGTAAAAGATGAATTACGAAAGCACGTTTATTGTTTCCCCCGAACTTTCTATTGACAAAGTAGAAGAACTCACCGCAAAAGTAGTAAAAACAATTGAAGCGGCAAAAGGAACTGTTAAAACGGTTCAAAAGCTTGGCAAAAAGAAATTCGCTTATCCTGTTAACAAATTCCGTGAAGGAAATTATGTTTATATGGAACTTGGCGGCGAAGGTTCTATGGTCGGTTCTCTTGAAAACTTTTTCAAATTTAACGATTCAGTAATAAGATTTCTTACCGTTAAAGTTGAGAAGAAAAAAGTTGCCGTAAAGCCTACCACCAAGACCAAGCCGTCTGTGGAAAAGCCGGCGACGGAGGTAAAAAATGACACAGCAAAGTAATATCCGTTTGCCTGAGCAAAACAGTGTGATTATGGTTGGCAGACTTACTAGAGATCCAGAGTCGAGGCGCACCGGAACAGGCAAGGCTGTTTGTTCATTTGACATAGCCATAAGCAGAAGAATGAAAGATTCTGTTACCGGCGAGTGGAAAGACGCCGATCCGACGTTTGTTCCTATTATTGTTTGGGGAGAACAAGCCGAAAGATGCGGCGAGCGTTTGAAAAAAGGTTCGCCTGTGCATGTTGAAGGTAGGCTTCAGACTAACAAATGGGAGGGACACGACGGAACCAAAAGAAGCCGCTTGGAAGTTGTAGCTTCTAGGGTTCAGATTCTTTCCATAGTAAGACAGGACAAGGCTGCTATAGGCGCAAAGCCGGCGGACAGCGCGAATTCGTCGTCCGATCAGTGCGACGGTATTGGTAGAGATGAAGACGAAGACATACCGTTTTAAGCGGTTGGAGGAAAAAATATGGCATTTATAAAAAAGCCCGCAGGACGCTCTAGACCTCAAGGAGCGCAAGCGGGAGGTCAGGGACGTCCCGTGGGAAAGTTTAGAAAAGGCGGACCAATCAGAAGAAAAGTTTGCCGTTTCTGCGCTGATAAAGTAGAAATAGATTATAAGAATATAAGTCTGTTGCGCGCATTTGTAACTGAAAAGGGAAAAATTCTTTCAGGACGCGTAACAGGCACGTGCGCTAAGCACCAGAGAGAGCTTGACACGGCTATCAAAAGAGCAAGAATGCTTGCCATTTTGCCTTTTACGTCAAACTAATTTTTGCGCGAAAAGGATTTAGATAAGTTCCGGAGGAAAAAATGAAAGTTATATTAAGGTCAGATATTACTAACGTCGGACGCCAAGGCGAGGTTAAAGAAGTCTCGCCCGGATTTGTTAGGAATTACCTTGTTCCGCAAAATCTAGCTATGGAAGCTACTTCTGTAAATCTCAAGATTTGGGAAAGAGAAAGAGCGAAACTTGAGAAACAGAGAGAAGAAATAATTTCAGCGGCAAAGGAAATTGCTTCCAAAATAGAAGCGGTTGAATTTACCGTTAAAGTTAAAATAGGCGAAAATGGCAAGATTTTCGGTTCTGTGACGCCTGCAAATCTTTCAAAAGTTTTTGAGGAAAAAGGTTTTGAAGTCAACAAACGCGATATTCTTCTTTCCGACAACATAAAAGAAGTTGGGAATTACGAAGTAAACGTGAGGCTTCACCCTGAAGTCGCGGTAAAAGCAAAGCTTGCCGTAATAAGCGAAAAAGAGTAATATAATATTGTCAAATAACATCGGTCGGCGGAGCTGTTTGGCTTTTCCGACCGATGTTAAGAAGTTCAGAAATAACCGGCATATTTAAATGGCAAATATAATAGAGAAGGTTCCACCTCAGGCTATAGACGTAGAAATGGCTGTCTTAGGCGCAATGCTTATAGAAAAAGAAGCCATTTTGAAAGTTATAGACATAGTCAACGACAACGATTTTTACAAAGAAATTCACAGGCAAATCTTTTTAGCGATCCATGATTTATACATTGAAAATCAACCCGCAGACTTGTTTACAACATCCGAAGCTTTGAAAAAAAGCGGACTATTTGCCGAAGCTGGCGGAGCAAGTTATCTTATAAATTTAATAAATTCTGTTCAGACGGCGGCCAATGTTGAGCATTATGCTTATATAATAAGGGATAAATCAATATCTAGGCAGCTTATTAACGCTGGCTCTGAAATAGTAACTGATGCGTTTAACGAACTGAATTCTCCTGAAGAAATATTAGATAAATCGCAAGCGACTTTATTTAATATTTCACAGAGAAAAAGTAAAAAAGGTTTTGCAAGGGTTTCCAATCTTGTTATGCCTATGCTTCAAAATCTTGAAAAACTGCATTCCAACCCAAAAGATATTTCCGGTCTTGCGACGGGATTTGCAGATTTAGATGCTAAGACAGCCGGTCTTCACCCTTCGGAGCTTATAATTTTTGCGGCTCGTCCGTCTATGGGTAAAACTGCTTTTGCTTTGAATATCGCCGAGCATGTAGCGGTGGACCAGAAGAAACCGGTTGCTATTTTTTCGCTTGAAATGAAACAAGACGCTTTGATGTCAAGGTTTTTGGCTTCTTTGGCTAGAGTAAACGCCAGCAAACTTAGAAACGGACAGTACGGTAGTTCAGATTGGCCAAAACTTACGACAGCCGCGAGTAAAATTGCTGAAGCTCCGATTTTTATTGACGACGATTCTGATATAAGCGTTACGGAAATAAGAGCAAGAGCAAGAAAACTTGCGACGGAACTTGAGTCTAAAGGGACTCCTTTATCTTTAGTTATCATAGATTATATTCAATTTATACGCGCGTCTGGGCGCAAGTTTGAGACAAGACAGCAGGAAGTGTCGGAAATTTCCAGATCTCTTAAAGCTTTGGCTAAAAATTTGGACGTCCCAGTAATAGTCTTGTCTCAGTTGTCAAGGAGAACGGAAGATAGGGGAAGAAAAGACAATAGACCCCAACTTTCAGACTTGAGAGATTCTGGAGCTATTGAACAAGACGCGGATGTTGTGGCAATGCTTTACAGAGAAGGATATTATAACAGAGAAGATCCGGATTTACAAAAAAAAGCCACGCTTATAATAGGCAAACAGAGAAACGGTCCTACGGGAGACGTCAATTTGATTTTTGAAGGCGAATACACGAAGTTCTCTGACGAGTCCAAATTACAGGATAATTATCAATGAAAAAACAACCGCCCCCTGCGGCGGCAGCCGTCGCCGCAGGTAAAAGACCAAAAGTATTTTTCAGACAAACATGGGTAGAAATTGACAAAAGCGATTTTCATTTCAATCTAAAAAAAATCAGAGAATATCTTGCAAAAGACACAAAAATAATGGCTGTTGTTAAAGCCGACGCTTATGGACACGACGGAATAGCTCTTGCAAAAGAGGCTCAAGCCGCAGGTTTGCAATGGCTTGCCGTTTTCTCTATTGAGGAAGGAATACAGTTAAGAGAAGCGGGCATTAAGGCGAACATTTTAATTTTAGGCAATATTTTCCCTTTTGAAAACTTTCAAGTTGCCATAGCCCATTCTCTAACGCCTACGATTTCCACGATAACCGGACTTATGGCATTGGAAGAATTAGCTGTAAAACTTGATAAAAGAATAAATTTTCATCTGAAGGTGGATACCGGAATGGGAAGAATAGGGGCGTTGCCTGAAGCGGCTTATCCTATTTTGCAAAAGATTTCTCAGACGCCTAAGGTTTATATGTCTGGAATGTACACTCACTTTGCGGTTGCAGGTACGGACACTGTTTTTACAAAGGCGCAGTTGGACATTTTTACAAAAATAGTTAAATTTGCAAAAGTAAATTTGGGTTTAAGATTTATTGCGCACTCAGCAAATTCTGCGGCGTTGTTTAAATACAAAAGATCTCATTTGGATTTGGTGCGACCAGGTCTCAGCCTTTACGGTCTTAGCCCTTTTAAACATTCCGATAGATTTTTAAAGCTAAAGCCTGTATTGTCTTGGAAGACAAAGACGACTTTTCTTAAAAAAGTTCCTTCGGGTTTTTGCGTAAGTTACGGAAGAACTTTTGTTACAAGCAAAACTTCAATTATTGCTACTTTGCCAGTAGGTTACGCCGACGGACTTAATAGACTTCTTTCAAACAGGGGAGACGTTTTGGTCGGCGGCAAGCGTTGCCCTATTGTCGGGAGAATTACAATGGACATGACTATGGTGGATGTTACTGACGTAAAGGGCGTGTCGCTTGGCGATGAAGCGGTTATTATAGGGACGCAAGGATCTGAGCAGATAAAAACAGACGAACTTGCAAAGCTTCAAGACACAATAAACTATGAAGTTACGTGCGCCATTTCTTCGCGCGTTCCGAGAATTGTAGTTTAATTATATGATGATGAAAGCAAGCGTAAGGAAAATTGTAAAATTTGAGCGTTTTGCCCAGAAGGTAAGCAATACTTCTTTTGGCATTGTTTTCGCGTCAATAGAAGGTTTTGGGACCGCCGCCGAAATGGCTAAAGAAACAATCAGAGATATATTTAAGGGGTTTATTTCCGCAAAAGACACTGTTACGCAAATGGTAGAAGTCGGTTGGAGTTCTTTACCTATAATATTGCTTACGTCTTTCTTTATGGGGATGGTTTTGGCTCTTCAAGTAGGTTCGGCGACAAGCAATATGTTTAACGAACCTGTGTATGTTGGCACAATAACAAGTTTTGCCATGGCTATAGAGTTGGGTCCGGTTCTTACCGCCATAGTTGTAACCGGAAGAGTTGGAGCTGCGATTACGGCTGAAATCGGAACAATGGAAGTTACCGAACAACTAGACGCTTTATATACGCTTGGAACAAATCCGATAAGGTACCTTGCCGTGCCTAGATTTTTGGCATGTTTTTTTATGCTTCCCGCGCTTACGGTTATTTCAAACATAGTCGGCATATATGGCGGTATGATTCTTTCAACTAACACTTGGGAGCTTTCTTCAAGCGCATTTTGGGCCGAAGCTTTGGATTTTATGACTATTTGCACTTTTCTGCATGGGTTTATAAAATCTTTTTTCTTTGCGTTAATTATTGTAATAGTCGCTTGCCATAAGGGTTTTAACGCTAAAGGCGGAGCTGAAGGCGTCGGGAAGGCGACGACAAGTTCGGTTATGACGTCAATGGTTTTTATTTTGATAGCGGATTACTTTTTGACGGCGCTGCGTGTAACTTTGAGAATAAAATAATTTATATAATAAACCCAAAATGATAAAAGTTGATAACGTTTATAAACGATTTGGCGTTAAAACAGTGTTGAACGGGGTGAGTTTGGACGTCCGATCCGGCGAGACGTTGGTTATTATAGGTTCTTCCGGCGTTGGAAAAAGTATTTTATTGAAAAACATTATAGGGCTTGTAAAGCCTGATTCCGGCTTTATTAAAGTTGATGGCGTAGACATAACGAACTGTTCTTTAAGAGAATTGCATGAAACCCGCAGGAAAATAGGATATGTATTTCAAGAATCCGCTCTTTTTGATTCTTTGAATATTTTTGAGAATGTGGCTTTTGGTTTAAAAAATCTTACGTCTCTTAGCGAGAGCGAAATAAAGCAAAGAGCAAAACAGTGCCTTGCTATGGTAGGGCTTGAAAATGTTGAACATTTAAATCCTTCTGGACTTTCAGGCGGAATGAAGAAGAGAGTTGGTCTTGCAAGAGCCATAGCTTATCAGCCAGAATATATTTTATACGATGAACCTACTACCGGTCTTGACCCTATAATGTCTGACGTTATAAACGACCTTATAATAAATTTAAAAAAATATTTGCATGTTACGTCTATAGTCGTAACGCACGATATGAATTCGGCGTATAAGATAGCCGACAGGATAATGATGCTATACGGCGGCAATATTATTTTTAACGGCACCCCGGAAGAAGTTTGCAATACTAAAAACGAGTATGTAAAACAATTTGTTAGAGGCTCAAGTCAGTGACCGATATGTACTGACAGAATCTTTGAAATGAAAAGAATATGAGCAAACAACTGAAGTTGGGAATTTTTGTATTTTTAGGGATTATTGCCGCGGCTGTTTCTATAATAGCCGCCGGAGCTTTTTCCTTAAAAAGGACTTACAATATTTATGCTAAATTTGACAATATTTCAGGACTTACCGAAAAAGCTAAAGTTAAAATAGCGGGGGTTGGCATAGGCGTTTTGAGAGGCGTTTCTTTAGATGATTCTCGGGCTAAGCTGAGGTTGTCAATACATAAAAATGTAAAGTTGTACAGGAATGGCGTCGCTAGAATTGTCTCTATGGGCGTTATAGGAACAAAATATATTGAGATTTCTCCAGGAGATTCGAGCGCGGAGGAATTGAAAGGCGATGATTATATCTTTACCGAGCAGTCTTCAAGTTTGGAGATTATGCTTAGGAATATTTCAACAAGGGCAGATAAGGCGATGCATAACGAACGATACGGCGATATGATGGAAAACCTTGCCAACGCTATATGCTCTTTGAAAGACGTTATGAAAAATTTTGCCTCTGAAAACGAAAATATATCTGAAATAATAAATAATTTAAATAAATTTTCTCGCGATGTTGCGGCTATTTCTTCTGAAAACGGACGGGATTTGAGGTCCGTAGTGTTGTCAATCAAAGACGTTTCGGAAAAACTTGACGCGTTGATAGATCGCATAGCTAACGGAAACGGCATGATTTCCACACTTATAAACGACGAACAAATAGGTAAAGATTTAAAAGAAACTGTAGCTTCCGCCAAGGAAACGGTTAAAGGATTGAAGGACACAATAGGTAAAACTAATAAACTTCAGTTAAGCTGGAACTATACTGGAAGATATGATATGAAAGACGGAAAACTTAGAAGCGACGTCGGCATAAGCATAATGCCAAGCCGCGATAAATTCTATTATGTTGGAATTTCAAATGTGGCGGACCATAGCACGGCAAGCGATTCTGAAAAAAATAGGATAAATAAGCTTGACGCTTTGCTTGGTTTTAGAGCTGAAAAATCTGAAATATACGGCGGAGTTATAAGAGGAAAAGCTGGAGTCGGTTTTGGATATTCTTTCTTTGAGCCTGTTTGGGCTGAATTTAGAAGACTTAAAGTTCACTTGAATATGCGCGACTTTGGAAGAGAAAAACATGGACCTGTTATTGATGCTGGAATGAGAGTCGGCATTGCGCAATGGCTTTATGCCGGAGTTGCTCTTGAAGATATTTCTTATAAAACGGCTGTTACGCCTTATATAAAGCTTGAGATTGATGATAAAGATTTGGCTGCTTTGCTTAGAATTATAAGCCTTGCGGCAGTTACGGCAAAATAGATAGTTTTATGAAAAAACAAAAAACTAAGTTTTTGTGTCAACAATGCGGCTACGAGTCGGCTCAATGGCTTGGCAAATGCCCGTCTTGCGGAGCTTGGAATAGCTTTACGGAAGAAAAGTTTTCCGTATCTCCTAAAACGTCTTCCAATGCGAGGCAGTTGACAGGCTTCTCGTCTGAAGTTTTAAAGCTGAACGAAATTTCAGTTAAAGACTTTTCCAGACGCCAAACCAATATAATAGAGTTTGACAATATGATAGGCGGCGGCGTAGTGCTAGGCTCTTTAATATTGCTTGGAGGAGCGCCGGGTATTGGCAAGTCTACGTTAATGCTGCATATTTCTGGTTCTTTAAGCGAGCAAGGAACAGTTCTTTATATATCCGGCGAAGAATCTCTTTCGCAGGTAAAATCTAGAGCGGAGCGGCTTAATGTAAAAAAAGATAATATATTTTTAGCTTCCGAGACAAATCTGCAAAATATTATAGACGCTGTCAATAAAATAGAACCAAAATTTTTAATAATAGACTCAATACAAACAACATACCATCCTGAACTTGCTAGCGCTCCTGGAACCGTAGGTCAGGTGAGAGAAACTGCCGCCGAACTTCTTAGAATAGCCAAGTCCAAAAATATTACCGTATTTATTTTAGGTCATGTTACAAAAGATGGAGATTTAGCAGGTCCTAGAGTTTTAGAGCATATAGTGGATACTGTCCTATATTTTGAAAATGAACGTCAGCATACTTATAGGATTTTGAGAGCTTATAAAAACAGATTTGGACCTACAAGCGAAATTGGTATTTTTGAAATGAGTTCTTCGGGGCTAAAAGAAGTTTCTAACCCATCTTTAATTTTTTTAGGAGAACGCGCCGCCAATGCGGCGGGCAATGTTGTTACAGTCGCTATGGAAGGGACGAGACCAATACTTTTAGAAGTTCAGGCTTTAACGTCAAGAACGGCTTTTGGAATACCGCGCAGAATGGTTTCAGGCTACGACGTAAACCGGATAATAATACTTATAGCTGTTTTGGAAAAAAGGTTAGATATGCCTCTTGAAATGCAAGACGTTTTTGTTAATATTGCCGGAGGGGTGAGAATCAAAGAAACTTCTTTGGACTTGGCCGCCGCTTGCGCTATAGCTTCAGCGAATTCTAATTTTATATGTCCAAAAGACATTGTTATTTTCGGAGAAGTCGGACTTGCGGGAGAAGTTCGTTCGGTAGCGCTGGCTGCCGAGCGCCTGTATGAAGCAGAAAAACTCGGGTTTAAAAAAGCTGTAATATCAAAAGGTAATTTAATAAATTTATCTTATAAAGGTAAAATAGAAATATCTGGAGCCGAAACTCTAGAGGATGCAATTAAAATAATAAGAAACTAATTCAAGTTTATAAGGAAGGGCGCATGTTTGCTAAAAGTGAAGCGGTTTTTGTCGCGGCTTGTTTTTTGTTTAACTTAAACGCCGCAAGTAATAAAGTCGAGGCGGGGATAAAATAACTCCTAATTCCTCTGTACTACTGCAATCTTCGCCAAAACGCCCAGGACAGAGTGGAAGAATACTTTTAAACTTCTAAGCGTTGAATTGAAGAAGAAAGAAAACTCAAACTACCAAGGCAGTATTTTTTTCCACCAAAACTGATGCTTTGACTCCAAAACTTTTATTTTTATATTGCCTTTGATTTTTGCAAGACCCACTATGGAAGGGGCGTAATTTAAATAAATTTTAAAGTCGTTATTTTTGTAGGTAACTTTTTTAACTATAGCTGGAAGCGGGCATGAATTGCCGTCTTCTATTCCTCCTATCAAGTGCGCAATATAATGGGTTAAGTCTCTTTCATCGGTTATTATTGATAATACTGTGTCGCCTTCGGCAATTTTTTTTACAAATTTTCCATTATTGTCTTCAAGTATTTTAACGTCTAGTTTTATAAATCCTAAATTATAATACGGAGATGATATTGAATTCTGGTTTAAGTTATAGTCGGGAAGTTTTTTAAATTGAGTTAAACTTAATTCTTCATTTTTAATTTCTATAGAAACTTCGCTAGGATAGAAAAAATTTTTTATTATAGAAAAAATTTCTTCCGACGAAATATTAATAATTTCTTTTAAAACTTTCTGAATATAAACTTTTAAATTTTCTTCTATTTCTTTGGTGTATATTTCCATAGCTCCAGAATTTAAACGAGCTGAAAAAATAGCTTTTTCATAAGAAAACCAATCCATGTTTGTAGTAATTTCATAGATAGCCGGATTGCGAGAAAATGTTATACTGAAACGCACAATTTCTGACATTTTCATATTTATGGCTATGTGTATAAGCCCATATATATTTTTTTGCGGGAAGAGTACTTTAATTTTAAACGTCGTGATAAACTTCAAGATAAATCCTATTGCCTTAATAGCTTTTTCAAAATTGTTGTTTGAAAGCGAAAGAGCAAGCTCCGCTTCAGAACGCTTACATCCGGTCTCTTCCATTAAAAGTTGAAAATACTCTTTTTCTGTCATAATTTATTTATACCCTAAGATTAAAATTCAAACTACTTGCGAGGATGAGTCTTTTTATATATTTTCTTCAAACTTTCTATAGTAACATGAGCGTATATCTGAGTTGTAGAAAGGTTTTTATGTCCGAGCATTTCTTGTACGCTTCTTATATCGCAGCCCCTATCCAAAATATGCGTGGCGAATGTATGTCTTAAAGTGTGAGGACTTGCTTTTTTAAAAATGCTCGCCTGAATAAACAGTCTGTGTATTATTCGTCTTGCCGTTCTTTGTCCTAGTCTTTTATTGTTGTCGCTTAAAAACATTGGGGATTTTATATCATATGGAAGTCCTGTTTCGCGGCGTTCTTGTATATAGCTCATTATCGCTTCAATACATTTGATTCCAACAGGGACAATTCGCTCTTTGTCGCCTTTCCCAAACACCGTAACGGTATTTGACATAAAATCTATGTTTTTTATATTCAAACTCATTAGCTCTTCTATTCTAAGTCCGCATGAATAAAGAAGTTCAATCATGCCTCTGTCGCGGGGTTTTATATTTTTTAAACTTATAAGCTGTTGCGTTTCTATTTCTGTTAAAAACAGAGGTATCTTTTTGTCTTTTTTTATTCTCGGCATATTTTGTATGGGATTTTGTTTTATTATATCGTCTATTATCAGAAACTTATAGAAAGTATGCATAGCCGTAAACTTTCTGGCAAGCGAAGCTTTGCTTAATTCTTTATCTCGGAGTTTTTCAAAAAAAGCGCGTACGTCGTATTTGCTAACTTCTGATAAAAATAATTCTTTGTCTTTTAAAAACAAAGTAAAATCATACATATCTTTTGCATAAGCCCTTAAAGTGTGCGCGGAGAAATTTCTCTCGCCTTCAAGATATTTTACAAAAGAATCTATTTGCTTTGCGTTTTCTTTTTTGATGTTTTTGGTATCCATTGTAAATTCTTGCATTTTGGGAATGCCGAACAAGTAAGGAACGGTCCTCTTTTGCCTATTCGTTTAAGCATTTCGGCTCCGCATTTTTCACATTTAATGTTTGTATGCTCAGGAGCAGGTTTGATTGCTTTATTGCCATTTTTATCTATATTATATGCGGTTTTACACTCTTCATTTTTACATACAAGATATTGTCTGCCTCTAAAACCTACTTTTTTAAGCAAAGGGTTTCCGCACTTGTCGCATTTCATATCCGTTTCCTGCGGTCCCTCTATTTTTTTACCGTTTTTATCCAAAGAGATTATAGTTTTGCAGTCTGGATACCCGGAACACCCCAGAAACTGTCCGTTTCTGGAATCTCTTATAACCATAGGCTTCCCGCAGTTTGGGCAAACTTCGTCTGTCATTTGAGGCTGTATTTTTTGTCTTTGAAGATTTTTTTCAGCTTCTGCCAGATGCTTGTCAAACGGTATATAGAAATCTTTTAAAACGTTCTGCCATATAGCTTTATCTTCAGCTATATCGTCAAGCTTTTCTTCAACGTTTGCGGTAAATTCAACGTTTACGATGGTGCCAAAGTTGTTTTTTAGAACGTCGTTTACAACAACCCCAAGATTTGTAGGGACGAATTTTTTACCGTCAAGACGCACGTATAATCTATCCAGAATAGTTTTAATCGTGGGAGCGTATGTAGACGGTCTTCCTATTCCGTGTTCTTCCAACGCCTTAATTAGGCTTGCTTCATTGTAACGCGGAGGATGCTCTGTAAAATGTTGCTGAGGTATTATCCGCAAGAGATTTAAAATTTCCTTTTCTGTAAGAGTCGGGAGTTTTGTTTCTTTTTCATCGTCGTCTATGTTGTAAACTTTCATAAATCCGTCAAATATAAGCGAACTTCCGGAAGCTCTAAATATATAATCTTTTACCGCAATTTCAGCTATTATGATGCTGTATACAGCATCGGCCATTTGGCTTGCGGTAAATCTTTTCCATATCAAATCGTACAGTTTAAACTCTTCAGGCGTTAGATACTGCTTTATTTCCGACGGAATTCTTTTTGGAGAAGTCGGTCTTATGGCTTCGTGCGCTTCTTGAGCGTTTTTAGATTTTGTTTTGTAAAACCTTGCTGTTTTAGGAAGAAATTCTTTTCCGTAAGAAGATTCTATAAACTTTAACGCTTCGGCTTGAGCGCTTTTCGCTATGTTTAAAGAATCTGTTCTCATATATGTTATAAGACCTATTTCTGAATTTTCTCCGATATGCGCGCCTTCGTAAAGTTTTTGAGCTATTGCCATTGTTCTTGAAGGAGAAAATCCTAAACGCCTGGAAGCGTCTTGTTGTAAAGTAGATGTCGTATATGGAGCGTACGGCGAACGTTTGCGTTGTTTTGTTTCAACGGACTTTACGATGTATTTAGCTTCTTTTAAGTCAATTAATATTTTATCGGCTTCTTCTTTTGTTTTTATAGATAATTTTTCAAATTTTACGTCGCCTTTAGCTGCTAATATGGCTTTAAAAGGCAAAGCGGCTTTATCCGTTTTTATAAGTTCTGCCTCTATGCTCCAATATTCAACTGGGACGAATTTTTTAATTTCTTCTTCTCTGTCGCATATAATCATTACCGCTACGGACTGTACTCTTCCGGCAGAAAGCCCTATTTTTATTTTTTTCCACAAAAGAGGGGAAAGTTTATAACCGACAAGCCTGTCTAATAATCTTCGCGCTTGTTGGCTATTTACAAGACCCATATCCAAACTTCTAGGGTGTTTTACAGCGTCTAATATGGCTTCAGGCGTAATTTCGTGAAAAGTTATTCTTGAAATTTTTGAATCAGGAAGTCTTAACGCTTCTTTTAAATGCCAAGCAATGGCTTCTCCCTCGCGGTCAAAATCTGTGGCGAGATAGACTATATCGGCTTTATCTGCTCTTTTTTTCAGGTCAGATATAACTTTTTTTGCTTTGGGTATGTTAGTATACGTCGGCTCAAAGTTGTTTTCTGTGTCTATCCCAAGTTTGCTTTTAGGCAAATCTCTTATGTGTCCGTAAGAACTTTTAACTTCAAAGTCTTTCCCCAAAATTTTGGATATAGTTTTTTCTTTTGCGGGAGACTCGACTATAACTAAATATTTAGACATTAGTTTGCTCCTTTGCTTCAGAGTATTTCTGTAAATACTCAAAACCGCTGTTGTTTAGTAAGTTCTTATATATATTTGTCCAGGGGTACTTTTTATCAACCCGGTTATTTCCAGTTTTAAAAGCGCGGTTGACGTCTCGGAAATATCAAGATTTAGTTTTTCGGCAATTAAGTCGGAAGGTAGTCCGTCGCTATTATTTTCTATTAGATTAAGCACTGCTGTTTCAATTTTATCCAGGCTGTTCATTTCTATTGGTTTTTTCATTTCTCTTTTAGGAAGCCAGCCAAGTTGTTCCGTCATGTTTTGCGGGCTTAGCGCTATGTAAGCTCCGTTTTGTATAAGGTCGTTTGTTCCTTTTGACATGTCTGAATATATGCTTCCTGGCACGGCAAAAACATCTTTTCCGAATTCGGCGCAAAATCTTGCCGTTATGGACGCTCCGCTTCTAATCCCTGCTTCAGTAAGAAGAGCGGCTTTTGACAATCCTGCTATAATTCTATTTCTTCTTGGAAAAGCTCCCTTATTTGGCGGTTGTTTTAAAGGAAATTCGCTTATAACCGCTCCGTTTTGCTCAATCGCTTCTTGAAGTTTCTTATTTTCAGGAGGATAATTTACAAGAAGGCCATTGCCAAGCACAGCTATTGTTCGCGATTTGTTTTCTAAGGCTGTTATATGAGCCAAAGTATCAACGCCTCTTGCAAGCCCGGAAATTATTGTAATGCCTTTCTTTGCAAAATAAGATGCAAATTCTGAAGTGGCTGTTTTACCATAATTGCTTATCTTCCTAGAACCGACTATTGATATTGATTCAAAGTCTTTCTCCAAAACGCCGCCTTTTATATATAAAACAAGCGGTTTGCCAGGCAGTTCTCTAAGAGGTTTTGGATAATTACTGTCAGTATATAGAACTACGGCTATATTATTCTTTTTAGCAAGTTCAAGTTCTTTTTCAGCTTTTCCAGAGACAGAAACATTGAGAATGGCTTCAGAAAGAGTTGAGCCGATTCCTTCAACGGACATAAGATCTTTTTTTCCTGCTTTAAGTATAGATTCCTCATTGCCGAATCTTTCAAGCAGTCTAAAAAACCTTATAGATCCTATGTCAGCCGACAAAATGAGTTTAAATAAAGACAACTCTTTTTCGTTCATTGGAAGACAATTTTAAACAAATCATTTGTAAGATGTCAAACTCGCGCTAATTGGAAACGAGCAAAACCTTAGTAATGAAATATTGTATAATATCAAATATGGATATAAGTTAAACGACGGATAATTTTTAATTAGGATATATAGACAATGGAAAATGAAAAATCTTTGGATATTTTAAGACACTCCGCAGCTCATATAATGGCGGCGGCGGTGACGGAACTTTTTCCCGGAACTAAGGTCGCTATAGGACCTTCTATAGAGGATGGTTTTTATTACGACTTTGATAGAGCGGATTCTTTTACCACTGAAGATTTAGTCAAAATAGAAGAAAAGATGAAAGAAATAATAAAAGAAAATCATTCTTTTGTTCGTTCTTCAATGCCTAAGGCGGAAGTCGTTAAGGAGTTTGAGGCAAAAGGGGAAAAATACAAAGCTGAAATAGCTTTGCAAATTCCAGATAATAATGTGAGCATATATAAATCTGGAAACTTTACCGATTTGTGTAAAGGTCCGCACATCAAATCCACGGGCGAATTAAAATATTTTAAACTTCTCTCAGTGGCAGGAGCCTATTGGAGAGGGGATTCTTCAAAAGAACAGCTTCAGAGAATTTACGGCACAGCCTTTCTTACAAAAAAAGATTTAGAAGAGCGCTTAAATAAAATTGAAGAAGCAAAGAAAAGAGACCACAGAAAACTTGGCAAAGATTTGGACTTGTTCAGCGTTAACGATGCTGTTGGCGGCGGGCTTGTTTTGTGGCACCCCAAGGGCGCTCTTTTAAGGAATATTATTGAGACGTACTGGAAAAATTTCCATTTAGAGAACGGGTATGACTTGATTCTCACGCCTCATATTGCAAGCGAAGAACTTTTTAAAATAAGCGGTCACTTACAGACTTATTCTGAAAATATGTACGCGCCGATGGAAATTGAAGGAAAGCCATACCGTGTAAAACCTATGAACTGCCCTATGCACCTAATGGTGTATAAGACAAAACTTCACTCTTATAGGGAGCTTCCCATAAGATACTCTGAACTTGGAACGGTTTACAGATTTGAAAAGTCGGGGGTTTTGCATGGACTTTTAAGGGTAAGAGGTTTTACTCAGGACGATGGCCACGTTATAGTTTCTCCCGAACAGCTTGAAGAAGAGATGCTTAGAGTTTTCAACATAGCCGTAGGCTGTCTTAAAACGTTTGGATTTAACGGTTACAAAATTTATCTTGCCACAAGACCAGAAAATAAGTATGTAGGTGAAATATCGGATTGGGAAAAAGCTCAAGATTCCATAGAAAACGCTCTCAAAAAAACTGGATATGAATATGAGGTTGACGAAGGCGGCGGCGCTTTTTATGGACCTAAAATAGATATAAAGATAAAGGACGCCATAGGAAGATTGTGGCAGTGTTCTACTATACAGTTTGATTTTAATTTACCTGAAAGATTTGATATTTTTTACGTGGATTCTTCTGGTAAGAAAGCAAGACCTTACATGATACACAGAGCTTTAATGGGTTCTTTGGAGAGATTTATAGGGGTTCTTTTAGAGCATTATGCCGGGGCTTTGCCTTTGTGGCTTTCGCCTGTTCAAGTTGCAATGGTAAATATAAATGAAGAGCAGTATGAATATTGCAAAGAATTGGCGCAAACTTTAAAAAAGAACGGCGTAAGAGTTATCTTTGACGACAGAAACGAAAAAATCGGACATAAAATAAGAGAAAATGCAATGCAAAAGATTCCTTATATAGCGGTTGTGGGAAATAAGGAGAAGGAAGCTGGATCAGTTGCCATAAGAGCAAGAGGAAATAAAGATTTGGGCGTTATGACGATAGATAATTTTATTGCTATGGTAAAAGAAAAGAATATCCCAGGAATAAATGAACTCTAACGTTTGTCGTTATGTCGACGAAATCCATTAACTCAAGGCGGTTTAGTTGAAACATATAGATGAAGCAAAAATAAACTCCTTGACGGATTTGAATGTTTCGGAACAAGAAATAGACGGTATTTTAAAAAAGACAAGGCTTTTAAAAAGGCTTACTCTTGAAGAGTCTGCCAAACTTTTGTCTGTTAAAGACGCGTTCTTGTTAAAAAAGATTTACGACGCGGCTGCGTACGTTAAAAACGCCATATACGGCAAGCGTGTGGTAATGTTCGTACCGCTATACATAAGCAATGTTTGCGCTAACAGTTGTTTATATTGCGGTTTTGCGAGAAATAATAAACTTGCCGTAAGAAAAAAACTTTCTGCTCAAGAAATAAAAGAACAAACAGAAATACTTCTCAAAAGAGGGCATAAACGTATTTTAATGGTTGCGGGGGAAATGGTTTCTTCCCAAGAAAATGTAGATTATTACGTTGACGCCGTAAAAGCTATTTACGAGGCGGAATATAAAGGCAACAAAATAAAGAGGGTAAATATCAATGTGGCTCCTATGAGCGTTGAACAATTTAAAAGATTGAAACAGTCTGGCATAGGCACTTATCAGATATTTCAAGAAACTTACCACGACGCTACTTACAAAAAACTTCATATTGCGGGGGCAAAATCCGACCCTAACAATCGTTTAGACGCCGTTGATAACGCTTTTAGAGCTGGAATTGACGATGTTGGCATAGGTCCCTTGTTGGGTCTTTACGACTGCCGTTTTGAAATACTTGCCATGTTAATGCATATAGAATATTTAGAAAAAACTTACGGCGTGGGACCTCATACAATTTCAGTTCCTCGCATAGAGCCTGCTCCCGGATCTTCATATGCCGACAAACCGGAATATCCGATTTCAGACGAAGGTTTTAAAAAGTTGGTCGCAGTTTTAAGATTGTCGGTTCCTTATACGGGAATAATAATGTCTACAAGAGAAACTGCGGAACTTAGAGATGTTTTGGTCAATTTGGGCGTTTCGCAAATAAGCGCGGAGTCAAAAGTTACTCCGGGAGGATATGAAGAAGAGTCTTCCTGTCATAATGATAAACTTGAAAGACAATTTAGTCTTAATGATCAACGCGCTTTAAGCGAAATAGTTAAATCTTTGCTTTCTCAAGGTTTAATCCCAAGTTTTTGCGCGGCTTGTTACCGTAAAAACAGAACGGGCGAACATTTTATGTATTTGGCAAGACCCGGAGCCATAAAACATATGTGCGATATTAACGCTTTAGTAACGTTAAAAGAATATCTTGAAGATTTTGCGCCGCTGGAAATCAAAGCGTTGGGATGCGAACTTATTGAAAAATGCAAAAGTAAGCTTGATAATGCTAGCCTAAAAGTTCTGGAAAAATTTTTCAAAAATATAGATAATGGCATAAGGGACGAATATATTTAGTTTGACATTTTAGAAGGCATTCTGATATAATCTCAGACGGAGGTTGGGGTGTCTTATCTTTAATAAGTTGTTTAAAATTTTTATAATTTTATATGGTTGGGGCTATAGCTCAGCTGGGAGAGCGCTTGCATGGCATGCAAGAGGTCAGGGGTTCAATCCCCCTTAGCTCCACTTTTTGTTTTTACAGAAAAATATTAGATTTAATGTTTAATATTAAGACTGACCTCTTGATGCAAGAGTGCGGCAGTCTGAGGAATAACGATGACGAGTATGGCGAGGAGCGACCCGTAAGATGGATTCAATCCCCCCTTAGCTTCGCCAGCCGAGCTAAAGCGTTTATCACGCTGTTTAACTACAACTATATTCCTTTCCTTCTTCTTTCTCATGTTTTCGTTTCAGTCTTTTCGCAAATGCATTCCCGTACGTCCTATCTTTACTGTTTCTTATCTATCATATACATACATCTTTACGACGCGTTCCCATTTGGTTACTATAAATAAAGTTTATCTTTCCTTATATATAATATTGTGTAATACTTGCCTTTAATAAAAAATGTTCCGCCCCGCCCGTAATCAAACGAGTTTTTTTTCATTCACATAAAATTCCGCTTCTCTGTGTTTTTGTTTTGTAGAATTCTGGCATTTAAAACACACTATATTGTCTGTAAATTATAGTGTGTTTTTTATATTATTATCAATATGAGCATACTACATGCCATTGCAATTAATGTAAAAAAAGAGCGTTTCAATAAAAATCTTACCCAAGAAGATTTAGCTTACAAAGCGGGCTTGCACCCAAATTATATTGGTCTTATAGAACGACAAAAACGCAATGTATCGGTTTTGGCGCTGAGCAAAATAGCGAAAGCTTTAGGCGTTAAACTTACATCTCTATTGGATAGCAAACAATGAGCGCCCGATTTAAGAAATTTGATAATTTCATCAAAACAATAGATTTAGATAGTTTTCGTAAAAAATATTCTCATATAAAAATTGTCGAGACGGACTTGCCGAGAAGCGTTCAGGTATTAAAGACTATGTATCGCGTTTATTGGAATGAAGCGGACTTTAATAATATTCCAGATTTTGAAAAATTGTATGAAATATATTACGATGAGCTTAAAGGCGATATAGAAAAGTTTCGCATTAAGACAGAAATGTGTTCCGTATGTTTTGGCAAAGGATTAAAGGCGAGAATTTATAGAACTTGGGCGAGTATCATAACGCAAATTCACGCTGGTTATGTTGCTGAAACTGTGTTTGGCGAAGATTCTATTTCAATGAATGACGAATTAGATCACGAGGGTAAAGATTTTGTCGTTTCTTATAATGGCAAAGCAATTCCTATTCAGGTGAAAAAAGAAAGCAAACGACCTGAAAGCCGTGTGTTGAGAATGGGGAATAATGATAATTCAGTTATAAATATAAAATATTGCGTGCCAAATCCAAAGGATTTTCAAAATCCAAGATATGTTAAAACAGGCGAATTAAAACCGCAAGTTTTGGACTTTGTTGAGTTTTCTAAAAACGGAATACTTGCAAGATACGATAATGGTTTTGTAGTGTTTTTAGACAGAGTTTTTAAAGATATTAAAGATAATTTTTTCAAATAGAAATTTTTTATCCGAATACAAAATATCCTTCCAAGTCTTGCGTATCGTAAGAAGTCGTTTCAGGTTCTTGTAATTCATTAGCAAGCATTTTTTTTGCAAGCGTACAATAATCAGGGTTTATCTCAAAAGCAATAAAATTCCCGCCGTTTTTAATAGTCGCTAAACATTCCGAACCGCTTCCCGCAAAAGGTATTAGCGCGGTAAATTTTTGTGTTTTAGGTTTCGCCGCTTTTATGAGTTTGTCCGTTACGGCGTACGGCTTTTGAGTTGGATGCATAACAATATCGCAATTTTCGTGTCGATGTCGTTTTTGCGGTTCAACTACGCACTTGCAAGTTTTACAATACATAATCCTTTCTTTTAACGAAGCTCCGCCAGCTAATGTTGAAACTTTTATAACGTCTCTCGGCAAAGCCCCATTTTTGTGGGCATTGTAAATTGTTTTTTTGCCTTTTCTACTAAATCTGCCAAAAGTCCCCGGTCTTACTTTGCCTGCTGAATTTTTTAAAAAATTTTTCGTATAAGGTTCGCGAACATAATCTCTGTTGAATAAAGGTTTATCGCTTTTCCAGCAAGCTATTATCGCTTCGTGGCTTCTCTGCCAAAAATTTAACGACGGCACATTTTTATTTGTATAGTGCCAAATAAGCCATTTTTGTTTATCAATATCAATGAGGCAAGAAATTCTTGCTAAAGTTTCACTAAAACCATAAATATAGATGGTTCCCATTGGCTTAATAATACGCCTCGCCTCATTAAGCCAGCATTCAGTCCATTTTAAATAATCTTGCAAAAGCATATTGTCTTTATTATTGCCGAAATCTTTGCCGATATTATACGGCGGGTCGGCAATAATAATATCAACGGAATTATCATCTATACGACTCATTCCGAGGCAACAATCCTCATGGTAAATTTGATTTAGTTCCATAGTCTTACCTTGCATTGTAAATTCTGTTTAATATCAAAAAGTGGAGTTTTCGCGATAAATAATTGCATAATTTACCAATAGACTTCGCAAAAATTACCTCAACCAAGTCTCTGGGCTTGTAAATCATTACAACCCATATAAACCGTATTGCGATTTAACCAATAAGTATTTACCGGTAGTTTATTTATCATTGACTCTAACAAATTATTTTTTCTTCTTTCATCTTCTAGCGCTCTTTGTATATTCTTCTGAAATGCTTCTTCCTCCAGCCAATGGCTTTAACATGTGGTTATAACGACTTAGATATCCAGTATGTGCAACTTCATATTTCTCACATGTTGATAAATCAAATTCTATATATTAAATCACTTGTAGCTTGCGTTTTTTTTTCTCGTCAGGATGTTTATTGTGGCTTTCCCCAAAAATAAATAACTGCATTGCTTACAGGCGTTTGCGGCAAAAAATTACGCAGCATAGCTATAGTAGATTCTATCTTGGTAAAATCTTGAGATTCTTTTCCTTTCTTTACTAATCGCTGCGTCGTCATAAATGACCTCCTAAACTAAAATATTCGTATAATAAGCCAATAATGTATTTTATAAATTACGAGAACTTTTTTCTAGGTAAAACTTTCTTTGTTGTTTGGATAGTTTTTCAACAGAGTATCTTAAATCTAATCTTTTTCTGCAGAATAAAAATAGAGGCGAGTACCAATTTATAGAATCCTGAGTGAAGAACTTGACAGGATTTACCGTCTGCGCTCGCTACCATTTATAGGGCAATTATACATGAATCCCAAAGAAAAGGCAAAAGAAGTTGCGTATAATTCTCTGCAAGGCAAATGGTTTTAATAGAACAAAACTTGAAAAGCGGACACATAACCCGCTACTTTACATAAAGTACTATAAAATGGCTCAAATACATATCCCCGTTTCTTTGAGTTAATCAAGCAGTCTCGTCAAAATCCTCAAGATTTTGACATAAAATATAAAAGAGCAAGCGTAAGCGTAAGCAAAATCAGTATAGAAACAAAAAATCTTATCAGAGGATAAACTTATGAAAGGAACTTAATAAATAACCCTAAAATTCCTGTATATCGCTATAATTACGCTGAAATCAACAAGAAGTTGTCTAAACAGGGTATCAAAATATCCGCTATTATTATTAAGCCAAAGAGCGAAAGATTGGGATTTTTATCAAGAGAAAATTTATAAAACAAGTGATCGTAAAATTCAAAGCCAAGCCTCAGGATAACTGATACATATTGACAGCAAATACGCTTATTACGGACGATTACGGCAGGTTTATATTAGACGCTAAACTTACAATACTGACAGGAATATAAAATCGTTAAAGAGCATTTTTAAGACATACGGCATTTATAAAACTTATCACATCTATGGCTATATTTCTGAAAAAGCAAAAAAAAAATATTGAAAACTTCCTCAAAGACAACAAAGTATCAGAAAATAATAATTTAAGCCCTTATTCTTGCTTTTATACTCATAGAGCATATTCTTTATTGCAAGAAAATTTGACCAGAGAATGTATAGAAAATAATATCACAGAGATTTCAGAAACCAAAAAAATACTTAATCAACTCGTCAAAAAGCATAACTACAACTCAATCAACACAATCTCTCAAGAACCGCTTTATTTACGGATTAAAAACGGCAGTAAATTATAGGAGTAAGGATTAACTTTTCCTGCTTAACTTCGGAGTATTGGAATTAGGCTTTTTATTAGGAACACCTAATTTTATGAGTAATGGCATTGGAAAATCAACTCCTACAAGTAACGCCTCGCCCTCTCCTAAAATTGGTAAAAACAATAAAACATTTCTATTAGCTGAAGAAGAGGCATTTTCTATGGCTTTTTTGTCTTGCTCGTTTATCAATCTGTGAACAATAAAAGTTCCTATTTGGCTCAATGTCCCTATTGGTATATCTCTTGGCATTTGTGTCGCTAAACAAAGAAATAACCCATATTTTCTACATTCTTTAGCAATTAAATCAATATTCTGAAGTGAGAATGTTGTATTATCTTCTGCATTAATCCTTTTATTTAAGAATTGGTGAGCTTCATCAATAAATAACACTAACGGGGTATTCTTGAAAGAATCGATTCTTGATTTCTTTAAAAGATAAGAAGAAATAAAATCTACGATTATTTCTCTGATAGAAAAGTCATACGACAATTTTTCAAAACTAATTCTCAAAATCTGATTTGTATCTTCAGGCTTTATAAACTCTTCTATTTTTGTAATAATATCTTTATTATTTTCATCATTATTTTCATCTGTAATTCCAAGAGTAGAACACATTGCCTTATTATTGAGAAACAAATGTATTCTTGATATTAAATGCGATGTGTATGCAAGTTTAAAAGTATCTTCTTCATAACGATTTTGTTTTCCAATTTTAACGCATTCATTAGAAAGCTGAACAGGTAATTGTTTAATATCAAAATCGTAATCACTAAATAAATGTACGTTTTCCCTGATTTGTTTATTTACTTCCAATGAATCTTTACCAATTTTCACACCATCATCAAGCTTTTTAAGCTTTATAAGTTTTAATGTGTGAATGGCTTCACATAACGCACTAACAGTATTCGGCGAATGTTCTTGAAACAAGAAACAAAAATCACTGTTATTTAAATTCTTATAGTGAAATGAAATATTTTCACCAAAAGAAACACTATTGCCCGTTAAATTTTTATATTCCCCAGTAGCGTCTATTAAAATAATTTTATTACCTGTCTCATCTAATATTGCCTCGGTTAATTTAGCGACAGTCCAACTTTTACCGCCACCTGTCGTCCCTACAATAGCGCAGTGTCTGCCGAATAAAGCATTGAGCGATACTTTGCATTTTGCATTGTTTGAAATCAATTCGCCAAGCTCAGCGAATATATTTTTATCTTCCTCTTTTTGTTCGCCAAATTTTTCAACGTATTTGCTTATTTGTTTGTCAGAACAGGAATATACTTTTGCGCCGATACAAGGGTATTTAGAAATAGTTTTTGATATTTTATCAGACTTATATAAATCAAAGCTTAACAATAATTCAGCTTCGCCAGACGGGTGAAATTTTGATTGGTCATTTTTAATTTTATTTTCGTTTATTTCTTTCTTTTCGCTGTCTGGCAAATTAAGTTTAATAATTCTCGCTAAAAATCCATACTCTTCGCCCTCTATTACTATAAAATTTCCAACATTCCCACCTGAAAAATTTACGCCTTCGTGGTGAAATTTAGATAACAAACTTGAAGATGGAAAATGTATTTTTATATATTGAGGAGTTATTTCATTGACATAGCCAAGAAAATAATTATGGTTAAAGGGGTTCATTTACAACTTCCTTGTTTTTTCCATATGTTTCATTTTCAGGATAGTTTTTTGCAAACCCTGAAAATGTGTCAAAAACAACGCTAACTCTTCTCTTGATTTCCTTATTGCTAACATTGTCAAAAAAACCCTTTAACATTTCAACGTCTATGCTTTTTTTGTCATTATAATTAACTATGAGCAACTGAAAACTTGGATTTTGCTCTACAGCTTCAAAAATAACATTTTGAATATGCTTATCTTGAAATCCGAAACCTATAACAATTAATAGAGTATTAGGCTGTCTTAACGCTTGCTGAAATCTTGACATCATTTCAAAATATGGTTGTTCATAGGAACTTTCATATTTTTCGTTTGCAGGATATATAATACGCGGCTTTTTAACACATTGGCACTGTATTATTTTATCTTCTTCTTTTGTCCAGTTCAAAGAACCGTGAAGTTTATATAAATGCAAAACCTCTTGTATAAAACTTTCTTCTTCCTTTAAACGAGTTCTTTCTCTGTTGACAATATCTAAGTCAAACCATTTGCCTGAAAATTCTCTCGGTTGACTAAACGAAAAACCGTCAATCAGAACAATACCAACCTTATTAGCCGCCTGTTCAAACAATGTATCGTAATTTGTTGTAAATAATTTAACTCTTGGGTCGTTTGGTTTTCTTGATATGATTTTGCTAATAAAATTTTTATGAGGAGCTTCAGATTGCAATTCCAATTCACAGGCTTGCGCTATTTTCCCTTCTAACTTCTCTCTTAAATTTTCTTGTTTATCGTTTTTAATCCCCCCTTTTAATTTTTCATACAGAACGATATAGGATAGCAATCCCTCAATGTCTTTGTCTTTATCTTTATCTTTAATTAAACTTTTGAAATCGTCTATTTCTGATTGACACTCGTCCCAAAGTTGAGTTTTTGTTTTACCGTGCTTTTTTGTATCATTACCGTTATCTAACGATGTTCCAGCTCCAGCAAGAATAACTAAATTTTCATAATGCTTTCTCAAAAATTTCTTATAAAATTCTTTCTTTAAGTCTTCTGCAATTTCTTGCGGTTTACGTGCGTCATCTTTTTGCGGGTCAAATTTCTTATCGCCCTCAAAACATTCAGTATCGGTGTAGTGTATATGAGGATACCCATTACTTATAAGCAAGTATTCATCTTTTGCCTTATTTTCTTTATTGGTTTCTTTTTTAGCCATATTCCCTCAAAATAGTTCACTGCTTTATTAAAGATAATTTTAACATTAATTTCTTTCTGTTCTTTTCTTTCAACTCGCATTCCCAAATTCTTATAACTTGCCAACCGTTTCGTTTAAGGAATTTTGTTATTTCTCCGTCGCGTTGTTTATTGCGTTTATTTTGGCGTCCAATAATCGCTATTATCTTTGGGAGTGGTATTTCTGCAATTGTGTCCGCGCCAAACACAACCATCTGCAAATACCGCTATCATTTTATTTCTAAAAACAAAATCTGGTTCGCCATTTATTTTGTAATTCTTCCGCCAGCCAGTAATATCATTGCCCTTGAATATTGAAATTAGTTTTAACTCTGTTGAAGCGTTTTTTGACGACTTAACTTTGCTCATAATAGACAAGTGCTTCTTTTTGCTAAAAATATCGTTTTTAACCATACGCAGATGTTAAATTTCAAAAAGTTCAACAAATCATTTATCTAGCTTTTAGAATATTTACAGAACTATTGTAATACTTTATACGCTCTTTAATAGTGGCTTTTTTAAGTTTTTTGTAGTTCCACTCGCGAATTTTATGAATGTCATCTATTGAAAATTTTGAACTGATTTTTGGTTTTGCAATATTTAGCACCATTTTAATTTCCTCCTATAAGAATTGACGGAGGGTAAATTAAAATATCATTATACCCATCCAAAGCTGTAACAGCCTTAACCCTTGCGATAGTTTTGAGATTTACTATGTGCTTAAAATTCCAAGATACTATAGTGTCGCAACCGCAACCTCTTATAATTGCGGCAGCAATATGTTGGCAATCGTCAAAAGCTTTTTCTTTTAATATCCCTAAAAGCTTCTGCAAAATTATCAAAAACGAGATATTTTAGTCTTTCCGTATCAAACTTTGATAATACAATCCTGATAAAATTGACTTTTCTCTCAAAGACAATGTCTTCATAAAAGTCCCGCGAGTAATTTACAGAGATTATACAAAATAAGGATTTTTCAGACAACACAATAATGTGTATTTTAAGTTAAAAATGCTATAACCAATTGCGCTGGAAAATTATAGGTTTACTTGGATTGTCAATAGACATAACGGACAGAAAAAAAAGAGAAGAGGTAGAAAACAAATTGAAGATGAAGGAAGAGTTATACAATATAGCTAAATACGTATCGCACGATATAGCGCAGCCCGTAAACGTATTAAAAGGATATTTAGATTTAAATAAAAGTTTAGCTGAAGATGAAAAGAGAATATTTGAGGAAGCCGCGCGAAGCATAGAAAATATAGCGGATAGATTGCTAACCAAATATAGAGGCGTAAAAGATGTTATAGAAAGTCATTACGTTCTTGCGCCATGGTGTTTAGAACGTATTATTAATCAAATCCGTGAGCAATATAAGGTAAGAGATATAGAATTTAAAAGTTCGTTCAGTAGCGCGAATGAGTTTGTATTTATAAAAGGGAACTTTGTTGATTTTAGCAGAATGATATATAATTTACTAAATAACGCAGTAGAAGCAATAGAAATGAAAAAAGGGATAATAGATGTTTCTTATGCGGTGAAAGGAGATAAAGTAGAAATAAAGATAAAAGATAATGGAAAAGGAATGC
>JAITQE010000026.1 GCA_031289055.1 Candidatus Endomicrobiellum porotermitis
ACGTAACGATGGATATAGAGTTGATAATGCCGGTAGCGATGGAGCGGCAGTTGAGGTTTGCAATAAGAGAAGGCGGAAGAACGGTAGGTTCGGGCGTTGTTACTGAAGTCGTTGAATAAATATGATAGTAAGTTATTTATTCGGGTTTTGATTGACAAATAAGTATGTTTTAGTATAGAATACATATTATATTTTGATTTTTTATTTGTTGTTTTAGTACAGGACTTTTTCTCGGGGACTTTATTACCGCAATGTATAAAATTTGGATTTTATAAAAAAGGATAAATATCATGAATTGGTCAAAAATTAAGTTTTTTAAATTTAAAGGCGAAACTCACGAATATTTTATTAACGATGTACGAGTTCCGTCGGTAACTGAAATCGTTTCAAAAAAAATTGACGTAAAATCAGAACTATTAACAGAAACTAGTTTATATGGTCGGAAAACCCATTCCGATATGTGCGACTTCTTTTTAATGGTTAATAATCGGGGCAAGAAGTGGGTAAAAAGCGCAATTTCGGAAATTGATAGAAAAGGTTATGAATTTCAGCATTTACTTTCCAGAAACCTTTTCATCAAAATTTAAACAGGATTAAAATTTATGGTAACTGAAAAAGCAGTAACGACTCAACGTTTGAGAATTAAGTTGCGCGCATACGATCATAAAATGTTAGATGATTCGCTTGCAAAGATAGTGGAGACGGCAAGACGGACGGGCGCGGCGATAACCGGACCTGTGCTTTTGCCTACTAACATTAAAAAGTACACAGTAAATAGATCTGTGCACGCGGACAAAAAATCCCGCGAACAGTTTGAAATGAGAATTCATAAGAGATTGGTTGACATTTGCGAACCTTCTTCAAAAACAGTTGAAGAGCTTATGAAGCTTGATTTGCCAGCAGGCGTTGATATTGAAATCAAGATGTAATTAAAATAATGAAAACGGTAGAGAGATAATATGTTAAAATCAATCATTGGAAAAAAAGTAGGCATGACGCAGGTTTTTGACGATAAAGGAAATCTCATACCCGTAACGGTAGTAGAAGCTGGACCTTGCGTGGTAACCGGTGTTCGCACAGTTGAAAAAGACGGATATACCGCAGTTCAACTTGGCTTTGACGATGCTAAAGAAAAGAATCTTAACAAAGCAAAGTTGGGTTTGTTCAAAAAGAATAATATCGTTCCTAAAAAAGTTGTTAAAGAGTTTAGAGTCGCAGACGCTGCCGAATTTTCTGTAGGACAGGAAATAAAGGCTGATATTTTTAAAGCTGGCGACTATGTAGATGTTTCTGCAGTAACAAAAGGAAAGGGGTATGCAGGCGTTATAAAAAGACATAATTTTGCCATGCAGCCTACGACGCACGGTCAGTCTGACAGAACAAGAGCTAGAGGATCTAGCGGCGGACAGGGACCTCAGAAAGTGTTGAAGGGTATGAGAATGTCTGGACATTTAGGCAACGAATTTGTTACAATACAAAAATTGCTCGTCGTAAATGTCGACGCGGAAAAGAGCGTTTTGCTTATTAAAGGAGCTGTTCCTGCCGTTAAGACGGGAACGTTGTTTATAAACAATACGCTTAAAAAAATTCCTGTAGTTCAAGAAATTAAAGCGGGCAAAGCGAAAAAGAAATAAGTAGTCTATAATCTAGGGACGTTTTTGGCTTTTAAGTTATCCCCCCCCTACACACACATGGGGATATTAATATTCATCGGCGCAAACGTCGCAGATGGGACAAAGAGAGAATATGGATACAATAGTTTATACCGCAAAGGGTAAAGAAAAAGGAAAAATAGAGCTTCCAGAATTTTTCAACACGAAAGTGTCGCCTGTTCTTTTGCATGAAATTACAACGGCATATTTGAACAACCAAAGAGCCGGAACGCATAAAACAAAAACAAGAGGCGAAGTGTCTTTTTCGGGAGCAAAACCTTGGAAGCAGAAAGGTACGGGTAATGCCCGCGCTGGACAGAGAAATTCTCCTTTGTGGAGAAAGGGCGGAATCATTTTTGGACCTCAGCCTAGAGATTATTATACAAAGATGTCAAAGCAGAAAAAGAGACTTTCTTTGAGCATGGCTCTTTCTGCCCAATTGCAGAACGGCAATGTTATAGTTGTTGATTCTGTAAAGCTTGACGAAGATAGAACAAAAGAAGTTGCGGAGCTTTTGAAGAATCTTAAACTTGAAGGTAAGAAAGTTGTTTTCGCAGTCTCTCACGATGCGGCTTTCAGACTTGCGGCAAGAAATATAGAAAACGTGGTAGTTGAAAACGTAAAGAATATTAACTCATATCAAGTTCTTTGGGCGGATAAATTGGTTCTTACGCCTGAAGCGGTTGATTCAATAAAAGAAAGACAATCCATATAAGAGATTGTCTTTAATATTATTAGGAAATAACATGGATATCAGAAACATTATTAAGAAACCTATCGTAACGGAAAAAGCGGCTCTTTTGAAAGAAACGAACAACAAATATACTTTTGTCGTAGATAAAGACGCTAATAAGTTCCAGATAAAACAGGCTGTTGAGTCTTTGTTTAACGTAAAAGTTGAAAGCGTTCACACATCCAACTACTTGGGAAAAAGCAAGAGAATGGGTATGCGCGTAGGATACAGGCGCGATTGGAAGAAAGCTATAGTAAAGCTTGGCGAAGGTCAAGAAATTCAAATAGTCGACGAGGCTTAATTAAATGCTTTGCTGATGGCAATCAAGAAACGATTGCTAAAGAAACAAATATGGGCGACGTAAATATATTAAAGTTGCCATAGCCCGATAATAGGAAAAAGAAATGCCGATTAAAACATTTAAGCCGTACACGCAGTCAAGGAGACAAATGTCAGTTTCAGATTTTTCTGATATTACAAAAACAAAGCCTGAAAAATCCTTAATCAGAATCATAAAGAAAAAAGGCGGTCGCAACAATACTGGTCAAGTAATGGTGCGTTTCAGAGGCGGCGGGCACAAAAGATTTTACAGAATAATAGATTTTAAAAGAGACAAATTCAATATTCCTGCCGAAGTAATAGCAATAGAATACGATCCTAACCGTTCAAGCAGAATAGCGCTTCTGCAATATCAGGACGGAGAAAAAAGATATATAATTCAGCCTGCGGGCGTAAAAGTTGGAGATTCCTTGATGTCCGGACCGGATGCCGAGATAAAACCGGGAAACTCTCTTCCTCTTACGAATATTCCCGTAGGCGCTTTCGTACATAACTTGGAACTTGTCGCGGGAAAAGGCGGACAGCTTGTTCGTTCAGCCGGAGCTGCGGCTCAGCTGCTTGCTAAGGAAGGCGATTATGCTCACGCAAGAATGCCTTCTGGCGAGATAAGGCTTATCCGAGTAAATTGTTACGCGACAATTGGCCAAGTAGGAAATTTGGACCATGAAAACATTACGGCGGGATCTGCAGGAAGAAACCGCCACGTGGGCAAGAAGCCTCACGTCCGCGGAACTGCAATGAACTCTGTTGACCATCCTCACGGAGGCGGTAGAGGTAGATCTAAAGGCAACAACCAACCCAGAAGCCCTTGGAACCAGCCTGCTAAAGGTTTTAAGACAAGACCTAAGAAGGCTTGGGATTGGGCAATAGTAAGCCATCGTAATAAAGCTAATAAGCAATAAGAAGCGATCGGAGGAAAGAAATAAATGAGTCGTTCAACTAAAAAAGGTCCATATGTTGATGGAAAGCTTTTGAATAAAATGCAAAAGCTTAACGAAGCTGGAGATAAAAAAGTTATAAAGACGTGGGCGAGATCAAGCGTTATAACTCCGGAGTTCGTAGGTCATACCATAGCGATACACAACGGCAAAAAGTTTTTGCCTATATTTATATCGGAACAAATGGTAGGTCACAAACTTGGCGAATTTTCTCCGACGAGAATTTTTAAAGGTCATGGCGGGATGACAAAGCAGGATACGTCGCTAACGTAAAAACGAGACGTTACGTTTGAACTTTAATGTTCATAAACGACAACGATCGACTGAAAAAGGCGATTGTCAAACAGAGAAAAAGGATATAAAGGTGGAAGCAAAGGCAACAGCAAAATTTGTTAGATATACTCCAAGAAAAGTTAACCAAGTTCTTTCGCTTATCAGAAACAAAAAAGTTGAGAAAGCGTTTGAAGTTCTTTCTTTTCTTCCCAAGTCCGCCGCAACGCTCGTTGAAAAAGTTTTGAAAAGCGCAACTGCAAATTCGGGAAAACTTAGCGATTTTTCAGGACTAAAAGTTAAAGAAGCTTGGGTAGGCAACGGTCCTATATTAAAAAGAATGAGACATGGTCCGCAGGGCAGAGGTATGCCTATAAAGAAGAGAATGGCTCATCTTACGATAGTCGTTACCGACGTAGGCGTCTCTGACGGAAAAAGAAAGAAAAAAACAACTAAAACGGCAAAGTCCGTTGAAGCAAAGTAGGATAAAATTTTTTAGGAAAGGTAGGAAACATGGGTCACAAAGTACACCCCAAAAGCGTAAGATTAGGATATATTAGAGATTGGGAATCTAAATGGTTTAATTTAAAAGAGATGCCCGATTTTATAGAAGAAGATCGTCGCGTAAGAGTTTATTTGAAAAATAAACTCAAAATGGCTTCCGTGTCTAAAATTGCTATTGAAAGACCCGGAAAATATTTGCGCGTAAACATCTATACTTCTCGTCCAGGAATTGTTATCGGCAAAGGCGGACAAGGTATAGAAAATTTGAGAAAAGAAATTGAATCCATGACTACGAAAAAAACTTTCGTAAACGTTATGGAAATAAAAAGAGCAGAAATTGACGCTCAGCTTGCAGCTGAGAGCATTGCTTTTCAGTTGGAAAAGCAAATAGCTTTTAGAAGAGTGATGAAAAAGACTATTGAGAAAGCTATGGCGGCCGGCGCTCAAGGAATAAAAGTTATGGTTTCCGGAAGACTCGGCGGAGCGGAAATTGCAAGAACCGAATGGCTTAAGGAAGGAAGAATTCCTTTGCAGACTTTCAGAGCCGACATAGATTACGGTTTTTCCGAAGCATATACGACGATGGGGCAGATTGGCGTTAAAGTTTGGATATTCAAAAAGGAACTTTTTAAGAAAACAGCTAAAGAATTGCTTGAAGAAGCAAAGCTTGTTGATACGACTGCTTCGTCATCTGAACAAACGCCCAAATAATAAAGCAGAATTTAAATAAATTTTAAGACATAAAGACAGGGGACATTCATATGTTGATGCCAAAAAGAGTTAAATATAGAAAGACGCACAGGGGAAGAATGAAAGGCAAAGCCAAAGGCGGTACCTATTTGGCTTTTGGCAAGTATGGTCTTCAAGCTCTTGAACCTGTATGGATAAACAGCAATCAAATAGAAGCAGCGCGCGTTACGCTTGCTAGATTTATAAAGAAAGGCGGAAAGGTTTGGGTCAGAATATTCCCTGATAAACCAATTACAAAGAAGCCGGCGGAAACGAGAATGGGTAAAGGTAAAGGCGATCCGCAGTTTTGGGTCGCTGTAGTAAAGCCCGGAAGAATAATGTTTGAAATGGAAGGTATTCCGGAAGCTGAAGCAAAAAAGGCTTTGACTCTTGCGTCAAACAAACTTCCTATACATACAAAAATTTTAGTCAGAGCAGATATTTGAGGGTAAGATGAAAAGTAAACTTTGGAACGAGATGAAGAATATGTCGGGTGTAGAGCTTAATGCAAAGCTCGCTGAATTGCAGGATAAGCTTTTTAAGCTAAAGTTTCGTCATTTGACGGCTCCTGTAAAAAATCCACTTGAAATAAGAGAGATTAGAAGAAATATTGCAAGAATTAAAACTCTTATAGCTCGTCCAAATAAGACAAAATAATAGGAAGGAACAATGTCAGAACGTGGAAAACGCAAGCGCCGTGTAGGCATAGTTGTAAGTGATAAAAGAGATAAAACAAGATTGGTTTCCATAGAGAGAACATACCGTCATTCTTTGTACGGTCGCGTTCTGCGCAGCAAGAATAAGTTTGCCGTACACGACGAGAAGAATGAATCTCGTTTAGGCGATAAAGTTGAAATAATGGAATCAAGGCCAATGTCAAAGACGAAAAGATGGGTTTTGGTAAAAGTTGTGAATAAAGCGACAGAAATCTAAAAAATAAGTTTAACGAAGGATACCGTAATGATTCAGGAAAGATCTATTTTAAACGTAGCGGATAACTCGGGAGCGAAGAAAATTCGTTGTTTCAGAGTAACAAAAGGCATGAAACGTCGTTATGCAAGCATCGGCGACATAATACGCGCGTCTGTTCAAGATGCTTTGCCGCGCGGGAATATAAAGAAAGGCGAAGTTGTTAAAGCGGTAATTGTTCGCACAGTGAAAGAAATTCGCCGCGCAGACGGAACTTATATAAAGTTTGACGACAACGCCGCGGTTATCATTAACGACGAAGGCGAACCGAAGGGAACGCGTATTTTTGGACCGGTGGCAAGAGAGCTTAGAGAAAACAATTATCTTAAGATAATCTCTTTGGCGCCGGAAGTAATATAAGTCTTTTTGCCGTTTTCCGCTTTCTATTGGTAAAAGCGGGAAAAGGACTAAAAAGACGTATATAAAATATGGGCGAAAAACAAAACAGGATATCAAAATGTTTAACATTAAGAAAAGAGACAAAGTTATAGTTTTATCAGGAAAAGACAAAGGAAAAAAAGGCGAAGTTCTTGATGTTTTTCCTAAAGAAAGCAGAGTTATAGTTTCAAAAATTAATTTCGTAAAAAGACATACGAAACCTACCCCGAGGGATCCCGGAGGAATCCGCGAGAAAGAAGCTCCTATCGCGGTAAGTAAAGTTATGCTTGTTTGCCCAAAATGCGATCAGGCTTTTAGACCTAAATTTGACAAGCTTTCTGACGGTAAAAAAGTAAGAGCTTGCCGTAAATGCGGAGAGGTGATAGTGTGAGTACAAGAAGACAAGTATTTAGGAAAACTCTAGTTTTGCTGTTGGGGGGGGGTATTTCCTTGACGTTAAGTTCGTGCGCGTTAATGTTTAATGGAACAACAAAGAGTGTAAGCATAAAGTCAATGACTCAAGACAGTAGTATTTACGTTGATGGTAATTATGTTGGAGAAGATTGCGCGGCCGTGGATTTGAAACGAAATAAGCAGCATGTTGTGTTGGTCAAAAAGAAAGGACATAAAACAGAAATTGTCAATATAGGCAATAATGTACAAGTTGGATGGATTGTGTTTGACGCGTTATTTAATTGGTTTGCTTTTCTAACTGATCCGACTACAGGAGCTTGGTACGGGCTAGACAGAAAAAACATAGTTGTTAAACTTGTGCCGTTGAAAGAAGGTAACGGGAATGAATAGTAAAAAAATGCGTTTAATTTGTTTTATGGTATAAGGGGATAAGGACAGAATAATGAATCAACCGCGTTTAAAAGAATTTTATCAGAAGAATGTAGTAAGCGAACTTAAAAAACAGTTCAATTTTAAGAACGCTCATCAGATTCCTAAGCTTGCGAAGATTGTCATAAATATCGGATTAAGCGAAGCTAAAGAAAATAGTAAAGTTTTAGATACGGCTACGGCAGAGCTTGAGGCTATTACGGGGCAGAAACCTTTGGTTTGCCGCGCAAAGCAGTCTGTTTCAAACTTTAAAATTCGTCAAGGAATGCCTATAGGTATAAAAGTTACTCTAAGAAACGCAATGATGTATGAATTCTTAGATAGGCTTATCAATGTGGCAATTCCTCGTATAAGAGACTTCAGAGGAATTGAGAATTGTTTTGACGGAAGAGGCAATTTTAATTTAGGTCTTACAGAACAGTATATTTTCCCTGAAATCAACGTTGAAAAATCAGATAAAGCAAGGGGAATGAATATTACTATCGTAACGACAGTTGAGAAAGACGAACCTGCAAGAGCGTTGTTGGAACATTTTGGAATGCCGTTCAAAAACAGAGAAAACAAATAAAGCAGAGGATATTTTTCTATGGCGACAACTTCAGCAGAAGCAAAGATGCGCAAACCTCAGAAATTTGCAACGCGATACAGGAACAGATGTCGCCTGTGTGGAAGACCGCGCGGCTTTTATAGAGATTTCGGTCTTTGCAGGATATGTTTGCGCAAATTGGCGCATAACGGCGAAATACCGGGACTTACAAAATCAAGTTGGTAATAAGCACTAAATTTTAAAAGAGGTCGGTTTAATGATTACAGATCCAATTTCAGATATGTTCGCGCGTATACGTAACGCGAATCTAAAGTTACATGAAAAAGTTGATATTCCGTCTTCAAAAATGAAAAAGGAAATAGCTAAAATTTTAAAAGAAGAAGGATATGTCGTAAACTATAAAAGCACGGATGACAAGAAGCAGGGAATCTTGAGAATTTATCTCAAATATACAGCTTCCGGCAAACCTGTTCTACAGGGAATAAAGAGAGTTTCAAAGTCTTCTTTGAGAATTTACAAAGGCTACGAAGACATGCCTAAAACCATAGGAGGATTAGGCGTTACCTTGGTTTCCACTTCAAAAGGTTTAATGACCGACAACCGAGCAAGAAAAGAGAAGGTTGGCGGAGAAGTTATAGGATACATTTGGTAATATAGGCTTTGAGCCGTTCCTGTTAGAGACGGGATTTGCGCGATAGCAAAAATTTTATATTGAGGGTCAAACGATGAGTCGCTTGGGCAAAAAACCGGTTCGTATGCCGGAAAAGGTGAAAGCAGAATTTAACAACGGCGTGTTAGAAATAGTGGGTCCTGGCGGGAAGCTTTCGCAAGGCATAGATACTAAGATAAACATAAAAATTGACAAGGACAGTATTCTTGTAGAAGCTCTTGAGGAATCCCGCAAGCATAACATGCTTCATGGTCTCATAAGAGGTCTTGTCGTCAATATGATAGAGGGCGTTACAAACGGGTTCAAAAAAGAGCTTGAAGCTATAGGACTTGGTTATAAGGCAAATATAGAAGGCGGTAAGAAGTTGGTTTTAGCGGTGGGATTTTCTCACCTTGTAAATATTCCCATACCTTCGACTGTGAAAGTAACTGCGGCTCTTACGCCCGACAAAAATACTTTAATAACGGTAACGGGGATTGATAAATATGAAGTTGGCGCATTTGCCGCTAAAATTAGGGCGGCTAAGCCGCCTGAACCGTACAAAGGTTTTGGCATAAGATATTTGGGCGAGAAGATAATAAGAAAAGACGGGAAAGCCGCAGCGAGCTCAGGCAAAAAATAGAGGATTTTAGATGAAAGATTCAAATAAAAGATTTGATTATCGCGTTAAGAGAGTAAGAAGCAAAATTGAGGGAACGCAAGAAAGACCTCGTTTAAGCGTTCACCGTGGACATAAGCACATTTATGCTCAAATCATTGACGACAGCAAGGGATCCACTTTAGCTTCGGCTTCAACGTTGTCTCTTGAGCTTAAAGGCAAGTTGAAAGTTACGGATACCGTTGCGGCGGCAAAGTCCGTAGGGGAATTGATAGCTAAAAAAGCGTCTGAAAAAGGCGTTAAGAAAGTTGTGTTTGATCGCAGAGGTTATGAGTTTACGGGAAAGATTAAAGCTCTCGCGGACGCCGCGAGAGAAAGCGGATTGGATTTTTAACGGAAACACCGAGCGAAGCGACAAAGGTGTTTCTAAATTTTAAGATAAAAACGCAGCGTGTAGTTTTAGGAGGACAAGTTGGCTGAGAAAATAGGTAAACAACAAAATAACAATGGCTTGAAAGAAACTGTTGTCGCCGTTAACAGAGTGGCAAAGGTTGTTAAAGGCGGGAAGAGATTTTCGTTCAACGCTTTGGTAGTGGTAGGCGACGGAGTCGGTAAAGTGGGCTGCGGTCTTGGCAAAGCAAACGAAGTTCAAGCCGCAATACAAAAAGGCAGTATGCAAGCCTCAAAACATATGGTTTCAGTGCAGCTCAAGGGCAATACGATTCCGCACGAAATAATCGGCGTTTCAGGCTCGGGAAAAGTATTGTTAAAGCCTGCGGCTCCCGGAACTGGAGTTATCGCCGGCGGAGCGGTAAGAGCTGTTCTTGAGGCTGTGGGAATCAGAAATATCCTTACGAAGTCAATGCGTTCTTCTAATCCGTTTAACGTAGTTTATGCGACGATAGAAGCGCTTAAAGCTCTTCGTTCAAAAGAATACGTCGCTAAAATCAGAGAGAAAGAGGCTGTGGAAATATGATAGGTTTGGATAATTTAAAGCCTGCAAAAGGCTCAAAGCATAGAAAGAAAATTGTCGGACGCGGTGTCGGTTCTGGACACGGTCGCACTTCTACGCGCGGATCTAAAGGACAAAAAGCCCGTTCGGGCGACGGATCAAAGAAGATAGGCTTTGAAGGCGGGCAGATGCCTATTTTTAGGAGAATTCCTAAGAGAGGCTTCAATAATCCGTTCCGCAAAGAATACGAAATTGTCAATGTTGAAAGTTTAAATAAGTTTGACGCAGGCGTAGAAGTTACGCCTCAAGTTCTTAAAGAAGCCGGTCTTACAGGAAAGGCAAAGCTTGTAAAGATTTTGGGCGTCGGCGATCTTAAGAAAGCTTTAACTATTAAAGTAGCCGCTTTCTCAAAGTCTGCTATTGAAAAAATCAACGCTGCAGGCGGTAAAGCTGAAGTTGTTAAATAACGGTTAAAAAGATATGAGTAGCGATTGAAAAATGAAGGATATAAGCGCGAAAAGCTTTGTCTGTCATTTTTTGTTTTTAGCGACAAAATTGTGTATAATAGTAGCGTATTGTCGTTCCCGAGAACTTTTTTGTGATTGGTTCTTTATTGCTGTAGTAGGTATAAATATTTGCCAGCGAATGTGAATTGACGGCGAGAATTATGATTAATAATGTCTAAAATAATGGGATTAAATTATGCTAAAAAGTTTTGGCGATATCTTTAGAGTGCCTGAATTAAGAAAAAGAGTATTTTTCACATTGCTTATTATTGTCGCATATAGAATAGGCGCTACCGTCCCTATTCCCGGTATCAATGGAGAAGCTGTAAAATCTTTATTTGCGGCGCAGGCTAACGGATTGCTGGGCTTTTTAGACATGTTTTCGGGCGGAGCGCTCAACAGGATGTCTGTTTTCTCTATGGGTATTATGCCGTATATCAACGCGTCCATTATTATGAGTTTGATGCAAGGCGCTCACATAATTCCTTATTTGGACAGATTGGCAAAAGAAGGCGAACAAGGAAGAAAAAAGCTTACGCAAATTACGAGATACGGCACTCTTATTTTAGGCGCTATTCAGTCTTTTGGTCTTACTATGATGATAACCAAAATCCCTACGCCTTCGGGTATGCCTATAGTATTGGAGCCGTCTTGGTCTTGGACGTTCTTGACCATTACGACTTTGCTTACGGGTACGGTTTTGATAATGTGGCTTGGCGAGCAGGTCACGGAAAGAGGTATTGGCAACGGGATTTCCCTTATAATTTTTGCGGGTATCGTTGAAAGGCTTCCTCACGCTGTTTTGAGTATTGTAAAGCTTGTTCAAATGGAAGAAATTTCAATCTTGTACGTCCTAACTCTTACGGCTATTGTAATTGCCGTTTTGATAGCCGTTGTTTGGATTGAAACTGCTCAGAGAAGAATTCCTATTCATTATGCCAAAAAAATGGTCGGCAAAAAAATGTACGGAGGACAGTCTTCTTTCCTTCCTATAAAAGTTGACCAGTCTGGCGTTATAGCCGTTATTTTCTCCGTATCTATTTTAACGGCGCCTTTGACTATAGCTCAGTTTACTCCAAATTGGACAATATTTGGTTTTCCTATAGCAAAGAAAATTACGGAATGGTTTAACGGCGGGTCCGTTGTTTATAGTTTGATTTATGCGGGACTTGTTATTTTCTTCTGCTATTTTTATAACTCAATATCTTTTAATCCAAAAGATTTGTCTGAAAACATGAAAAAATCAGGCGGTTTTGTTCCCGGTATCAGACCTGGAGAACCTACGGCTGATTATATACAAAAAGTTCTTGAAAGAGTTACGTTGGGCGGCGCTTTGTTTGTTGCTTGTATTGCAGTTTTGCCCGATTATCTGAGAAGCGTTATGAGCGCTCCGTTTTTCTTTGGCGGCACCTCTCTCCTTATTGTCGTCGGCGTATCTCTTGATACTGTCGGACAAATAGAGTCGCATTTGATAATGAGGCATTACGAAGGATTTATGAAGGAAGGACGTATAAAAGGTCGTTGGTTCAACGTGCGTTAGAAAGCTTGTCCTTTTGAGCGTTTATACTTTCTTACGCTTCAATCTCGCGTATCTAAGAGAGTATGCTTAGTTAAAGCAAGCGTCGTCTAAACCCAAAATCCTGCGTTCTTAAAATTAATGTTGAAGTTTAGTTTTTAAAAAATTGAGATTTGTTGAAATAATAAAAAATAAAGCGATAAGAGTTAAAAATGAATTATATACTTATGGGACCTCCCGGAGCGGGGAAGGGAACCCAGGCAAAAAAAATTGTAGAAAAGTTTGGCATAGTCCATCTATCGACGGGCGATATGCTTAGAGAAGCCAAAAAATCTGACGAAGTTATAAGCAAACTCCTTGCATCGGGACAGTTGGTTCCTGATGAGATAGTTGTCAACATGGTGAAGAAACGTCTTGAAAAAGGCGACGTAAAAAAAGGATTTCTTTTGGACGGTTTTCCAAGAACTGTCAATCAAGCCCGAGAGCTTGACAAAACGCTTAAATCTGAAAACATGAAAATAGACGCGGTATTTTTTATAGACGTTCATTTTGAAGAGGCGGTTAAGAGAATTTCAGGAAGAAGAGTTTGTTCTTGCGGCGCAAGTTACCGCGTAGATTTTATTCCTCCTAAAGTTGAAGGAAAATGCGATGCTTGCGATAGTGAGCTTATCCAAAGAACCGACGACAAAGAGAATGTTGTAAGAGACAGGCTTGACGTCTATGAGAAACAGACTAGACCTTTAATAGATTATTACAAAAATATGGGATTGCTTGTTAATATAGACGGTTTAAAAAGTGAATCCGAAGTGTTTGAAGATATAAAAAAACGCATCATAGAGGCAAAATAAATTGTTTTTTAAAAAGCTGGCAATAGAGTTAAAAACGGCGAAAGAAATTGAGAAAATGAAAGTTGCCGGTAAAGTTGTAGGGGAAATTTTAGAAAAGCTCTATGAAATAATAAAACCGGGAATAACTACGAAAGATATAGACGAATTCTCGGAAAAGTATATAAGAAAATTGAAAATGACGCCTGCGTTTTTGGGTGCGCCGGGAGCAAGTCGTCCATTCCCCGCGTCTGCGTGCGTATCAATAAACGATGAAGTTGTGCATGGGATTCCGAATGCTTCCCGCGTGCTAAAATCAGGCGATATAGTTTCTGTAGATATGGGCGTTTTTTACGAAGGCTATTATGGCGACGCAGCAAGAACCTACGCAGTCGGCAGTATCTCCGACACCGCCGCTAATCTTCTTAAAATTACGGAACTCTCTTTACAGAAAGGCATAGAAAAGGCGCTTCCTGCAAACAGGCTTGGCGACATTTCAAACGCTGTGCAAACAGTCGCCGAGACCGCCGGTTTTTCGGTTGTAAGAGACTTTGTCGGACATGGAATAGGTAGAAATCTGCATGAGGAGCCTCAAATTCCAAATTACGGCAAAGCGGATGCGGGAATTAAGCTTCTTCCCGGAATGGTTCTCGCAATAGAGCCTATGATAAACGAGGGAAGTTGCGAAGTTTGCATGTTGGACGATGATTGGACTGTTGTTACAAGAGACGGAAGTTTAAGCGCTCATTTTGAGCATACCGTGGCGATAATGGAAAGCGGTTACGAAATTCTAACAAAGGTAGAGAATGGCTAAAGAAGAGAAACTTATTGTTGAAGGCAGGATTTTAGAATCTTTGCCAAACGCTGTGTTTAGAGTAGAGCTTATAGAGGGCGGTCATGTAATATTAGCGCATATTTGCGGAAAGATGAGAGTGCATTATATAAAGATACTTCCCGGCGATAAAGTTAAAGTTGAGCTTTCTCCTTATGATTTAACAAGAGGCAGAATTACGTACAGAGAGAAGTAAAAAACGGTTGTAAAATAACGAGATAGACAAGCCGCTGTGCTAGCGGCGCGCGTTGTTTTTTGTTATTTTGTGTATAATACGGAACTGTCAAAGATATAGAAATAATGGAGCATGAAATGAAAGTCAGAGCATCTGTAAAACCTATTTGTCAGAAGTGTAAAGTTATAAAACGCAAAGGCGTAGTAAGGGTTGTATGCTCAGAGCCTAAGCATAAGCAGAGACAAGGATAAGTCGTAAAGTATAAAAGATAGCGACTGAAAGGCGTCTGTTATTTTGGTTTTAATTAGATAAAAAAGAAGCAAACAATCTGGAGGATAGACAAATGGCTCGTGTTGCCGGAGTAGATTTACCAAAGAATAAAAAACTTGATATAGCGTTAAGATATATTTACGGAATAGGGTCTGCCATATCAAACGAAATTATAACGGAACTTTCATTGGATCCCGCTAAAAGAGTTAAAGATTTAACTGAAGAAGAAGTAAACAAAATAAACAATTTTATAACAAAAAATTTAAAAGTTGAAGGAGATCTCAGAAGAGAAATCCAAGCAAATATTAAAAGACTTATAGAAATCGGGAGCTATAGAGGTTCGCGTCACAGAAGAAATCTTCCCGTAAGAGGACAGAGATCTAAAACCAACGCCCGCACGAGACGCGGTAAGAGAAAGACCGTAGGAGCGGGCAAGGCCGCAGCTCCGGGTAAGAAGGGCTAAGCGTCGGGCTGATGTTTGGTTGTCGCTAATTACCGACGAGAAATGTTTAAGTTAAAGTTATATATTCGTAAAACAAGAACGGAGGAAGCATGGCAGAGGAAAAGAAGACCGTCGGCTCTAAAAAGAAAAAATATACCGGCGGAGTAGCTAAAGCGTATATATTGTCAACATTTAACAATACGATTGTTAATATAACCGATGAAAGAGGAAACACTTTGTCTTGGGCGTCTGCAGGCGGTTCAGGATTTAAAGGAACAAAAAAAGGCACGCCTTTTGCGGCTCAGATGACTGCGGCTGCGGTAGGTAAAAAGGCTATGGATATTGGCGTAAAAAGCGTTGCCATTTTTGTAAACGGTCCTGGTCCGGGAAGAGAAACGGCTATAAGAGGTTTGCAGAGTTCGGGTCTTGCAATAACGGCTATAAAAGATATTACGCCTGTTCCTCACGACGGGTGTCGTCCTCCAAAACCAAGAAGAGTATAACGTTGAAAATGGCGTTCGGCGCAACGGCTGTCGTCGGATTTTATTTAGATATAGTAAAAACAACATGGGAGGATTTTAATAGATGTCACGTTATTTATGTTCAGTATGTAAGTTGTGTCGTCGTGAAAAAGAAAAGCTTTTTCTTAAAGGGGAAAGATGTTCTTCAAAATGCGCTCTTGACAAAAAAAGAGGCAAAAATGCTCCCGGACAGCACGGAGCAATGAAGTCAAAAATGTCCGACTATGCAAAACACTTGCGCGAGAAACAGAAAGCAAGAAGAGTTTACGGTTTAACTGAAGAACAGTTCGTCCACTATTACGAGACGGCTGAAAAAATGAAAGGTTCAACCGGAGACAACTTGTTTAAGATTCTTGAGCTTAGGCTTGACAACGTGGCGTATCGTTTAGGCTTGGCTTCTTCTAAGAGAATGGCAAGACAAACAATAAATCACGGAAATATTTTGGTAAACGGCAAAAAAATAGACGTGCCTCGTTATCAAGTGAAAGCGGGCGATATTATAACGGTGCCTGAGAAGTACAAGGCAAACGCCGTTATAAAGAAATTGGTTGAAGGGACGTCTTCAAACGTTCCGTCTTGGTTGAGTTTTGACAAAAACAAAGTTGAGGGGACAGTAGCAAGCGAACCTTTGGCAGGGGAAGTTTCTCACCCTATAAACAGTCAGCTTATAGTTGAATATTATTCAAAATAAATTAACGGCTGCGAAGAGCTTGTTAAGTGAGGTTATAAAGAATGAAAGCATTGGATTTAGAAAAACTACGTAAACTTAAATTAGACGAAAAAACCGCTACTAAGTTCTATGGACGCTTAATCGCTGAACCTTTTGAGCGCGGTTATGGTCATACGATAGGCAATTCGTTGAGAAGAATCCTTCTTTCAAGCCTTGAAGGATCAGCAATTTCTTCCATAAAAGTTGCGGGAGCTATGCACGAGTTTGCGGTTTTGAAAGGCGTAAATGAAGATGTGGCTCAGATAGTTTTAAACTTAAAAAAGATAAGATTAAAGTTGAACAGCGACGGTCCTGAGGGATTGTACCTAAAAGTAAAAAAAGCGGGAAAGGTAACTGCTAAAGATATTGAGCAAAACCTCAATGTTGATATAATGAATCCCGAGCAGGAAATTGCAAATATAGACAATGGAACAACTCTTGAAATAGAAATGGAAGCCACTAAAGGCAAGGGGTACGTTCTTGCAGAAGAGGCAAAAGCGGACAAATACCCCGTTGGCACTATATTCTTGGACTCTCTATATTCTCCTGTAACAAGAGTCAACTACGAAGTGGAAAATACTCGCGTAGAGCAGACTCTTAACTATGACAAGCTTATTGTGGAAATATGGACGGACGGATCAGTCGCTCCGAAGGACGCTTTAATAAAATCTGCAAAGATTTTGAGAAATAGACTTATTATTTTCACTGATGAGCCTGCTGAAGATGAATCTGTTGTTCCTAAAGGCGCTGGAAAGGCGCATTATACTGATATAAAGCAAGAAGGCATTTTTACTCAGCCTATAACCTCTATGAATCTTTCAACAAGATCTTTAAATAGCTTAAAAAATCAGAACATAAATACAATTGGCGACCTTGTTAAAGTAAACGAATATGATTTGATGAACTTTGGCAATTTCGGAAAACGTTCGTTTGAAGAAGTTAAGGGTAAACTTCAAGAGTTGAATTTATCGCTTGGAATGGGATTTAAAGACGGAGTTAAGAAGAAATGATAAAAACTTATAACGGGAGCAAACTTGGGGTAACGAGTTCTCACAAAAAAGCCATGCTTCGCAATTTAGCTACTCAGTTGTTTCTTCATGAAAAGATAGAAACTACTTTGCCTAAAGCTAAAGAACTTGTAAGTTATTCTGAGAAACTTTTGACAAAAGCTAAAAAAGCGGATTTAAGCGCTATAAGAGCCGTAAGCGGCGAGATACGCAGTAAAGATGTTGTTAAGAAAATTTTTGCCGTGTTGGCGCCGAGATATAAAGAGAGAAACGGCGGGTATACTCAAATCTTGAAAGTTGGAACAAGACGCGGCGATAGCGCTGACGTCGCTATAGTAAAATTAGTAATATAAACAATCACAAACTTAAAAGTGGAGAACGGACAATAAAGCCAAATAATCGGGAATCTGTTTATTTGTATGCTCGCCGCTCTCCGCTTTTTAATCCGCGCGAGGAAATAAATGTTTAATTATATTTTTGGGTTGTTTTCTAACGATATGGGAATTGACCTTGGGACCGCTTCAGTTTTAGTCTATATCAAAGGCAAAAACATTGTTTTAAGAGAGCCGTCCGTAATCGCTATGGAGCGCGATACAAAAATAGTGCTTTCTATAGGAATAGAAGCGAAAAAAATGCTTGGCAAAACCCCTGCAAACATTATTGCAGTAAGACCTTTGAGAAACGGCGTTATAGCGGACTTTGAAGCAACCGAAAAAATGATTAGATATTTTATTAAGAAAGTCCACAATAAAAGAACTCTTTTGCATCCAAGAGTAGTTATAGGCGTTCCTTCAGGTATTACGGAAGTAGAAAGAAGAGCCGTAAGAGAGTCTGCCGAGCAGGCGGGCGCCAGAGAAGTCCACCTTATAGACGAGCCGATGGCTGCCGCAATAGGCGCCGGAATACCAATTCAAGACCCGGAAGGCAGCATGATAGTAGATATTGGCGGCGGTACCACAGAAGTGGCTGTTCTTTCTCTTGGCGGAATGGTTGTGGCTAAATCTCTTGAAGTTGCGGGCGATAAAATGGACGAAGCCATAGTTCAGTATTTTAGACGCAACCATAATCTTTCCGTTGGTGAAAATACGGCCGAATCTGTTAAAATAAAAATTGGCTCTGTATTTCCTTTAGAGCAAGAATTGACAATGGGCGTTAAAGGAAGAGACTTGCTTACAGGTCTGCCAAAGACTGTTTCTGTTTCTTCTAAAGAAATAAGAACGGCGATTGAGGACCCTATTAGAAAAATAATAGAAGTTGTAAAGAACGTTCTTGAAGAAACTCCTGCCGAACTTTCAGCCGACCTTGTTGACAAAGGAATAATTTTGAGCGGAGGAGGCTCGCTTGTTAAAGGTATCCCTGAACTTATTTCTCAAGAAACAGAGTTGCCTGTAAATATCGCCGACGATCCCATTACATGCGTTGCCAGAGGCACAGGCGCGTATTTGGAAGAGTTGGACAACGTAAAAAGATCCCAAAAAAGAAACGTATAACATTAGGATTTTTAATGCGTGAAACTCAAAAAACAAGATACGGTAACATAATATTTGCCGTCCTTCTTGTTTTTGGATTTGCGCTTATAATTGGAAGAACTTCCCCGTATGTAAGTCTTATAAAAGACCTTGTTTATTATATCGCTTATCCAAATGTGGCGTCGGCAAATAATATATTTCGTTTTACGGGACGTCTCGCTGACAATATTAAGGCTATAGTTTTTTTGTATCAGGAGAATATTGCCTACAAACAAGAGAATCAAGCCCTTGAAGACAAACTCCGCAATTACGATGTTATTTCAAAAGAGTACGACAACTTATCAAAACTCCTAAATCTTGAAAAAATCAAAAATACAAAATCTGTTTTTGTTAGAATTTCCGCAAGAGAACCTAGCGAATGGTATCAATGGCTTATAGTAGATAAAGGCGAAAACGAGGCGTTAAAGGAAGATTTTCCTGTAGTAATATTCAATAAAAGCAAGAATACTCTGTGCGTTCTTGGGAAAATAATAGAGGTTTACAAATCGTCCGCAAAAGTAGCTTTGATAACAAATTCAAGCTACGAACTTCCTGTTGAAATTAAAGACAAGGGAATTAACTGTCTTGCGGAAGGATTTAATTCCAATTTTATAAAAATAACCTATATACCGTCGGAATCTGGTGTTAAGCCCGGAGATGAGATTGTCGTAAGCGAGCTAAGTTCAGTGTTCCCTAAAGGCGCTCCCGTAGGAGTTATAAAAGAAGTTATAGAGGATACATGCGTTGATTTTAAAACTGCTACTGCTGAAGTATATTTTGAGTCCAACGTTGTTTATGATGCCGTTATTCTTGCGCCGCAGGAAGAGTACAAATGAAAAAAATTATTGTTTATTTTCTTCTTTATATAATCTTTTGCATGCTGCAGTTTTTCTTCGGCAAATATCTCAGCGTTGGCGGGGTTTTCCCCAATTTTATACTTATATTGGTTGTCTATCTTGGACTTACAAGAGGCGTTGTGTCTACTGAAATAATTGGCTTTTTGTTTGGTCTTACATGGGATGTTTTTTCAACTGACGTTTTTGGCATACGAGCCGTAATGTTTACGTTTGTTGGTTTCTTAACAGGTATGATGAACAAAAATTTTGACAAAGATAGGCTTCCGGCTCAAGTTGTAATAGTTTTGCTGGCAAATCTAACTTATTGGTTTGGGTTTAGCTTTATTTATTGGGTTCTTCCCGCAGGCGAGAACGGTCCTTCGCCTTTTATTACCGCTCAAGCTGTATTTAAAATATTATCAACTGCTGTGTTTGCGCCGGTTGTATTTTTTATATTAGACCGGTTAGAACTCTTTGCTAGAAGGGACGCATAAAGTGGCTTGGCAAAGAGAAGATCGTTTTGCTTATGAAAACTTTCTTGAAAAACACAAGATTATCCTTGCGTTTTTTATATTGCTTTTTGTTTGTCTTTCAATAAGGCTTTTTTATCTACAAATTGTGAAAGGAAATAAATATAAAGCTATTTCAGAACAGCAAAGACTGCATAACACAAACGAATATGCCCCAAGGGGCGTAATTTACTCTTCCGATAATAAAGTTCTTGTTGGCAACGAATTTGCTTATGTTGCTTTATATTACCCTCCTGACGGTCGCGAAAAAATATCGGACGAAACTTTAAAAGAACTGGGGCGAATTTTAGGCAGAGATATAAAACCCAAAGCGGACAACGGCAATAAGTATGGGAGAGTTTTAAAACTTGCCGATAATCTTACCAAAGAAGAGATGTTCAAAGTCCGCGAGCAGAACCTGCGTCTTCGTGGCATTACTGTCGCAAGAGAGCCGCGCAGAGTCTATCCTATAGGGGAAGCCTCAAGCCACGTTACTGGATATACGAGCGAAATAAAAGCTGAAGAAATAGAAGAATTGTCTGAGCAAGGGTATAAACCCGGAGATTACATAGGCAGAGGCGGCATAGAGCAGACTTACGATGGATACCTTCAAGGTAAAAGCGGAGGGTGGCAGATTGAAGTAAATGCGAGGGGATGCAGAGTAAAAGCGTCCAAATATGTGCGTCCAGAAATTGGAGCCGCCGTATACTCCACAATAAATTCAAAGATACAAAAAGCCGCTTACGACGCTTTAAAAAACAGCGATTCTGATAAAGGCGCGGCTGTGGTTTTAGACGCAAAAACTGGCGCGGTACTGGCTTTGGTTTCGTGTCCGGGTTTTGACACAAACAAGATAAGACGCAAAGAATATAGTAAATATTTAAAAGATAAAAATCTTCCTCTTTTTAATAGGACGCTGCAGGCGTTGTACCCTCCCGGTTCAATATTTAAAGTAGTTACGTTTGCGGCTGCCGTTGAAGTCCTGAACTTAGATCCGTCAGAAAAAGTTTTATGTACGGGAAAGTTTGAGCTTGGCGACAGGCATTACACTTGCTGGCACAAGCCGGGTCACGGACAATTGGATTTAATTCATGCAACGGCTCAGTCGTGTAATATTTATTTTTACCAGCTTGGGCTTAGACTTGGCGTAAAAAATCTCGAGAATTTTTCAAAAAAATTCTACTTGGGTCGTAAGACCGGTATAGACTTGCCTAACGAAAAAAGAGGTTTTGTTCCAAGTCCGGAATGGAAAAAATCTAATATGAAAATGAAGTGGCTTCAAGGCGATACTGTTATATTTGCCATTGGGCAGGGCGCTCTGTGGGTAACGCCTCTTCAAATGGCGCATATGATGTCTGCCATTGCAAACAAAGGCATATGCAATAAACCTTACGCCGTTGAAAAAGTTATAGACGTAAACGGAAACGAATTATACAGACGCAAAGCTGAGAATGGAGAAAAGATAGAATTGTCGGAACGTACTTGGTCTTTGCTCCATACGGCTTTATTGGAAACTGTTGAGTCTGGAACTGGAAAAAGATGTAAATTTAAAGATATTAAAGTGGCGGGAAAAACCGGTACGGCGCAAAATCCACAAGGGAAAGATCACGCTTGGTTTATTTCTTATGCGCCGGCTGACAATCCTGAAATTGTCCTTGCCGTTATAGTTGAGCATGGCGGCGGCGGCGGCGTAAACGCTGTTCCTATAGGTAGAAAAATTTACGAAACATATTTTAACATAGGGTCTGAAACTGAATATAATAAGGAATCGGCAAGATGACAAGCCAAGAGAAGAACTTTTTTCAGCGTCTTGTTTCAAACAACATAGATTGGTATTTAGTTGTAGCAGTGGCTATTTTAATAGGCATAAGTTTTACGTTCATATATTCTGCAGGCGCAAATTACGAAATGTCCTTCAGATATCTTTCAGTGCAGTCTTTGGCTGCCAGCATAGGTTTTGCGGGGCTTTTGCTTCTTACAAGTTTTAACTATCAATATTATAAACATTTGGGTAAATTAGTTTACGCTTTATCGCTTGTTCTTTTAATTTCAGTTTTAGTTTTTGGTTCCGTAAAAAGAGGCACAAAAGGTTGGTTTGATTTTGGATTTATATCTTTCCAGCCCGTAGAGATAGCAAGAATTATGTACATTTTAGTTTTAGCTTCTTTTCTTGACTCAAAAGCTAAAGAATCCAAAAGAGTTTCTTTTCTAATTTCAGTTTTTGCCCTGCTTTTGGGGCATTTAGCTCTAATAATGATGCAGCCGGATTTTTCTTCAACGCTCTCTTATTTTCCCGTTACGTTGCTTCTTCTGTTTGCTATAGACGTAGAGCCTTTCTATCTGTTATGCATAATTGTCGGAGCAAGTCTTGCGGTTGGCATTCCTCTTATTGGGACGTTTTTTGATATGCAGTTGAAAATTGCCCAAAACGAAATATTTTTAACCAATATAGCGTTGTTTTTGAAAAATGGCAGCGTTGTTATTTATATTGTTGTTTTGGTATTGGTTTTAATAATGAGCGGCTGGGGGTTTTTGTGGAAGTTGAAAATTAGAATATCTATAGTTTATCCAGTCGTTTTATGCGGAGCTATAGTTTTGGGTTGCGCGTCTTCAGTGTTTGTAGAAAAATCTCTAAAAGATTATCAAAGGAGAAGGCTTGTGGTATTTTTAGATCCGCAGGTTGATCCGAGAGGTTCTGGATATAACGTCATACAGTCAAAAATTGCCATAGGTTCAGGAAAGTTTGCAGGAAAAGGATTTAAAAAAGGCACGCAAACGCAGCTCGGCTTTTTGCCCGAGCAGCATACGGACTTCATTTTTTCAGTTATAGGCGAAGAAGGCGGCTGGATTGTAGCCCAACTTACGCTTCTTTTTTATTTATTTTTTATTTGGCGCGCGCTTGTTATAGCAAAAGAAGCGCGCGACAGATACGGCTCTCTTGTAGCGACTGGCATTGCCACAATGTTTGCATTTTACGCCGTAATCAACATAGGTATGGTTATGGGCATGACGCCGGTAACGGGAATGCCTTTGCTTCTCTTGTCTTACGGCGGCTCTTCAATTCTTTCATCTCTTTGCGCTATAGGCATATTATGTTCAATACATATGAGAAGACATACTTATAGTTAGTATGATGCCCCTTTGACATTGAAATATGTAATTTGTACTATTATTTCATGAAAACTCTCAGTAAAATTAGAGCTGGGTTTAAAAAGCGCGTTACTATACTTTTTATTCCTCATGGTAAAAAAAGTCCTTTTAAAGTTACCGTTTCTCTAATGGCTATGTGCGTTTTTATGTTGTCGTGGACTGTCGTAACTGTTTGGTCAGGATACATTGCGGGCAGGCATATTGATTATGCCGCGACAAAAGCCGACAACAAGATAATGAAATTCAGATTTTTCTTTTTGGCAAACCGGCTTGAAAAGATAGAATCTATGTTTGAACAAACTCAGCGACATGATGAAAAAATCCGCAGACTGCTTTCTCTAAATACGAAAAAATCTATAATAGAAGAAGGTTTTGGTCAAAATTTTGGCGAAGGCGGACCTGCGCCTGTCAATACAAACATTTTAATGTCAATTCTTTCAGGAAAGCCTGTTAATCTAAAATATTCAGAGTTGTCTCGGCAAACGGACATTCTCTGTAAAAAGCATAAGTTTATGGAGCAAAGCTATGATGAGATAATAACGCACATAGATAAACAGAAGTCTATATTTATGGCTACGCCCTGCGGTTGGCCTTGCGATGGACGAATAACTTCGGTTTACGGTTTTAGAATGCACCCTATATATTTGGTAAGGGATTTCCATTCAGGGCTTGATATAGCGAATAAATTGCATACTCCTGTATTTTGTACGGCAAACGGCAGAGTTGTTTATTCAGGTTGGCAGTCAGGTTATGGCAATATTGTAGTGGTAGACCATGGTCATAATTACAGAACGGTTTACGGACATCTCTCAAAGAAACTTGTTAAAACGGGGTCTTATGTGTCAAGAGGACAGATAATTGCCAAAATGGGAAATACCGGCTCGTCAACAGGTTCGCATTTGCATTACGAAGTTTACTTTAAAGGAAGAGCTGTAAATCCGAAGCGGTATTTAACGGATTATTTTTTTGCTAAAACTGAGAGGAACGACAATGCTTAAAAAAAAGGCGAAAAATTTGCTTGACGAAGTAGAGACTCTCATAGGGCGTAATGCGGTTTTTGAAGGTACTATAAAAACGGATAAAGTTATGCGTATAGACGGTAAAGTTTCTGGAAATATTTACGCCGGAGGCGTAATAATAGGCGAAACGGCTGAAATAACTGGAGACATAGAAAGTAACGTTATTTTAGTGGGCGGCTCTATAAAGGGAAATATAAACGCTGCAGAAACCATAGAAGTGCTTCCGTCTGCAAAAATATTCGGAGATATAAAAGCAAATGCTCTTGCCATAGCGGAAGGGGCGCAATTCTACGGGAAATCTTCAATGACTATAAAAGAAACAATTGACGGAGCGGAAACGAAATGATGAACTTTTTCAGGAAGCGCATGCGGGCAATTTTTATTGTAACGATAGTAACTTTTTTAGGTGGAATATTTTTTGGAGCAGGGTCGTACTTATTTAATAAGTCTTCAGATTTTGCCGCTAAAGTAAACGGAACCAAAATCTCTATAAATTTGTTTTATTCAATTTATACAAGCTCAGCGAGAAGTTTCCAACAAACCGCAAATAAACCTTTAGATGAAAAAGAGTTAAATGAAATTAAAGCGAGAGTTATCCAAACGTTAGTTCAAACTGAGCTGTTTTGTCAGGAAGCCGTAAAATATGGGATTGTTGTCGCCGATGAAGAATTAAAAGCAGATTTACAAAACTCTTTGGAATTTAGAGACGGCGGTACTTTTAGCATGCGCAAGTATGCGGCATTTTTAACCGCCGCGCATATGAGACCTAAAGACTATGAAAATCTTAGAAGAAAACAAATAACCGCAAACAAAGTAAAAATGATAATGGCTTCTTCCGTAAAACTCTGGAATTACGAAGTTGAGTCTAGAGGTAAACGAAATCCTCCTATAAACAAGAACGATTTATTCTTCACAAAAGTAAATGTAATTTTATCCGAGTGGTATGTGGGCGCAATAAGAAACTCAAAGATAATGAGCGGCGATCTGATTTTTAAGTAGTAGAGATGATTGCGCCAGGGGAGTTTTTGTAAAAGGAAATCTAGGATTTGGGAAAGCTCGCTGCGATAGGTATGATGTAGAAAATAAAGGCGGTTTTTATCGCGCTTTAGGTTTAGGGTATGAGTTTTCTAATGGACTTCTCTTTGATGTAACTTACGCTGTGCAAGATTGCGTATTTTCTAAGGTCGCCGATAAAGATGCAGAGGAGTCTTATAAGAACATTGGAATTAACGTCGGTTACAAATTCAAAATCTAAAAATATAAATTTGTAAGTTTTTTAAAGAGGCGCAGATTAAATCTGCGCCTCGGTCTTTGTTATTTGTTGATTGACGCCTGAGTTTATTGATTAGTTGCCCTTTTTACTCTTAAGAACTGTCATTTTTCAAAATAGATCCAGGGTTGGAAATAATGAAATAAACTATAACAAATGGACGTTAAACTTCTTTAATTCTTTTATAAGTTTGATATGCGGAAGCCCCGCCGCGGTGTAGTAATCGCCGTAAATTTTATCTACAAAGCTATCGTCGGAATCTTGAACGGCGTAAGACCCGGCTTTATCCATGTGTTTTCCAAAAAGCCGTTTAAGTTCGGCTTCAGACAGTTTTTTCATTTTAACGCAAGCAACGTCGTAAAAAACGGATTCCTTATCTTTGCGTATTAACGTAACGGCAGTATACACTTTATGGATGCTGCCGTTTAATTCTCTAACAATGTTTTCGGATTCTTTCTTGTCTTTAGGCTTTCCTACAATACGTCCATTTAACGCTACAACGGTGTCTGCAGATATAACCAAACTGTTTGGATATTTATCTGCCACAAAAAGCCCCTTTTGATAAGCAAGACTTTTTACTAAGTAGGAAGGTTTTATAAGATTTGTTTTTTCGTCAATGCCGCTTGGAACAACGTCAAAAGAGAGACCCCACTCTTTAAGCAGGGCTATCCTTCTGGGAGAAGCTGAGGCGAGAATAATTTTTTTATGCATAATTTTACTTTAGGAATTGCAGCAGAACTGCTTTTTGAGCGTGTAGCCTATTTTCAGCTTGCGCAAATATAGAATTTTCATGTTTTGCCATAACGTCTTCCGTTATTTCTTCGCCTCTTATTGCAGGAAGACAATGCAGTACTATACATTTTGGAGAAGCCTTTTTAAGCAGTTCGGAATTTACTTGATAAGGCGCAAACAACTTCTTCCTTTTCTTTTCTTCAGATTCAAAGCCCATGGAAGTCCAAACGTCCGTGTATATTACGTCGGCATTTTCCGCGGCATTTATATCGTCCGTAACTTTAATTTCGGCTTTGCTCTTTGGAATATATTCCAAAGACTTGTTTAATAATTCTTTTCTTGACAGATATTCTTTTGGAGCTATTAAAGTTAAGTCCAGCCCTAAAATTGACGCTATTGCAAGAAGGGAGTTTGAGATATTATTTCCATCGCCAATATATACAATTTTAATTTTTTTCAAACCTTCAGGCGTTGTTATTTTATAAAATTCCGTCATAGTCATAACGTCTGCCAAAATTTGGCATGGGTGTTCTCGGTCGGTAAGACCGTTTATTACGGGGACAGTTGAATGTTTGGCAAATTCCTCAACGTCGCAATGTTTAAAAGCTCTTATCATTAGACCGTCTAAATAACGAGACAATACTATAGCCGTGTCATGTATGGATTCGCCTCGCGAACGCTGCGTTTTCTCAATGTTAAGAAAAATAGGCGTTCCGCCAAGTTGAACCATAGCCGCAGCAAAAGAAACCATTGTTCTCGTTGAAGGTTTTTCAAGTATTATGCCCAAAGTTTTGCCTCTGAAAATATCAAGAGTCGTTCTCTTTTTTTTCAGTTCAAATGCTTTGCTGAGCAATGTTTTAATTTCTTTTGCAGATAGGTCGTAAATCGATAATAGATCTCTTTTGGCCATGATAAAACTCCCTTCCTTATAAGACTAAGACATAGATTTTATCAAAAATATATGCTACAAGCAATTTCAACTTTTGGTTCTTGAATTTATCACATTTTAGGAGCGGTATAAGAATAATGGAACTTATAAAGAATGCCGCTATAGTGTTAAAAGAGTCAAAATATGCGGTTGCTTTTACTGGGGCCGGTATTTCCGTTGAAAGCGGAATAGCACCTTTTAGGGGCGAAAACGGAATTTGGAATAAATACGAGGAGAAACTTTTTGAAATAAACTATTTCTCTTCGCATACTAAAGAAGCTTGGGAAATGCTTTGCGACGGTTTTTACGAAGCGACTCTTAAAGCAAACCCCAACGCCGCTCATATTGCTCTTGCAAAACTTGAACAAAAAGGAATAATTAAAGCGGTAATAACCCAAAATATTGACAATCTTCATGCAAAAGCTGGCAGTAAAAATGTATACGAACTGCATGGAAATGCGAGCAAGTTAACTTGCATTAACGACGCAAGTAAATATTTAGTTCAAAATTTTGATTTAAAAACCGCGCCTCGCTGTGAAAAATGCGGCGCAATGTTAAAACCTGATTTTGTCTTTTTCGGGGAAATACTTCCTGAAAAAGACATGCGCAAGTCTATTGAGGCAAGCAAGGAATGCGACGTTATGCTTGTTATAGGTTCTACAGGCGTTGTATACCCTGCGGCGTCTTTACCTTTTGAGGCGAAGGCGAAAAGAAATGGAGCGGTAATTATTGAAATAAATCCAACGCCGTCATATTTTACAAATGAAATCGCAGATATATTTATTCCAATGAAATCCGCAAAAGCCATGTCTCAATTATTGGGCTTGCTGTAGAGGTCGGCGATTTCTAAAACATGTAATTCATATATGTTTTATTAAATTTCTTGACATATATATAATAAACTGGTAGAATGCGAGTTCTATTTCCATGTGGTATTTTAGTTTACAAGAGGAAGCAATGGCGGCACCGTTTATAGAGATAAAAAATGTCTCTAAGAAATTTAAAAATCAAGATAAAGAATTTGAAGTTCTTAAGGGTATAAATTTAGAGATACAGAAAGGCGATATTTTTGGAATTATTGGATTTAACGGCGCAGGCAAATCTACTCTTATTCGCTGTATAAATCGTCTTGAAACGGTTTCTTTTGGCGCAATCCGTATAGGCAATCGCGAAATAGACAAACTTTCCAAAAAAGAGATGAATCTCTATAGGCAAAAAATAGGCATAATATTCCAGCACTTTAATCTTTTTGACTCCAGAACTGTTTACGGCAATGTCGCTTTCCCTTTGGAAGTAGCCGGTAAAAGCAAGCGGGAAATAGAAAAAAGAGTAACTGAGATTTTAGCGCTTGTAAATATATCTGATAAAAAAGATTTTTATCCGGGACAGCTTTCAGGGGGGCAAAAGCAACGCGTTGGTATAGCAAGAGCTTTAGCTAATAATCCCGACATTTTATTAAGCGATGAGGCTACTTCTGCTTTAGATCCCGTGACTTCTCTTTCCGTGTTAGACATTCTAAAAGACATAAATAAAAAGCTCGAGCTTACTATTATTCTAATTACTCATTCTTTAGACGTTATAAAGTATACTTGTAATAATATGGCTGTTCTTGAAGACGGCTTGATAGCAGAAAAGGGAAACGTGAGAGAGATTTTTGCAAACCCCTCAAGCGAAACTACCAAAGTTTTTATAAAGAATAACTCCGATTTGGCAAAGTTTGACTATGCGGGCGGAGGCGCCGGAATATGAGCGAATTTTTAGCGCGAGTTTTTAGCGCTGAAGTGTGGGGATACGTTTTGCCGGCAACATGGCAGACCGTTTATATGACGGCTATATCAACTACTATTACAATATCTTTTGGTTTATTTTTTGGAATTTTGCTTTATATTACAGACAAAGATGGACTTCGCCCTATGCCTATTTTTAATAAAGTTTTCGGAGCAAGTATAAATTCAGTTTTATCTTTGCCTTCCATGATTGTTGTTATTCTTTTTTTGCCGTTGTCAAGAGTGATAGTAGGCGCGTCTTATGGACCCAAAGCCTTTATTGTGTCTTTATCTATTGTTTGTATACCTATATTTTCAAGGCTGGTTGAGAACAGCATTCTTGAAGTAGCTAAAGGCAAAGTGGAAGCTGCTAAGGCTATGGGCGCGTCAAACTTGGATATTATTTTCAAAGTCATGCTGCCTGAATCTTTGCCCACTTTAATAAGGAATTTTGTAGTTCTTACAATAACGCTTATATCAATAACCGCAATCGCTGGTTCTTTTGGAGCCGGAGGGCTTGGCGAGCTTGCCGTGCGTTTTGGTTACAATAGATACCGTTCAGATATTCTTGCGGCGGTTATTATAGTTCTTTTGGTTGGCGTTGAATGTCTACAGCTTTTTGGCGCTTTTATCTCAAAGAAAATACTTAAAAAAAGACGTCTCATATAAAGCCTTGGGTTTTGCAGGAGAGAAAAATGAAAGCAAAAATTTTTTTTGTATTAGCATGCGCGGTATTGTTTACGTCATGCGATGTTGTTTTTGCAGTCGATTCAAAGAAAGTTGTTTTAAAAATTGCGGCTGACGCCGTCCCCCACGCAGATATTATTGAATTCATTAAACCTGATTTAGAAAAACAGGGAATTACAATAAAGCTTTACGTCGTTGTTGACACAACCCTTGTAAACGCGCAAACTTCAGACGGAGAGTTAGACGCCAATTATTTTCAGCACGCTATATATATGGATGCTCAGGCAAAAGACAAAAATTTAAGCTTAGCTAACGCTGGAAATATTCACGTTGAGCCTATGTCTATATACTCTGACAAATATAAATCAATTTCGGATTTACCTGCAAATGCTAAAATAGCTATTTGTAACGACAGCGCCAACGAATACAGAGGTCTTAAGCTTCTTGAAAAAGCAGGATTTATACAATTGAAAAAGTCTATAACTCCCGCTATTGCAAGCATACGCGATATTGAGAAATACGTAAAACCTATTAAAATTGTTGAACTTGATCCGTCTTTAGTTACAAGAGTAAGAGATCAGTTTGACGCTTATATCGTGTGGTCTAACAAAGTTTTGGAAGCAGGTATTGACGTAAATAAAGCGAGAATCTTCAGTGAAGATACGGATTCTTTATACGCCAACATAGTTGCCGTAAGCCCAAAGAGGCTCAATGACCCGGCTATTAAAGCTTTGGTTAACGCTCTAAAATCCGATAAAGTGAAAAAATTTATTGCAGAAAAATACAAAGGCGCAGTTGTGCCTGCAAAGTAAATATTTAGCTTTAAAACGACAGCTTATCTTTGTAAATATTAGACAGTCGTTTTTATTTTGTATACTTTTAATCGTTTATTTCTGTAAAATATTTGACATAGAGTATGAAGATACACTATAGCCTATAACGCATATATGGCTATATGTGTTAAATTATAAGGAGATGTCAGTATGCAGAAGTTTTTAAGCAGTTTGCCGGCAAGACTTGTTTTTAGTATGGTAATAGGAATTGCCGTAGGCTGTGTTGCGAACATTTACTTAATGCAAGTTGTCGTTACCATTCAAAGTATTTTAGGATCTTTTATATTTTTTTGCGTGCCGTTAATTATTATAGGTTTTATTGCGCCTTCAGTTGCAAGATTAGGGCAAAATGTTTCAAAAGTTTTGGCATTTGCATTTGTTTTAGCGTATGTTTCAAGCATAGGCGCGGCATTTATGTCTTGCTTTAGCGGATTTGAAATTATACCTCGTTTGAATATAAGCTCTAGCGTCGCTCAATCAAAGGCGTTGCCTAAGGCTATATTTGAGTTAGGGCTTCCTCCCATTATGAGCGTGATGAGCGCTTTAGTGATTTCTGTTTTGATAGGTGTCGCCGTATGCTGGAATAAATCTACGACAACCGTTAGTTTGCTTGAAGAATTTCATAAAATTATTCTTTCAATAGTAACAAAAATTGTTACGCCTATTTTACCGTTTTTTGTTGCTTTTACATTTTGTTCTTTGGCATATGAGGGAGTTGTTACAAAACAATTGCCCGTTTTTGCAATAGTTGTTTTGATTGTAATCATAGGGCATTATGTTTGGCTTACGGTTCTTTATACAATTGCCGCTATATACTCAAAAAAGAATCCATTTCGCGTTTTAAAGTATTATGCGCCCACATATCTTACGGCTGTAGGTACAATGAGTTCTGCCGCAACCCTTCCTGTAGCTTTAGAAAGCGCAAGAAAATCCGACGTTTTGCGTAAAGATATGGTGGATTTTGGAATACCTCTTTTTGCAAATATTCATGTTTGCGGTTCTGTGCTTACTGAGGTTTTCTTTGCGATGGTTGTTTCTCAGGTATATTACGGAGCTTTGCCTTCTGTTGAGACAATGGTTTTGTTTTGTTTACTGCTTGGAGTGTTTGCCGTTGGGGCCCCAGGCGTTCCAGGCGGTACGGTAATAGGGTCGCTTGGTCTTATTATAAGCGCGTTAGGTTTTGATAATGGCGCGATATCTCTTGTGCTTTCAATATTTGCTTTGCAAGACAGTTTTGGCACAGCCTGCAATGTTACTGGCGATGGGGCGTTAACGCTTATTCTTACAAAGTTTATTGAAAGTCATAAAAACGACGCGGCAGGCATTAAAGCGGAGACTTTCAACTAAAAAAATACTAGAATCGGGCTTGAGTCAGGTTGTTAAACAGATACGGAAGCCGGAAATTTGTTATGGGGGTTATAAAGTGAGAAGAAAAGTAACGGCATTATTAGCGGCAAGCTCGTTGTTGGTTTCAAATACTGTGTTTGCGGCAGACAGCGTTTCTAAAGGCTTAGGAATTAAGACGGATATTGGCGGAACTGTTATCATGCAGGGAACTCCTGAAGCGAATGATGGTAAAAATAAAGGGCTGTCTGCGGCATCATATTTGTTTGACGTAAAACTTACTAAAGAGTTTGAAGAAAACGGAAAAGTTGTCGTGCGCTTTAAAGGCGGAAGAGGCGCTGGTCTTGAAGTAGACGAAAACGGTAATAATGGCGTTAACACATACGGACAGGTAAACGCAAATGCCGATGAATCTTTAGATTCTGCCGCAAATACTCTTGCAAAAGTCGTGGAGTTGTATTATGAACAGGCTATTCTAAATGATAAACTTACAGTGGATTTTGGTAAGTTGAATTTCTGCGAGTTCTTTGCAGATAACAATTTTGCCGGCGATGATAATTCTCAGTTCTTAACAGGATCTTTCGCAAGGGACAAGACTATAGATTCGGTTCCTCAGCGTCCGGCATTGAGATTAAACTATGTCCTTTTTGAAAAACTTGATATTTCATATGCGTACTTTGCAATAGATTTGAATCGCTTTGACGCGAGCGGGATAAATATCGCTCAGTTTAATTTTAAACCTTATCCAAACGGCAACTATAGATTGTACGTATGGGGAAATAATGGCGTTCACTATAAGTATAATGACAATACTTCCAAGTCGGGGTCTTATGGTTTTGGTATAAGCGTAGATCAAGCGGTAAATGACGGCTTTGGAGTATTTGCAAGATGCGGATATAAGGAACATTCTTTCGGTAATCATGCGACGGGGACGGGTACAGATGGTAAAGAGCTTAATAATTTTGCTTTACCTCTTTCCGTGATGTGGAGCGTAGGATCTCAATTTAATGGATCTAAGTGGTCAAGGGACAATGACGTTTTGGGTATTGCAATTGGTCAAATATATGGTTCTTCAGATGCAAAAGGCGTTATTGCTGAATATAATAACGGAAAGTATAAAGATGGAGCGGAAACACAGTTTGAAGTATATTATAAGTTTACGCTTAACAATCATATCGCTCTTACTCCGGCTTTCCAATATTTTGCAAATCCAAGAGGCGGCAACGTTTTGAGCGGCGCTTCAACCGCAGACAAGAATGTTTTTGTATGTGGCGTAAGAACGGCGTTTAATTTCTAGTTTTAAATTTTTTTTGGTTTTCAAGCCTGTCTCGAGCGCGAGACAGGCTTGTTGATTTTTGCGCAAACTTTAACAAATAAAACAAATCCCCTTAATTTTATAGATTTGGGGATTTGTCAAAACGTACGGAAAATGATTTATTTGCTTTCTGCCGTAGCTTCAGGAGCAGGTGTTTCCGTTGTCGTGTCTGTTGGAACTTCAACTTTTTCTTCAACTACTTCAGCTACCGGAGCTTCTTCTGCTTTTTTGCTTCCGCAGGCTGCCAATACAAAAGTGCATACTGCAAACATTGCTGCAAACAACACAAATTTCTTCATCTTTACGTCTCCTTTAATATTTAACTACCGCGCGACATTCTATATCTTTTGTTTTTCTTTTGCAAATTTTGCTCGTTTACGCTAGTTTGTTGCGCTATGATACTATATGCTCAATGCCGCCGCGATCTTTGCCTTCTTTGCTAATTATTTTAATTCGCGTTTTTTTATCGTCAATTTTTTCTTCGCATATATATCTTTTCATAACGATGATTTTACAAATTTCCGCTCTTTAGCGTCCGCTTTTTTTCGCGCGCGCTTTTCTCTAAAAATTCAATAAACGGTCAAGTCGGGCGTTAAATTAAAAAGAAGAAAGGGGATATATATTTCACAAATTTTTCACATGTAGCTAAATTAGTCCGCTTTTTAAAACGTATACTAACAGCCTAAAGTGGCGCATAAAAAGTCAGGTATGTTTTGAAAAAGTTTTCATTTATTATGAGTATGAGAAGGAAGGAAGAAAGTTTAGCAAGTATGATATAAACATGCTAAGATTGGAAAGAGACGTATAGAAAAGAAATAAAGAATGTTGAAATGTTGAAGAAATTAATGAGTTTGGTCGTAGCTTTTACTATGTTGGTTTCAGTAAGCGGTAGAGCAGGCTCTTAGCGAAGTAAAATCAGTGACAGATATTTATTTCTTTGTTAATATCTTTTCGGTAACTTTTTTGCTTGTGTTTATGTCTGTTCCTGTGAGAATCAAATAAGAGACTTTTGGAATCAACGAATCGCTTGCCGCCACATAAACTGATGAAAGATAAGCCTTTTTGTCATTTATAAGAATTTCAGCTTTAGGCTCGCCGTTTACTACGACGATTTTCATAGATCTGTCTTTAACGGCTTTCAAAACCAAGTTATATGAATTGTTGCCGTTTTCAGTCGCAGTATAACCGTACGCTTTTTTCTCAAAAGCCGTAATTTCCTCGCGTTGTCCTTGTTTTGCATACAAAATCCAATAAGCGTCTACAGGATTTTTTTTATCTATGTCGTTGTTTGAGTCTAATATTACGTCGTACATAACAACATTGGCGTTTTTATTGCGCTCTATTTTGAAAAGATTCTTGTTTTCTGCAAAAGCTTCCGTATTGTATAAAAATGAATAAATCAAACCCAAACGTAAGGCGACGATAACTCTTTGCATTTTAACTCCGCTTTTTGGCTTATAAATTTGCGTAATTATACAAAATTATTTCTATATTTTTCTCGGCAAAATTGACATTTATTTTTTCTATGTCATAGAATACGTAAGCGGTTAATATAAGGAGTTTTCGCATGAGAGTGTCTGCTAAAGCTAAATACGGTTTTGCAGCCATGGTATGTTTGGCGCAAAAATATAATACCGGAGAATATGTTACAGTTTTAAGTTTGGCTGAAAGACTAAAAATTTCAAAGATATACTTGGAGCAAGTTTTTGCTCTTCTTAAGCGCGCTGATCTTGTGTTGTCTATAAAAGGTTCTCGCGGAGGCTATCAGCTTTCTAAAGCTCCTAAGGTTATAACTGCTTTTGACATTTTATCGGCAATAGAAGTTTCTTTATTTGAAAAAGCTGCCAAGCTTTTGCTTGAAAGCGAGCGCGCTTTAGAAAAAACAATTCAGGGTTCCGTATTAGAAAAACTGGACGCTTCAATTAAAACAACGCTTTCGGCGATAACCCTTGAAAGCCTTGTTCTGGACGCTCAAAAGCGTTTGTCTGACGGCTACATGTTTTATCTATAATTGAATTTGCCGAAAATTTTGGATTTTGACAGTAATTTTGTACAATCTTATCTAACGCATTGCGTTATATAAATATTCCCTTTAGAGCAATTTTGTAAAGGGAATATTTGGATTTATTGATGAAAAATTTTTCAGCAATTATACTTGCCGCTGGCGCGGGAACCAGAATGAAGTCCTCTTTGCCTAAAGTGATGCACACGCTTTCGGGTAAACCGTTAATAAAGTGGGTTATAGACTCTGTTTCCTCTTTAAAACCTGATAATATCGTTGTGTTGTTGGGGCATGGAGCGGAAAGAGTTGAAGAATATTTGTCGGATATAAACGTAAAGAATTTAAAGATTATTTATCAAAAAGAGCAGCTTGGTTCCGCGCATGCGGTTATGCAGGCAGAGAAATTTTTAGAAAATTACAGCGGAAATATTTTGGTTTTAAGCGGCGATGTTCCTTTGATTAAAAAGGCTACGTTGGCTTCCTTAATAAAAAAGAACCAAAAAGCCAGTTCTTCAGTTGCCGTTTTAGCGGCGGAAGTTGCAAATCCGTTTGGCTATGGCAGAATAGTAAAAAAAGACGGTTTTTTAGAAAGAATAGTTGAAGAAAAAGATGTAAGTATCGCTGAAAAACAGATAAATCTGATAAATTCCGGCATATATTGTTTTGATAAAAATTTATGGAAAGCTCTTTCAAAAGTTAAGCCTAATAATGCGAAAAAAGAATATTATGTAACCGATACGGTCGCAATACTTAAAAGCATGGACAAAAATGCGTCTCTAACTGTTACAAAAGACGAAAATGAAGTAAAGGGCGTAAATAATAGATTAGAACTTTCTCAAGCAGAATCTTTATTAAAAGACAGGAAAATAAAAGAACTTTTTGAAAGCGGCGTGAGCGTCATAGACGCAAACAGCGTATATATTTCCTACGACGCAAAAATAGGACGGGATACTGTTATATACCCCGGCGTTTTTATTGACAAAGGCGTTGTTATAGGCAAAAATTGCGTTTTGAAAGGTTCAAGCTATATAACAGATTCTAAGATAAACGATGGAAGCATAATTTCTTATTCGTATATAAATGGAGCCGTCGTTGGAAAGAATGTTAAAATTGGACCCTTCTCGCATATAAGACCGGAATCAGTTTTAAGAGATAATGTAAAAGTAGGAAATTTTTCGGAAACGAAAAAAGCCGTAATAGCAAAGAATTCTAAAATCAATCATCTTTCCTACATAGGCGATGCTGAAATAGGCGAAGATGTAAATATAGGCGCCGGGACAATTACCTGTAATTATGATGGAGTAAATAAACATAAAACAGTCATAGGGGCTAAGTCTTTTGTAGGCTCTAATGTTAATTTTGTCGCTCCTGTTAAAGTCGGCGAGAATGTTGTAATAGCGGCAGGGTCAACTGTAACTCGCGATGTGCCGGCTGGGAAACTTGCAATAGCAAGAGCAAGGCAAGAGTTAAAGCGTAGAATAATAAAATAACGCGAACTATTTTGATAAATATATTGTTTGTTTAAGGAAAGGCGCAAGAAGGGGTGTTATGAAACTTAAGATTATTTCGGGTAACGCTAATATAGAGCTTGCAAAACAGATTACTCAAAATCTCGGCGTTGAATTGAGCGAAGCGAAAATCGGGCGTTTTAGTGACGGAGAAATCCAAGTAAAAATAATTGACAACGTCAGAGGAGCGGACTGTTTTGTAATTCAGCCTACATGTCCTTGCGTCAATGAAAATTTAATGGAGCTTTTAATTATGGCGGACGCTTTGAAGAGAGCTTCTGCCAGAAGAATAACTGCTGTTGTTCCTTATTACGGTTACGCCAGACAAGACAGAAAAGCTGAGCCTAGGGTGCCGATTACAGCAAGACTTATTGCGGATCTTCTCGCAACAGCTGGCGTTGCAAGGCTTTTAACTATGGACTTGCACGCCGGACAGATTCAAGGGTTCTTTGATATCCCTGTTGATCACCTTTACGCTAAGCCTATTTTGTCAAAATATTTTCAGGATAAAAATTTAAAAGACGTGGCTGTAGTTTCTCCCGATGCCGGCGGCGTAGAGAGAGCAAGGTCTTTTGCAAAGCTTATCCATGCGGATTTGGTAATTGTTGATAAAAGAAGACCTCGCCCTAACGAGGCTTCTATAATGAATGTCATAGGAGAAGTGAAAGATAAAACTTGTATAATACTGGACGATTTGGTTGATACTGCTGGCACTTTGACAAAAGTTGCCGACGTCATAAAAGAGAAAGGCGCCGCAAGAGTTCTCGCCGCGGTTTCGCATGGCGTTCTTTCTGGAGAAGCAAAGCAGAGAGTGCAAAATTCGGCTTTGGAAGAGCTTGTAATAACGGACACTATTCCGTTGTCAAAAGAAGGACCCAACGAAAAGATTGTTGTGTTGAGCGTTGCGTCAATATTGGCGGAAGCCATAAAGAGAATTTCAAACAACGAGTCAATAAGCGCTTTGTTTTTATAAAAATAAACTGCCGCTGTAATAGCAATGGAGGATTTTAATGAATGAAGTAATTTTAGATGTTGAATTAAGAACTATCGGTTCTAATGGAAGTCTTTCTTGTTTGAAAAAAGAAGGAAAAATTCCGGCTGTATTTTACGGAAAAAACGTTAAGTCTGAATCTATATCCGTTAATGCTAAAGCTTTTGCTTCAGCAATAGAAGCAAACGGAGCCAATGTAATTATGGATTTAAACTTTAAAGACGGGAAAAAATCCGCTATTGTAAAAGAAATCCAGAGAGACGTTTTGACTCAAACTCCTATTCACATAGATTTCCGCGCAATTTCTCTTGAAGACAAAGTTGAAGTTTTGGTGCCTATACACATTGACGGCGTCGCAGACGGCGTTAAGAATTTTGGCGGAACAATGGAATTCATTGTTAGAGAAATTAAGGTTAAAGCGTTGCCTAAGAGCATTCCTCAGAAGATCAGCGTGGACGTAAGCGCGCTTGGCGTCGGACAGGGTATAACTGTTGTCAACTTGCCTAAACTTGAAGGCGTTGACTATATACAGGATCCTTCAACGTTGATTATCAATGTTATAGCTGCGAGAGTCGAGGAAGAAAAGTCTGCGGATGCGGCGGCGGGAACAGATCCTGTTCAGCCTGAAATTATAAGCAAGGGCAAGAAAGACAAAGAAGAAGAAGGAGTCGCGGCGGTTCCGGCGGCAAAGAAGTAATAAAATAGATTACGGAGTTGCCGGTGTCTAAACAGATTAAGCTTTTTGTCGGGCTTGGCAATCCGGGTCGTAAATATGAAAACACCCGCCATAATCTTGGCTTTATAGCTCTGGATTCAATAGCTTTGGCTAAAGGTCTTGAGTTTAGAATTTGGAACAATGTGGCGGATATTTCTTTTTATGAGGCTACTAGTGGTAAAGTATGGCTTTTAAAACCTGCTGCTTTTATGAATCTTTCCGGAGATGCCGTATCGTCTTTTTCAAAATATTATAAAATCAGCGCGGAAGAAATAGTTATCTGTTACGACGATTTTTCCATATCTCTTGGCAAATATAAAATTAGGATGTCCGGCTCTGCCGGCGGACACAATGGTGTAAAATCCATCATAGAACGTCTTCATACGGACAAATTTCCGAGAATAAAGTTTGGCATAGGACCGTTCCCAAAATTTATGGACATGGCTGATTTTGTTTTGTCAAAATTCTCAAAAGAAGATGAAAACGGAATAAATTTGGTAAAGAATCTTGCAGTTGAAATTTTTGACGAAATAAATGCGTCTGATGTTGAAAAAGCGGCTTCTAAACTGGCGAACAAAAATAAAACTCTCAAATAAATTTATAGGTTAAGGCGGTTTAGTTTAACAGATAAAATTTCTGCGCCAACGTCAGAAAATCTCAAAATTTTAAAAGGCGACGAATGTATAAAAACAGAAACAATAGAAAAGAATTATCGTTTGAAAATATTATATACGGACGCAATTCTGTTTTAGAACTTCTTAAAGCAGGCAAACGCGCCGTAAACAAATTGATGGTTTCGCAGACTGCGAGAGGCTCGGCAATTTCAGAGATTATAAATCTTGCAAAGCATAAGGGGATAGCTGTCCATTCTGTCCCGCCTGAGAAATTAGACAGGTTTTCGGAGCGGTCGCAAGGCGTTGCTGTAGAAGTTTCGCCAACAGAGTACGTAGAGCTTGAAGACTTAATAAAACAATCAAAACGGTCTCCGAAACCGTTGCTTGTAATATTAGACGGCATAGAAGATCCGCATAATTTAGGCGCAATAATAAGGAATTGCGTAGCTTTTGGAGCTGACGGCGCGATAATACCCAAGTGGAGAGCCGTCGGCGTAAATGAAACCGTTTCAAGAGCTTCTTCCGGAGCCGTAGAGCATATATCAATATCAAAAGTTGCAAACGTAAATCAGGCTATAGATTTATTAAAAGAAAATAACTTTTGGATAGCCGGCGCGGAAAACGGCGGACAAAGTTTGGAAGATGCGGATTTGCCTTTCCCTTTAGCCGTAATCATAGGAAGCGAAGGTTTTGGTCTCCATAATCTAACTAAAAAACATTGTGATTTTTTAATCTCAATTCCGCAAAAAACCGCCATATCTTCCCTCAACGCCTCGTGCGCCTCCGCCGTAATCCTATATGAGTTTTCCAAAAAGCGCTGATAGCAAGCGAATCCGCATGCCGTACAATACCGTTGCAAGGGTTAATACCCGAGTATATAGAAAAAGGTTCTCATTTTTATATCTAACCGATAAACTCAAGTATTAAAAATAATATGTCTCAACAACTACTTCAAGCCCCTGTCAAAGTTGAATTCAACCGTCTTTCAATTTTTAACGAAGTTGTCCCGGAAGCTTTTCCATGTCCAAAAATTTTAAGCTCCATATCGGTTTTACTTGAATCGCTTTTATCTCTTGCAGGCGATAACAACTCAATTTTATCCGCGCAATCCATTATGCAAAATTGTTTTATTAAATTTGACTTAGATGTCGGTATTTTATAAAATAGAACTTCGTAAATTTATTGTTGTATCGGCGTTTTTGTTTGCATTTATTGTTTGATTGTGAAAATTTTTTCCTTTTGATTTTTGCCCCAACCGAGCAAACGTAACGTTAAGATTAGGCGTGGAATATGTCATATAAGCGTCGCGTATAATTGTATAAATATCCGATTTATCAGAGTGTGTTCTTAGTTGATTTTTAAGTTTTTGTTCTTGGTAAATGGTAAAAATAGAGGAGCAGTGGGTGAACAAAATAGGCATAGTTTGTACAATGGGACCAGCGATACGTTCCCTTGAAATTTTGAAGAGTTTAGCCGATAGCGGTATGGCTATAGTAAGGCTTAATTTTTCGCACGGAACTTTTGCGGAGCATGAAAAAGACATCGCTTTGGTAAGAACTTTAAACGAGCGGTATAAGAAAGATATAAAAATTCTCGCCGATTTGGAAGGACACAGAATAAGAGTTGGTAAAATTGAAGGCGGCAAGGTAGAATTAAAGAAAGGTCAACAGCTTATTCTTACTAATAAAGATATAGTAGGAAACAGTAAAGAAATTTCAATAGACTATCTAAATCCTCTTACGGACATTACAAAGGGTCTTACAATTTTTATAGACGATGGCAACCTTGCGTTAAAAGTTTTATCTTCAAAAGAAGACGAGGTTGTTACAGAAGTTCAGACGGACTATGTTTTAAAGACCCATAAAGGCGTAAATATTCCCGATGCAAAATTAAGATTTAAACCTTTAGAAGATAAAGACCGCGAAGGCTTGCTTTTTGCTTTGGGTCAAAACGTTGATTGCGTGGCGAATTCTTTTGTTAGAGATGCTGCCGATATGCAGCCTATAATAGACGTAGTAAAAGAGCAGAAAGCCAAATGTGAACTTGTAGCTAAAATTGAAGATATGTCTGGAATCAATAATATTGACGAAATTCTTGATGTCGTTGAAGGAATAATGGTCGCCAGAGGCGACATGGGCGTATCTTTGCCTGTTTACTCAGTGCCCGTAATGCAAAAATACATAATAAAAAAATGCAAGGCGCGCGATAAGTTTGTAATCACGGCTACGCAAATGTTGGAAAGTATGATTAAAAATCCTGTTCCTACAAGAGCGGAGGTCAGCGATGTGGCTAATGCAGTTTTGGACGGAACCGACTATACAATGCTTTCAGCTGAAACGTCAGTAGGTCTTTATCCTGAGAAAGCTGTTGCTATGATGGGCAACGTTATAAAGTACACGTTGGAAAATAAATCAAAGATAGCCTAAATTAATTTTTATTTTATAAAAGAGGACTGCTGTTGTATATTAATTTTTTTTGCTAATTTTTCGGCAGGCTGCTTTCTTTATAGTCGTAGTTAGGAGAAAAAGTGGAAATTGTTTATTCGTTGATAGCCGCAAGCGCGGCGATGGTAGGAGCTTTAATAGTTATAACGTTTCATAAATGGTCTGAAAGAAATTCTTTTCTTATAATAAATTTTGCGGCAGGCGTTATGCTTACGCTTGCTTTTGCTCATTTAATTCCTGAAGGCTTGGAGTTAAATTCCAATACGATGTTTTATGCTTTGATTGGTTTTTTGTTTATGTTTTTTTTGCAGTTTATTGTTCTATTCCACCCATGTCGCGATCACGAGTGCCGCACGCACACGCACGTAGCTTCTGTTGTAGGTTTATCTCTGCATTCAATTCTTGATGGACTTATGATAACTGTTGGTTTTGAGGCTAATGCAGAATTAGGAATTCTTACGACGTTTGCTATTTTGCTTCACAAGCTTCCTGACGGAATAACTATTTCGGGAGTTCTACTTCATAAAGGCGTTTCCAAAAAGAAAATTTTTCTTTTTTCTCTTCTTACCGCGTTATTTACGCCTCTTGGCGCAATAGTGGGGTTATGTTTGTTTAAAGGAATGTCTTTGCGTATGCTAGGGGCATTTTTAGGAGTAACGGCAGGCTCTTTTATTTTTCTTTCAGCTTCAGATTTAATACCGGAAACCCATAAGTCAAAAGATAAAGTCACATCGCTTATGTTGTTTGCAGGGGTGTTTGTTGTCCTTGCTGCAGAACGTATAATAGGGCGTTGATTTATGATATTATTATGAATGATTTTGGAGATTTGCAACAATGAATGAAATAAAGAAATTTCCATATACCTATATTTTGGGCTGGTCAGTGTCAAGGTACGATAGATTTTCAAGCTGCAAACGTCAATATTTCTACGATTATTATGCAAAATACGATAAAGAAAATCCTCTTGAAAAAATTGTATTTTTAAAAGGGTTAACTTCAAAAGCGCTGGAAACGGGAAATATTGTCCACGACGTTATAAGAGACACGCTTCAAAGATTCCAAAAGAGCTCAAAGCCAATAAACAAAGATAAATTTTTCAAATATGCATTTAATACGACTGAGAAATATTGCGGCGCAAAAACTTTCTTTGAACATTATTATAATGGAGATTTAATTTCCGTTCAAGATATATATTTAAAGGTGAAAAATATATTAGAAAAATTTTTGAATAGCCCACGCTTTTCTTGGATTGAAAAGAACGCTGTTCCGCAGAGCTCGGGGTGGGTTATAGAACCGCCGGGCTTTGGAGAAACAAGAATAAATAACTATAAAGCTTTTTGCAAAGTTGATTTTTTGTTTCCTGTCGGCGATAAAATATATATTATGGATTGGAAAACTGGGAAAGCCGATGATATTAAACACTCAAAACAATTGACCGGATACTCTCTTTGGGCAAACTATCATTTTGAAAAGAAAGCGTCCGACATTGTGCCTATGGTTGCGTATCTTTATCCCGAATACAAAGAGAGAAATATAAAGATCAATGATGCCTCCATATTTGAATTTGCAAATACTGTAGAATCGGAGACGAAAGATATGTATGAATATTTGATTGATATTGAGAAAAACATACCTAAAGACAAAAAAGAATTTCCTGTTGCCTGCAACGCGTTTTTTTGTAAATACTGCAACTACAAAGAAATTTGCCGCGCAAGTAAATTTTAATAAAATTGTCGCTTTAGCGAGCGTTAAATGGAATTGTTTGCCAATTCTTTGTCCAAAGCAGGTTTAGGTATTTAATCCGAGATCCTTTCTAAAATCTTTGCTACAAAAGAAGCGGGGAAAGTCGCAGATCTTGGTTTATCAATGCGTTATGGCATAGTAAAGAGTTTGAGGGGGGGGTATCGGTTAAGAACGTTGTGGGAAAAGGTGCGACTTTCTATATAAATTTTCCGATATCAAAATAAATATGAATACGATTTTGTATATTTTGATTGGATTTGTTGTTGGAGTTTCTTTTGTTTTGTTTAAATATATGGCAGCGGTAAAGGATAATGCCGCTAAAGAACAAAGGATAAAAGATTTAGAGGAAAATCTTAAAAACCAATCGGGTGTAAACGATTCTTTAAAAATAGAATTTGAAAATATTGCTTCAAAAGTTTTAGAAGAAAAAAACGCGAAAATTACGGATTTGAATAAAGCTTCTTTGGAAAATGTAGTCGCGCCTTTTAAAGTAAAAATTGATGAGTTTAAAAACAAGGTTGAAAATCTTCAGATATATGAAGCGGAGAAAATGTCCGGACTACAGAAAGAATTGGAAAAATTAATTAGTCTTAATAAGCAAGTAAGCGAAGAAGCTAACAATCTTGCCGGAGCATTAAAAGGCGCGAATAAATTACAAGGGATATGGGGCGAACTTACTTTGGAGAGAATTTTTGAATGCGCTGGCATGATAAAAGGCGTGCATTATAGTTCTCAGGAACAGTTTAAAGAGGAAAGCGGAAGAAAGATTCCAGATTATATAGTTAACTTGCCTGAAGGAAAGAGCATAGTTGTTGACGCAAAAACATCGCTAGGAGCTTATGAAAAATATTATAGTTCTCAAAATGAAACGGATAAAAAGATTTATTTAAAAGAACACTCTGTAAGCGTAAAAAAACACATTGATGAGCTTGCAGAAAAAGGCTATGCCGATTTACAGAGACTTAACCAACCCGAATATGTTTTAATGTTTGTGCCTGTAGAGGGAGCTGTTTCGCTGGCCGTTGCAGATAAACCGGATTTAGTAGGCTATGCGTTTAAGAAAAATATTATAATAGTTACGCCGTCAACGCTTTTAGCCACCTTAAAAACCGTTGAGTATATTTGGCGTCAAGAAAGCCAAAAAAAAAATGTTCTTGAAATAGCTAAAGTAGGCGGGAATCTTTACGATAAATTTGTAACTTTTGCCGAGACTTTGCTTGATGTCAACAGGAAGATGACGGAAGCAAAAGATAAAACCGAAGAAGCCTTAAAGAGGCTTTCTTCTCCTGACAAGAAAGGCGATAGTTTGGTTGCAAGAGCTCAAAAGTTAAAAGAACTCGGATCTCCGACAAGAAAAGAAATGCCTAGAGAGTTGTTAACCGACTAATAGCGTCATGTAACTTGAGGATAAAATGAATGGACATAAAACGACGTTGTATAAAAGCGAACTTCAAAATAAAGCGCTAGAACTTAGAAAAGAGCTTGACAAGAAGGAATTAGATCTTATTTTTGATGATAATTTTTTTAGAGATTATCTTGTAAAGATTGTTGTTAAAACAAAAAAAGGAATAACAAAAGGAAATTTATTTATCTATTATAAACCGACAAAAGACGCGTATTCTTTGAAAAGGCAAATAAAAGATACTCAAACAGATTTGCTTATAGATTTGTCATGGAATAAGATTAACAATTCTGAGACTTATGCGGCTGAGAGCGGTATTTACGAGGCTTTTGTAGACGGTTCATACATTAATGGAACTACGGGTTACGGCGCTGTTATTTATCTTGGCGATGAAATAAAGGCGGAACTTTCAGGAACGGTTCCCAATACGCAGTTTAGACAATTTGGCGGAGAATTGAAATCTGTTCTTGAAACTTTAAAATGGTGCGATGAAAATTATGTTGAAAAGATAAGAATCAACTACGATTATGAGGGTATAGAAAAAATTGCCTTGGGCAAATGGAAAGCTGGCAACGAATTTTCAAAAGAGTATATAGATTTTATTTGCCGAACGAAAGTTGAAATTGAATGGCGGCATATAAAAAGCCATACGGGGAATATAAAAAATGATAAAGCTGATTTGCTAGCAAAACGCGCGGCAGGCAAGCGGTAATTTGTATAATTGTTTGTTAATATTTTTTCAAGGGAGGAACAAACATGTCAAACTTGAAAAGCGCATTTTATGCAGGCGTTGGTCTTGTGTTAAAGAGTAAGGATAAGGTTGAATCCGCCGCGAGAAAATTTGTTAAAGACAACAAAGTTGAGGCTGTGGAGGGTAAAAAATTTATAGACAAAACAGTCAAACACGTGGAAGCTGCGAAAAGGGACTTATCAAAAAAGTTTAATGGAGCGGTAAAAAACGCAGTTGATAAAATGGGTCTGATAACTCGTAAAGAAGTAAAAGTTTTAAAAGAAGAGATACATCATTTTAAAAAGCAATTAAGCAAACCTAATAGTCCTTCTAAAAAATCAAAAGTCAAAAAAGAGAAAAGATAATTCTTCTTTGGCGACTGCTGCTAACGTAAAGATTTGGCTAAAGTAGGGAAGGCGAAGGGCTTCTCTTTCGGTTTAAGGTGTCGTTCGCTAGTGTGGCGGCCTTGATTTGATTGTTGGTAATCAGGATCCGGTTCAGAATCGTCCCATAATTTTGGCTTCGGCTGATGCTTAAGAATAGCTTGAGTCTGTGATAATGGATTATTAATTGTTTTAGAGTCAAGAAATCATCGCTACTAGATGGCAGTAGTGTATAATCGTTACAGCAAAAGAGTAAATGAGAAATCAGGTTTTGATAATGAGATATATATTTCACAAATATTTCACATCTTACTAAACTAACTTCGCTTTTCAAAATGTTATATTATTACTATGTAACTTACGAGTAGTACAATAATATAAGAGGAGGATGACTAGTAAAAAATGAAAAAAGATAACAGTAAAATATTAAAAAGCACTCTTATGGTGATGACGTTAAGTTTGTTTGTTTTTGTTGCTGAAGGGCAAGCTCAGCTTCTGCAGAGACTATCCTCTCATATCTCCGCCGGCAGAGTCTTTAAAAATCTTCTTACACCAGTTAGGGGAGCCGAACCGTTGATCCCGATTAGGGGACTAGCCGAACCATTGATCCCGCAACTGCCACTATATGGTAAATCAGTTGGCACATTACAAGAAAATACCATAGGCGGCTTGGAAGGAGTAGTAGACTTACGGCGACAACTAAGGCAATTAGAGGAAGTAAGAGCGCAAAATGCCATAAGTTTGGCAACAGTAACCCAAGAGAAAGAACAACAAAGAGCAGAAGTAGCGCGGTTACAAGAAGAATTAAAGCAAGTAAGAGCAAAAAGTGACGCGCAAGTAACCCAAGAGAAAGAACAGAAAAGAGCAGAAGTAGCGCGGTTACAACAACAAGTAGAAGAAGAAAGAGGAAGTCAAGTAGCAAGAACAAACAGATTTAAGATGTTAGGATGCAAATTGGCGACTATGTTAGGAATATCAAAAGTAGCGAACATGGAATTACGTAAACAAATTAACGAAATGGAACTACAAAACGATGATATGCAATCAAAAATATCAAAAGTAGTTAGGATTGCGTGGGAAGAAGTATCGCGCTTGGAAGGGATAATAGCAGAAAAAGACGCTCAAATTTCGCAACTAAGAGAGGGGGGGGGGATTGAGGATAGAGAAAAGAAAAAGTGAAGGATATTAAAATGTTAAAAAAATTAATAAGTTTGGTCGTAGTTTTTACTATGTTGGTTTCAGTAAGCGGTAGAGTAATGGCGGAGGCGTTGCTTGATGAAGATGAGCAAGATATTCAAGATATTATTGAAGAAGCAAGAATAGTATTACAAGGAAATAAAAATAGGTCGGAGTTTAGTAAAAGTGAGATAGAGACTATTGAAAGAGCAATTGAAAGAGCAAGATTATTATTATTGCAAAGAAAAAAGTTTAGTGAATTTAGTGAAAAGATTACTAAAAGGGCAGGAATATTGCCAGAAAAGGAGACTTCTTTTATAGGGAAAATGATGACGGTATTGTCAAAATTTGAAAATGTTCTTTCAAAGCTTGCTAGTATGGTAGATAGTATCGTGACCGTATATGGTGGCCTCAAAGATTTAATATTGGGCGCTAAAGGAGCGTCTTTAGAAAGTTATAGATCGAAATTATCTAAAGAAATAAAGAAAGAGGGAGAGTGACACATGAAAAAGATAGTAAGTTTAGTAATGGCGTTAACATTGTTATGTTCGCCGCTGGAAAGAGTTTTTGCTGCGGTTACGACGGGAACGGGAATAATTAATTCAGAAAAAGCGAAAGAGTTTCAAGTTCAAGATTTTCATAGTCTGAGTCTGATAGCAGAAAACAAAAAGTGTGAAGAAGAGGCTAAAAAGAAAAAAGAAATGGAAAATGAAAGTTGGGGTGATTGGTTCGGAAAAAATAAGTCCACGGTGATTAAAACTGTATTTTGTATTGAGGGGGTGTCGATCTTAATGAGTTCTTATGCAGGGTTTAATTCTGGATGTTTAGAATATAACTTGCATATTGATCAAATGATAGAAGAAGAACTCGAAGTACGACCTCATCATCAAAATAATCAAATAGGGTGGGGTATAAGATTAAGATCCATGGTCGCAAATTGGGCAATGGACATGGTGTTGGATACAGCATGGGCTTATGTGAAAAATTTTGTGACTAAAACAGGAACAATAGTAGCAGCAGTAACTACAGTAAGGAACTGGTTAGTATAGCGTAGCGAACTTGTTTGGAAGTAATATTAGCTTTATCTACCATAAGAGGAGGAAGAAGATATATGAAAAGCATGTTAAGTTTGGTAATAGCGTTAGCGTTGTTATGTTCGCCGCTGGAAGGAGTTTTTGCGCAAGAACAAGAAAATAAGACTTTTTTTGAAAGACATACAATAACGTGTCTTTTTGGTTGCGTTGTTGTCCTAGTTGCTCCAAATGTATTAGCTTTTTATACTTTTAAGTCCCGAGGCTGGATTTATGCAGCGAGTACTGAACAGGGTAGAGCGAAGGAAGGTCGTCTCGCCGAGATACGCGAGACGAGACGGGCGAGAGAGCTAAGAGAGCGACAACTCGAGGAGGTAGCGGCGAGGAGAAGCACAGTACTAAAAAGAGTGGCAACGGCGGGAGTAGGAGTGCTGGGATTGATTGGAGGAGGAATTTATTATCTGACGGGGGGAATTCGTTGACTGACAGGATTTTTACGCTCCTTTTAAAAAACTGTGAAGAAGTCTTTTTAAGACTTCTTCACAAGCAAATTGACGTTTTGTTAAACTAAAGTCTTGCGTGTTTACAATAATCATAACAGGAAGTTTGTCGCCTTTAATAAAATTTAAAATCCTCTCTGTATTTCCATTTTACCACACCGCAAAAAGAAACTCCTTTATCCGTTTCTTTGCGCCGCTGCCGCTGCGAGTCGTCGTCGTTCATTCAGTATCTCAGCGAGAATTCTATCTTAAGTTTTAGGATACGTTCAACCCCAACAATTTAGAAATTTCCCGACGTCAGTTTGAAGATTGTCAAACCCTCGCTTGTTTTTTGCGCTTACAGCAAATGTATTAGATTCGCCTATGCCGAAGTATTGTACGACTTTATTTTGTATTTCGTCTTGCGAAATATCTCTTGGCAGTTTATCGCACTTATTAGCAACAATTTTAAAAGAAATATTATGTTCGTCTAGCCAATATGCCATATTAAAATCTAATTCTGTCGGACCGACAAAAGCGTCTATAATTATATAAACCCTCTTCTTGCTTTTTCTTAAGATTATACAATCTTCTATCATTCTGTTCCAGAGGTTTTTCTCTTGAGGGTCTACTCTTGCAAAACCATATCCCGGCAAATCTATTATCCACTTTTTCATGGCTGCGCTATAAATATTTATGCTTCTAGTGCGTCCCGGAGTTTTTGAAGTTCTAGCCAAATTTTTTTGGGAACACAAAGCGTTTATAACGCTGCTTTTACCTACGTTAGACCTGCCGGATAAAATAACCTCAGCCATACTTTGCGGAAGCAGTTTGGCGTTTGATTCTGCTCTAAAAAATACCGTCTTTTCAAGCATTTTAATTTCTCATCCTCAACAAAAGCCTTAGTATTTCAAGATAAAGCCAAACAAGCGTTACCATTAAAGCAAAAGAGCCGTACCATTCCATATATTTGGGCGCTCCGCGCTGCGCGCCGCGTTCAATTAAGTCAAAATCTATAATGAGATTTAAAGCGGCAACGGCAACTATTATAAGACTAACTACCATGCCAAGACTAGAAGAATCTGCCAAAAATCTAAATCCCCTTGCGCCGAAAGCGCTCATAAGCAAATCTATAAGATATGCTAAAGCTATTGCAAAAGTTGAAAGTATAACGACTTTTTTAAACCTTGGCGTGGCTTTAAGCATACCGGTTTTATAAGCGGCAAGCATACAAAACAAAACGCACGTTGTTAAAAGAACAGCGCTTATGACAATGCCGGGGTGCGATTTCTCAAAATAAACGGAAATTACTCCCAAAACAAGTCCCTCGCAAACAGCGTATATTGGCGATAAAAACGGCGATAAAGCCATTTTAAAAGCAGTGATTATTGCCAAAACAAAAGCTCCCAGCAATATTGGAACAACTAGCGGCATTATAATGGCAGGGTGAGTCCAAGAATAAAATGCGCCGGCTGCAAGCAAAACCCACAAAATTATACTCTTGTTTATGGTCCCGGACGTCGTCATAACGTCTGCGTTCCTGACAGGCGTTTGAAAAGCGCTGTCCTTTAAAAGCGGATTACTCATAACTATCCTCCAATAATTTTATCGTAAGCTAATTTTATAATTTTCTTTTGATTGTCAAAAGAAAGAAGCTCTTTGGCTTTTTTTATATCCGCCCATTCTAGTTTTAGTATTTCATTCTCATCAAAACTCAAAGCGTCTTCTAAAGCCGTAGCAAGAAAGTAAACCGAACGCTTTTCAACCAAGCGTCTTTTGGTTTTATTTATGGCGTCGGCGATTAGATAGACGTCTTCTTGTCTGAAATTTTCAATAAATTTAACTTTTTTTATTCCCGTTTCTTCAAAAATTTCTCTGGTTGCGGTTTCAGTTTCGCTCTCGCCGTTTTCAACATGTCCTTTTGGAAAACCCCACATAGCGCTTCTCTTAGAATTGACGAGTAAAAAAACAGGCGCGCCCTTTTGCATCTTATAAACTACGGCCCCGCAGGAAGTTTCTTTGAGCATTTATCCTTCTTGTTTCGTAAACAATTCAATCTCTTTTAAAATTGACTTACTGTCTTCTAGTTTTAAAACTTTATCAGCCATAGCGTTACAATCCGCAAAGGAAATACTTCTTATTATTTTTTTAATCGGCGCAATTTGCATCGGCGACACGCTGAATTCATCAAGCCCCATACCTAAAATAATAGGTGTAAATTTTGGATCGCCAGCCATTTCTCCGCACATGGCGACTTTTATTCCAGCTTTATGCCCTTCGTCAACAATACGTTTTATAAACCTCAAAATTGCCGGATGCATAGGGTCGTATAAATATGCGACATTTTCGTTAACTCTGTCCACCGCCAGCGTATATTGTATCAAATCATTGGTTCCTATTGATACAAAATCCACTTCTTTCGCTATGGAATCAATCACCGCCACAGCCGACGGCACTTCTATCATGGCTCCAACTTCCATATTTTCATCAAACTTTATGTTTTCTTTTCCTAAATCTTCCTTTACTTTGTCAAGAATAGCATTTGCCGCCCTTAACTCTTCAAGCCCTGAAATCATTGGATACATCAATTTTACTTTTCCTAAAACAGAGGACCTTAAGATAGCTCTCAACTGGCTTACAAATATTTCTGGATACTTAAGACACAATCTTATGGCTCTTAAGCCTAAAAACGGATTAGATTCGCTGCCAAGATTTAACAACCCCATTTTGGCAAGTTTGTCGCCGCCCAAGTCAAACGTCCTTATTGTCGCGGCATAAGGCAGCATTTGCTGCGCTACTTTAGAATATATATCAAAATGTTCCTGTTCCGTAGGAATAGAATCGCGATTTAAATATATTACTTCCGTTCTGTAGAGACCTACGCCCGACGCTCCGTTATTCAAAATAATCGGCACTTCATCAAAATGATCAATATTGGCAAAAACAAAAACTTCATGTTTATCTGCAGTTTCCGCAGTTAAACTTTTAAGCTTTTTGGATTCTTTTGCGTCTGCCAATTGCAAAATATATTTATTTTTGTAATGTAGTAGTGTTTTTTGAGAAGGATTTAATATAACTTCGACTTTATCGCCGTCAACTATTATTTCTTCGCCAGTTTTAACAAGCGAAGATATATTTTTAAGCCCTAGTACGGCGGGCATGGCAAGACCTTGAGCGATAATTGCCGTATGGGAAGTCTTGCCGCCTATATCCGTAGCGAAGCCTGAAATCTTCTTCCCTCTTACAGATACGGTGTCGGCCGGAGTCAAATTGTGCGCGATGATAATAGAACCTTCGTCTAGTTTTGCAAGATTTTTTTCTTTCTTGCCAAGAAGATTTGTAAGAATTTTCTTGCCTACAGCTTGAATATCAACTTTTCTTTCTTTAAAAAAATCGTCGTCCATATTCTCAAAAGAACGAACAATCTTATAAAGAACTTTAAAAAGAGCATATTCGGCATTGACTCCGTCGTTGATAAGTTTATACACGTCTTCTCTTAACGTAGGATCATCTAAAATCAAAATATGTACATTTGCTATATCGGCATAATTTTTTCCGAGGACGTCGTTAATTTTACCGTACGCAACCTTGAATTCGCTTCTACTTTTCTCTATAGCCTCGTCAAAACGTTTTCTTTCAGCTTCTCTAAAAGATTTGGGAATTTCTTTGCGAACGAAATGAAAATCTTCTTCTTCAAGAAGAAAAACTTTCCCTATGGCAATACCCGGAGCTGCGGCAATTCCTTTTAAAATTATATCTTTATCAACGAACATGAACGCTCCTATTCGCTAAATTTTGAATTGAACAAACTTTCTATGGCGGCGATAGTCTCGCCTTCGTCAGGACCGTCTACGACGAATTTTAATTCGCTTCCGCAAGCGGCGGCTAACGCCATAACGCCCATTACGCTCTTAGCGTCAACCTCAAAATCATCTTTTAAAATTTTAACGCCTGATTGATATTTATTTAGAGTCTGCACGAGAGTCGCCGCAGGTCTTGCATGTAGCCCTGACTTGTTTGAAACAACTATAATCTTTTCTTTCATTTTTTATATTCCTAAAACAGACATTATTATACATATAGCTAAAACAGAAAACATAGAAAATAAAGGTCCAAATTTATTAGACGCAAAAAACGATAATAAGAAAATCGCTATATATGCGAGTAAGTCAATATCGCCTGAATTAAAAAGCCTGCCTTCGCTGCTAAAACCAAAAACAGCCAAATATAGAGAAAAAGCCGCCATAGCCATTACAAAAACTCCAAAACGAACAGAATCTGACGTTGATTTAAAACGAGCCAAAATTTTCATACTATTGGAAGAATACTTAAAACCTTCGTATAGAAAACGAATCCTAGTTTTCAACTGCAAGAAATTGTAAAGCGATATGAAAATAATTGGCGCTAAAATAATATATTCTGATCGTCTCTTGGCAAACATAACCATTATAAACATGCTTAAAAATGACAACATCGGTCTAAGTTCTCCATAGAAAAAGGGATCGCCTATCGCTGCAAGAGGACCTGCCATATTGCTTTTAACTCTGTTCATATTGCGTATTGTCTCTTTGCGATTAGCTGGCTCCATTTTAGCTATTTTTTTCTCCATATTGGCAACTATTCCCACTATTATGCCAACCATATACGGTTGAGAATTAAAGTATCCTACGTGCCTTAAAAGAGCTTCTTTTTTTTCTTTTTCTACAGCGTAAAGTCTGTCAAAAAACGGTCTTAATATGAAAACAAAACCTATATTTTGCATTCGCTCGTAATTCCACAATGCCTGCAGAAAAAAACTTCTTATGAAAAGTTTAATCATTTCCGGAATTCCCCAAAAACAAAACTCTTATATTGGTCATATTATACGCCACTCCAAAACCTGCCGCTGGAAACAAATACCAAGCCTTTGCCAGCCCGGATAAAACATATTTTGGCAATTCTGCATAAATATCGCAAAACAGTTTGCCTCCGATTGCAATAGCAAACAAATAAAACAAAAAAGCTCTTAAGAGAAAGAAAAGTAGTCCTGACCAAATGCCAATTTCTATACGCCAAATTTTAGCATCTTTAATACCGTCTTCCACCCAATGCATTATTTTAACGTTAAGCTTCCTTCCCAATATGTCAATCCATCTATACAAATAAGCAAACGGAATTGCTAAAAGTATGCCTAAAATCGTCGCGTCTTTAAAACCGGGGAAATACGCGCATGTCCAAAAAGTGGATAAAATGCCTATCATTGAAATATCTGGAATAACAGCTACTCCCATAGGAACGGTTTTTATCCAAAATAATTCCGATATAATACCTATGCAAAGACCCGTAATTACATCTCCTGCAAAAAAACCGATAATCGGAGCGCAAAATATGGGGCGATAAATCATAAACTGTCCGAAAGCCGTTATATCTGCGCTGCAGAAAGCCCCGATAAAAGAAACAAGAAAAATATTCACGATTTTACAATTCCTTTTGTTTCTTTAAATTTGCGCTTGTAGCAAAAGAAAACTTTTTAACTTCGCCATGCTTGATCAAACATTTTACAAGAGGCAGCACGACAGTTCCTTAATAAGTTTTCTCAAATCCATTGTCTGAATTTGAAACAGTTTCAACAGGATAAACAAAAACTTCGCTTTTTTCAGAAAATTTAACCTCTACTTCCATATATCGACATTTTTTAGAACCGAAGAATCATCTCCGCTTTTTGACGTAAAAGCAAAAATCTGTTCCGGAGCAAAACAAATGTCTAAATTTTCATTTGAATTATTTTTTATTTCATACTTAGCGTCGTAACCGTTGAGCGTAGGAAATATCATACGAAGAGCATGGCAAATACGCTCTTACGTTTTCAACCGCGCCGAAAGGGATCAAATAATCATTCCCGCTGGCGTGCGCGTTCCATTTTACCTTTGAATGATTTAACTAATATCCATAAAAGGCTTACATGCCATGCGGTAAGCTTTCTCAAAAACCCAACCAAAATTTCCAATAGGCTGATGGTTGTGGGTGCAAAAAATAAATTTAACTTTACTCACTTGCTCGCCTCGCAAACAGTTCGGTATTCTTTTTCAAGCATATGGGTAATATCCGTTTTTTCATCGTCCGGGAGAACTCTACTCTCTATTTCAATTCCTTTGGAATATATTTGATGCAAACTCTTAATGTCTTCATCATTGACGCATATGTTCTCCATTAACTGTTTTTTTCCCGTTATAAAATGCATTCCGCCAATATTTAAAGACTTGATTTTTAAACCTCTTTCCATCATATGCGCGACATCCGACGGATGCGTGGCTAAAATCATAATATTTTCTTTATCGTATTCTCCGTCAATTAGCGAAGCTGTCGCATCTTTAAGAGTCTTCACGTCAAGCCTTATAGAAGTCGGCAGAGCCAACTTCATAAGAGTCTGTTGCATTTTATCGTTTGCGGCTGAATCCGAAATAACTAAAACAGCGTCTACATCGAGCGCTTTAAGCCAACCTTGAACTATTTGCCCATGCACCAATCTGTCGTCTATTCTGATCACGACTATAGCCATTAAGGGATCCCTTTATAAATTGACGCTTGATGCGCTTCTTCTAATGCCAGTCTTATGTTTGATATGCTTTTTTGCCCTTTAATCAACGCCTTGTCAGCAAGTTCAGACAAATTTGCATGCGTTTTGCTTAACATTACCGCAGACAGTATCATCGGAAGATTTACGCCAGAAATAACTTCAACTTTTAAATCCGCGCATGCGCGCATCGCAGCGTTGCAAGGAGTGCCTCCAAACATATCGGCAAGAATCAAAACGCCGTCTTTATCGCTTACGTCTCTCAAAAGAGAGATGATACGCAAACGCATCTGTTCCAAACTATCGCTTGAACTGCGTTCAACAAAATAAAGATTAGATTGATTGCCAGATATAGCCGCGGCGACATTTACAAACTCAGAGGCTAAACCGCCATGAGCTGCCACGATAATCTTAATCATTTTCCCATCTTAGAAGTTTTAGCAATTAATCCCCCCCCCATTATTATAACACCTTAAAATATCTCTGTGGTTAAGCTTTACTTTATATTTTCTACTTTTCAAAAAAGCCGCCAGTTTTTCAGCGGTAAAAACAGATCTGTGTCGCCCGCCGGTACAACCTATTGCGACGGTTAAATAACTTTTCCCCTCTCTTATATAGCCCGGAAGAGTAATTCCTATAAGTTTTGAAAATGCATCAAAAAATATTTTGAATTCTTCCTGTTTTTCTATGTATTTTTGAACAGATTTGTCACGTCCTGTCTTATATTTTAACTCGTGTACGTAATTAGGATTTGTTATAAAGCGCACATCGTAAACTATGTCGGCATCGTTTGGAATACCGTATTTATAGCCGAAAGATATAACTGAAATGTTTAAATATTGTTTTCCGGATCGGCAAATATTGGCAAGGATTGAAATTACTTTTTTTAACTCTCCTATAGTAAGATCGGAAGTATCAACAACCTCGTCGGCAACTCTAAAGATAGTGTTCAAGATCTTTCTTTCATGCTCTATTCCTTCAGAGACCGATTTGCCGCTAGGGTGCCGTCGGCGCGTTTCTGAATAACGTTTTAGAATAATATCGTTGGCGGCGTTAAAAAAAATAATCTTATAACTAACTTTTTTATTTTTTAGAACCGTAAGGAAATTCTTAAACCATGAAAGACATTCTCCTGACCGGGAATCTATGCTTATCGCAATGTTTTTATATTTTTGGGAATCTTTTATGCAGATGTCTATAAAATCAACTATCATCTGAACAGGCATATTGTCAACGCAAACAAACCCAAAATCTTCAAAGATTTTGAGCGCTTGACTCTTACCCGCTCCCGACATGCCTGAAATTATATATAATCTGTTCATGGCTTTATATATTGTTTAGTTCTTTACGTAATGTAAAGTCTAACGCTTTAGCGGTAAAATGTCCTTTGTTTTTTAACCTTTGATTCAAACTTGCCGTCTCAACAAGAACGGCAAGATTCCTTCCGGGCGCCACAGGAATTGTAATTTCAGGGATATTAACGCCCAAATACTCTGTATAATAATCGTCAAGCCCGACTCTATCATACTTTTTAAGCGGATCCCATTCTTCAAGTTTTATAACAAGTTCAATTTTGGAATCAGACAAAATGTTTCCTACGCCAAAAAGCTCTTTAACGTCTATAATGCCTATGCCTCTTACTTCTATTAAATGCTTCGTAATTTCCAAACCGCTTCCAGTTAAAAATTGTCCTGAAGAGCGTTTTTTTATATTAACTATGTCGTCGGCAATAAATTTGTGTCCTCTTTTAATAAGTTCAAGAGCGCACTCGGATTTGCCTATAGCAGATTTACCTACGATTAAAATACCGAGACCATAAACGTTCGCCATAACGCCGTGTATTTTAATTGAAGGCGCGAGTTTGTTGTCTAAGTAATAACTTAAATCTTCCGCTAAGGAAGACGAGCTTAAGGTCGTCTTCAAAAGAGGCACGTCTAAATCTGAAAAAACTTTAAGCATAGCGTCCGTAGGTTCCAAATTTCTAGTTAAAATACAAGCTACAGATTTCTCATCTGAAAAAATTTTAGTCAAAATTTTTATCTGCAAATCGTTATTCAAATGACTAAGATACGTATGTTCTATTATGCCTATAACCTGTATGCGTTCATATGGGAAATATTCTAAAAAGCCGGTTAACGCAAGACCAGGTCTATTTATATTTGGCGCCCTAATATGCCTGCTAACTCCGCCTTTTCCGGCTAACAGTTTTAGTTTGAAATCCTCGCCCTTCTCTTTAATAAGAGCGTATACGTCCATCGTCATCAATAAGCGTCCTCTTGCTGTATAAGTTTTACTACTTCTTGCGTAGTTTTAGCCGATTTTATGGCTTGTCTTAAAAATTTATCTTTAAACAATCTTGAGATTCTTGATAAAGCTTTCAAATGTTGTCCAGCAACTTCAACAGGTCCGACTAAAAGGAAAATTATATGAACCAACTCTCCGTCAAGAGAATTAAATTCTATGCCTTTATGAGAAATGCCAAGAACGCCCATTTGCGCCTGCAGGATATCGGTCTTCCCGTGAGGGATTGCGACTCCCTGTCCAATTCCGGTTGATCCGAGCTTTTCTCTTTCTAAAACAATATTTATTATATCGTCGCTGTCTTTAATCTTTTTAGTGTTTTTTAAAACTTCGGCCAGCTCTATAATCGCCGACTTTTTGTCTGTCGCTTTCAGGTCGACATTTATTGCGTCATGACTTAAAAAATCCATAATCTTCATCTCTTTCTCCTATTTTTCTTACATTTCGTTGGGTTCTAAAAGAACTACGGATCCACTGTCGTTGCGGTAAAGAACGCTTATCTTGTCGTTCAATATGTCTTTAAACATATATACCATATATCCGAGATTGTCCATTTCGTTAATTGCTTCTTCAACCGTAACAGGTCGTAAATCAAAACGTTTTATCTCTGAAATTTTTGTTCTAGAATCTTCCATATTATAATAAGAAAAAGCTTCTTCTATATTGCGCTTTTTGTCTTTTAAAATTGCGAGTTTGTCTTTTCTATGAACTTTTGAAATGTCTTTTTGTTTTCTGAGCTGTTTTTCAAGTTTGTTCGCGGCAAGGTCTATTGAGGCGTATAAGTCTGTTGATTCTTCTTTTGATCTGAAAGAAACTTTTCCGGAGTGGAAAATTATTTCAGTTATCTGTCTGTTTTTTTCAACAGACAAAATAACATGGGCAAAAATATCGCCTTCGGCGCAAAGTTTTTCAAATTTTGTAATTTTTTTTCGTACGTAAGAGTCTATGGAATCTGTCAGTTTAAGACGTCTCGCCGTTATGTTAACCTGCATTCCTCTCTCCTTGGCGATAGTAATATACAAAATTATGTATGTTTTTTAAATCAAAAAAGGCTTCAAGCAAGTCAGTTCCAAGCCTACATTTTAAAATTATTGCCAAGATACGCCTTTCTTGCTTTAGGATTTTCCAAGAGATCTTTGGCGCTTCCCTCAAGCAAAATCTTTCCCTCGTAGACAATATAAGCCCTGTCAATAATTTCAAGCGTTTCTCTTACGTTATGGTCTGTTATTAAAATCCCCAAACCTCTATCTCTAAGACTTCTTATAATTTTTTGTATATCGTCAACTGTAATTGGATCGATTCCTACAAAAGGTTCGTCCAAAAGTAAAAATTTAGGATTAGTTATCAGAGCCCTCGCAATCTCAAGCCTTCTTTTTTCGCCGCCTGAAAGAGTAACGCTCATCTGTTTCTTGAGCATGGTAAGGCCAAAGTCCTCAAGTAAAGAGTCGACTTTTTCCTGTTGGTCTCTTTTTGAAACGGGAAGCATTTGAGCGATAGCCAGTAAATTATCTTCCACGTTCAACCCGCGAAAGATTGACGGCTCTTGAGCAAGATAACTAATTCCTGCGCGCGCCCTTTGACACATAGTCCAATCGGTAACCTCGTTGTCTCCAAAATAAACGCTTCCGTCATATGGTTTAACGAGACCGACTGTCATATAAAAAGTTGTGGTTTTGCCGGCTCCGTTCGGACCAAGCAAACCTACGATCTCGCCTTGTCTCACGCTTATGCTTATGCCGTTTACAACCATTCTGTGCTTATACTTTTTAAATAATTCCTCGGTTCTTAGTATCATTTTATGTGTCTTCCATTTCTATTTTGCCTTTAACATCTCCTTCCATGAATATTTTTTTAACTTCCTTATTATCGTAAAAAATTATTTTATCGGCTTCATAAATCTGTTTTCTACCGTTATACATAACTTTGGCAACGGGTCTTGTTTTATCTTTTTCAAATACCGCGCCAGATGTTTTTTGATCAAACAAAGCTTTGTCGGAGCGAATATCGCCTGAAGAAGTTACAACAAGCACGTCGCCATATGCTTTTACGCTTTCTTTGCCTTTATCAAATTGTATCTCTTTCGCGCGCATCGTAACAGGTTTTGGCAAATCTTTGACAAAATATTTTACCAAAGTATTTTTGCCCCAGATTTTCCCTTTCCCTGTAGTTGTATTATATTTGGCAAAACTTCCGTACGCTTCAATTCTCTCGCCGTTTTTAAGTTTTGACACAGCTTGCACGTTGCCTGAAGCCGAAAATTCCGAACGTTTTTTATCAAAAGACGTTTTGTCAGCTGTTATTTCCGTATTCCTATTGTCAAATGTTTTAGTTCCAAATAGCGAACTCTGAGCGCAAGAAACCGCTACGCTTAAAAAAACAACGGACAACGAAACAACAAAATCAATCAAGAACCATTCGCTGATTCTTAATAGTGACCGTTTCAAGTTTAGTATCTGCATCAAACCTCGTTCCGTATATCGTCTGTCCGCGCTTCTTAATCTTAACGTTGTTATCGCTATAAATTAAATTCTTTTTTGCATTGTACGTTAAATCCGTAGTTTGTAGATGTCCATTGTTTGCCGCGTCAATAACGCATTTGCCTATTCCCTTAACATCGTATGTTTCCAAATTTATATCAGCGCTTTCTGTAATAAGCGTAGAAACATAATTGCCTTTATCGTAAAACTTTACTATGGGAAGCTTTAAATGAGCGCTATTTCCATCTTCATCTACAATGGCGGAGTCTGCTTCAAGCATCATCTTCAGCTTTCCGTCTTCAGTTTGAGTTATAGTGAATTTCTCTATAGTGCGCTCGGACATTGGCGGCGTTTCTTCAATAACAATTTTTTCCGATTTACATCCTAAAAACAAAAAAATAGAAAAAAAAATAGAAGCGCACACAAAACTCTTTTTGCAAAAATTCATGTCCTATCCTTTAACCTTTTTAGGTTTTGTTTTCCATCTGTCATGAAACCAAACCCACTGCTCGGGATACTGCTTTATATGCTCTTCCAAAATAGATGTGGCTGTCTGCGTAAGTTTTTCAGTTATTTCCCAATTGCCCGTATGGGCGCTTGCAAAAAGTATTCCTTTTCCTCTTTTCATGCTTTCTCGTATACGATTAAGGTTTTCAACAAAAGCCGCGTTTCTAATGAGTTTAGAACCCATGCGAGGAAAATTTGCAAGCTCAAAAAAATTCTTCGCTTCAAGACAAAATATCCTTTTTACTATTCTTTTTATATCTTCGTCGGATTTTTCAGGGAAACATTTCTTTAAATTTTCTCTAGCGCTTCTGTCTCCCGCTATAGCGACATAGTAAGCTATCTTGCCTAACAAAGAACTAAGAAAACCGACTGAAAATTTATAAGGCGACGTTAAAATTAACTTTGAAAAAGCATATGCGCCGTAATAATAGATTCTTCTGCGGATTTTTTTTAAATTTAGCATTCGTACTTTTCCAAAGCTTTTTTCCACTCGCCCAAAGACTTCATTATAATTTCTATCATCTCTCTCGCCACTCCGCCTCCGCCGTTAAGAGATGAAACAAAGCCCGCAGCTTCTTTTGCGTCAACGCAAGCGTCAGCTGGACACGACGAAAGCCCTACGGCTCTTAATACTGGAACATCACCAACGTCGTCCCCTATATACGCTATTTGCAACAACTTTAAATTTTCTTTTTCCGCTATTCTTTCAAGCGCTTCTTTTTTGCTCGCACAATTTTGAATCAAATAATCTACCTTTATCTCAGCTGCGCGAGTTTCAACTTGAACCGATCCTCTTCCTGTAATCCACGCAGTTTTAATTCTTGAAGACATTTTTGATAATAAAGTATATCCCATGCCGTCTTTAACATTCCATATTTTAACTTCTTCTCCATTGTTAAAAACAATTATCTCTCCGCGCGTTAAGACGCCGTCCACATCGCAGGCAAGAAGTTTTATATTCTTAGCTTTTTTTAAAATTTCGTTATTATTCATTTATTCTATCGCAACCTTGTTGGAGTTTCCGCCGTTAAGCCACGGAGTAAGTTCGGGGTTTATTTGCCTCATATAAGGCTTTAAAACTATATTCAAGGTAAAAAAAAGAACTGTTAAAATTCCAAGTACAATTGCAAAAGTTTTTAAATACCACTCATACGAAGGTTTCCATAAAACATCTTTCTCTCTTTTAAGTTCAACCGAGTTTTCATGCTTCATTTTACCGCCTTGTCTATAGCTTTGATATGTTTTAGAAACTGGTTAAAATTTTTTAATTCCAAACTATTTGCTCCGTCAGAAAGAGCTTTATCTGGATTATCGTGAACTTCTAAAAACAATGCCGAAACCCCGACAGCCGCCGCCGCTTTTGCAAGAGGAAATATAAATTTTCTGTCGCCGCCGCTGCAAGTTCCCTGTCCTCCAGGAAGCTGAACGCTGTGAGTAGAGTCAAAAACAACGGGGTATCCGGTTTGCTTCATTATTTCCAAACCTCTAAAATCAACTACCAAGTTGTGATAGCCGAAGGAAGCGCCCCTTTCCGTCAAAGCCAACTTATTATTGCCAAAACTTTCGGCTTTTTTAACAACGTTAGCCATATCTTCAGGAGCTAAAAATTGTCCTTTTTTTATATTGATAGGCTTTCCAGTAAGAGCGCATGCTTTTATTAAATCTGTCTGACGGGACAAAAATGCAGGAATCTGTAAAAAATCTACAACTTCCGCGGCTATAGGCGCTTGGCTTTCATTATGAACGTCGGTAATTACAGGCACTTTTAACTCTTTTCTTATCTTAGCTAAAATCTTTAAACCTTCTTCCGCGCCAGGTCCTCTAAAAGAAAAGCCGGAAGAACGATTAGCCTTGTCGTAAGAAGCTTTAAAAATAAAAGGAATTTTTAATTCCAACGTTATTTTTTTCAAACTTGCCGCTAAAGTTAAAGCGTGTTTTTCGCTTTCAATAACGCAAGGACCTGCTATTACGGCAAAAGGCTTATCGTTTGCTAAAGTAACGTTCTTGCCTATTTTTACTCGTTTTATCTGCATATATTTTTCCTTACCGTAAATATTTTTCAACTTTCGCAATATCTTTTGGAGTATCCACTCCTAAAGAATCCTTCTTGGACACTACGATTTTAATTTTTCTACCGTTTTCAAGAGCCCTCAATTGTTCAAGGCTTTCGGCTTTTTCTAAAATAGAATTTTTATCCTTAGAAAAATCCAGCAAGAACTTTCTTTTGTATCCGTATACGCCCATGTGCTTGTAGTATTTTGTCTTCAAACCGTCTCTATTAAATGGAATCGCAAACCTTGAAAAATACAAAGCGCGCATATTCTTGTCAAAAACAACTTTTACAACGTTAGGGTTATTTATTGAGTCGTTGTCTTTTACAGGAAAAGCCGCGGTTATATACTTGACAGTTTTATCTTTTTTAAGCGACTTTGCAAGCTCGTCTATAAGACCCGGATCTATTAAAGGCTCGTCGCCTTGAACATTAATAAAAATTCCGCAGCTTTTTAAAAACTTTGACGCGACAAAAGCAATTCTATCCGTGCCGCTTTCGCAAGTTTTAGGAGTCATAAAAACGTTAACCTTAAGACTTTTTACAAAATCGTAAATTCTTTTATCATCTGTAGCAACTGCAATATAATCAATCTCTTTGCATTTCTTTACTTGTTCAATAGTACGCCGTATAAGAGGCTTGCCTTTTATCATAGCTAAAGGTTTGCCGGGAAACCTGCTTGAACCATATCTTGAAGGAATAACCGCGGCTGTTTTCATTTGCTATAAAAATCCTTAATAACCTCTCCAAGTTCTTGAGGGTTTGTAGTCGCCGTGCCAAGTTTGCCGACCACTATTCCTGCGGCAAAATTTGCGACTTCTGCCGCGTTTAACAAATCTGCTTTAGCCGCCAAAGCCAAAGTCATAGTGGAAATAACCGTATCGCCGGCTCCCGTAACATCATAAACTTCTTTTGCTCTTGTGGGAATATTTGTAACTTTATTATTAGGCTCTATAAGAGTCATTCCTTTCTCTCCGCGCGTGATAACGACTGAATTTGAACCTAAAGTCTTCAAGATTTTATTGCCTAAAACCGCTATATCTTCGTCAGTTTTTATATTTTTTGCTCCCATGCCTTCTATAGCTTCTTTTTCATTAGGCGTCATTGTTGTGATTTTCTTATATTTTTTGAAATGGTCTATTTTAGGATCTACCGTAATGGGAATTTTATATTTTCTCGCAAGAGCTATTGTTTTTTTAAGAATTCCCGAACTTACTACGCCCTTGCCATAATCCGAAATTATTACGGCATTTGCTTTAGGCATAGCTTCTTCTATATTTTTCATAATTTTTGACTTGGTGGCGCGCTCAAAAACGCCTTTCGCTTCTTTATCTACTCTAACTAACTGCTGACTTGCCGCAATAATTCTTGTCTTTATAATCGTCGGACGATAAGAACTGTAAACCAAATAATCGGAATTTATATTTTTTCCCAAAAGCATTTCTATTAAAGTTTTTCCTATAACATCCTCGCCGATTGCGCTGACCATAAAAGCTTTGCCGCCTAACGCCGTTATATTGTTTGCTACGTTTGCAGCGCCGCCAAGCGCTTCGGTCTCTTTTGTAACCTCAACAACAGGAACCGGCGCCTCAGGAGAAATTCTTTTAACTTTTCCCCATATAAACTTATCTACCATACTATCGCCAACAACCAAAACGGTTTGTTTTTTAAATAAAGAAATCAGTTTTAATAATTCCATCGCTTACTCCGGGTTAATAAAGTTGTCAACGCTTATTACAAATAAGATTTATTTTTTAGATAAGAACAGTAGTCTTTGACAGAATCTTCCAACTCCATGAAAGGTTTGTCGTATCCGGTTTTTCTCAAATTGTCCATTTTTGCTTCGGTAAAATACTGATATTTAGGTCTTAAATAATCCGGCATGCCTATATACTCAATGTTTTCTTTCTCGCCCGCCGCCGCAAACATTGCTTTTGCAACGTCGTTCCATGCTCTTGATTTTCCTGTGCCTAAATTAAATACGCCGGTTTTTGAAGGATTTTGAAATAAAAAGTACATCGCCTCTACAACGTCTTTTATATAGACAAAATCCCTGCGTTGTCCGCCGTCAGGATATTTGTCGTTGTACGACTTAAACAGTTTTATCAGCCCTTTCTGGAAAACTTCGTCGTAATTTTTACATATTACGCTTCTCATGTCGCCTTTGTGATATTCGTTAGGACCAAAAACGTTGAAGAATTTTATTCCAGCAGCCTTATTTATATAGTTGTTGTTTAAAAGCCACAAATCAAACATATGTTTTGAATATCCGTACATATTAAGAGGCGCTAGCTCTTTTATTTTTGCCAAATCGTCATCATAACCCGATTCGCCGTTGCCATAAGTGGCGGCAGACGACGCGTAAATAAAAGGTACGCCTAGCTCAAAAGCCCACAAGGCTAAAACTTTAGAATATTCGTAATTGTTTTTTATGTAGTAGTTTGACTCGGTTAAAACTGTTGAGCTGCATGCTCCAAGATGCACTATTGCTTGAGGTTTTGGGACTTGTCTGCTAATTACGGCGTTAAAAAAATCGCTTTTTTGTATATAATCGTGATAACTTTTACCTACTAAATTCTTCCATTTCTCGTCTTCGTCCAAATGGTCTACAACTAAAACGTCTTTTATTCCTTCTTGGTTCAACTTCCAAAGAAAACAACTGCCTATAAAACCTGCTCCGCCAGTTAAGATTATCATTGCACCCTCTTGCGTTTTAGACAAATTCCGAGAGAACATTTTATAAAAAGATACTTTTTTATGTCAATTTATTCGTTTTAAATTTTGCGCGTAAATTGAGATCTATATCGGTTTTAGAGAAGAAAGAAAACAAGCTTGACAGCTCTTCAACCTATAAGAAAGAAACAGCAAAGACCCTTGCCGCAGCCAAAGCCGTTGAAAAACCGATTACGCAGATTTTTTGCGGTCAAAGACGCAACGAACAAACTAGTAAAATTTTTAAACGAGAAAGTCGTCCATTTTGAAAAAAACAGAGAAGCTTTTAAATGCCAAAAGGTCCAATTAGATTGACATGGAGTTGTTAATGTGGTACCTTAAATGCAGTTCTAATATCTACGTCGGGCAGTTAGCTCAGCTGGAAGAGCATTTCCCTTACAAGGAAGAGGTCGCGGGTTCAAATCCTGCACTGCCCACCTGTTTTAGAAGCTGAATCTGAAAGTGAAGGCGGAGAAGTTTACATAGACGATATAAGGTACGCAAAATGAGAAAGTTTACAACTTGTATTCTATGTTTATTAATTTCTGCTACTTCGCGTTTCTCCGATATTTCTTTGGATTTGCCTGACCAAAAGCCTAAACTTAAATCTTAAAATGATATAATTCCAAAATGACAAACAAATTGGAAATCAACGACAAATTCAAAGAAGCTTTTGATTTAATAGCAGAAACGCATAACTGCGTTTTTGTTACTGGAAACGCCGGTACGGGCAAAACCGCGTTTTTGCGTTACTACATGATGCATGCAAAAAAAAGGACTATAGTTCTTGCTCCTACGGGCGTGGCTGCTCTTAATTGCGGCGGCGAAACAATCCATTCTTTTTTTAATTTTAAACCGGACGTAACTCTTTCTAAAATCAAGAAAAAAAAGTTTTCTGATAAATCAATATACAAAAAAGTTGAAACCGTTGTTATTGATGAAGCGTCGATGTTGCGTTGCGATTTGTTGGATTGCATTGATAAATTTTTAAAATTAAACAGGGAAAAACATCAAGAACCGTTTGGCGGCGTTCAAATGGTTTTTGTTGGGGATTTAAAACAGCTTCCGCCTGTTGTAAAAAGAGAAGAGAAATGCATTTTTTCTTCCGTGTACAAATCCCCTTATTTTTTAAGCGCGTATTCTTTAAACGACTGTATGTTGCATACGGTTGAGCTTACAAAAGTATACAGGCAGCGAGAAGTTAACTTTGTGGCTTTGCTAAACGCCGTACGCAACAACGCCATTAGCGATGCCGATCTCGCTGAGCTTAATAGAAAATTTTCTCCGGATATTTTTAGCAAGCCTATGACTGTATACTTAACCGTAACAAATAAAAAAGCCGCTTATATAAATCGTCAATATCTTTCAAAGATAAACGCAGACCGTGCCGTATTTGTAGCGGAATCTGAAAACATAGAAGAAGATTCCAAAACGCTTCCTGCCGAACGCGATTTGGTAATTAAAAAAGGCGCTCAAGTGATGATGTTGAACAACGACGCCAAACGCAGATGGGTAAACGGCAGCATAGGAATTATTGACGATATAAAAAGCGGCATGCATTCCGATAAAACATTCATATGCGTTAAATTTCCAAACGGCAGAATAGAATATGTTGAACCTTTCAAATGGGAACTGTTTAAGTATAAATGGAACGAAAAACAAAAACAAATAGAAACAGAAAGCGCAGGTTTTTTTAAACAGTATCCGTTAAAGTTGTCTTGGGCTGTAACTATACACAAAAGTCAGGGTAAGACATTTGACAATGTTGTAATAGATATGGAGTACGGAGCATTCGCCCCGGGTCAGCTTTACGTGGCGCTAAGCAGATGCGCTTCTTTTGATGGAATAATCCTCTCAAGACCTATAACCAGAAAAGATATTCTATCGTCCGTATATAATTTTTGAGATATAGCAAAAGCAAAAGACTGCTTATTGGTTAGCTAAAAAGGAATAAACGTATTTTTTTATTTTCATAAGGTTTTCTCTTTTAAGAATCTTCTAATATTAGTTTAGCGTGGCGATACGAGACTAAGTCTTTGAGATGTAAAAGTATTGTGAAAAGAATTTGTACGTAATTTGTTATTGCGTCTTTGCCTTTGTCGTAGCGCTGAGCTTGATTTGGCGTTTCAAGACAAAAGATTGCTGAAAGTCGTTAAGTTTTTTTCGTCAACGACTAAAGATTTGTAATCGGGCGTTCATTTTTTATGGACTTCTTTTTAGTATAATCCTCTCGTGAATTTTACATGACAAAGGATGAATGAAGTTATATGAATCTTTCTAAGTTTACTATTAAATCCCAAGAGACGTTGGCAGACGCGCAAAATATAGCGTCTGAGTACGGCAATCAAGAAATTACCGCGGAGCATATTTTATACGCTTTAATTAAACAGCAAGACGGCGTAGTCGGCGCTGTCATAAAAAAAATAGCCGCTGCCGGTCAGGAAGACATGCTGTTTTCAAACATATCAAAAGATTTAGTTTCCGAGATAGAAAAGAAAGTAAAAGTTTCCGGAGGAAACGTATATCTTTCCCAAGGACTTGCGAAGATTTTAAACAATTCCGAAAAAGCGGCAAAAAATTTAAAAGACGATTACGTTTCTACAGAACACATACTTATTGCAATAGCCGAAGAATCTTCAGAAACCGCTTCAAAAATACTTAAGAAATATGGACTCGCGGAAGACGCTATACTTAAAGCGCTCGTAAGCATAAGAGGCGACCAGAGAGTGACAGATCAAAATCCCGAAGATAAATACCAAGCCTTAGAAAAATACGGAAGAGATTTAACTGACTTAGCTAAACGAGGCAAACTTGACCCTGTTATAGGCAGGGACGAAGAAATTCGCAGATGCGTGCAGGTATTGTCTAGAAGAACAAAAAACAATCCCGTGATAATCGGCGAGCCGGGAGTAGGGAAAACCGCTATAGTTGAAGGTTTGGCTCAACGTATAGTTTCAGGCGACGTTCCCGAGAGCTTAAAGGACAAAAAAGTTATAGCTTTAGATTTAGGGGCTTTAATAGCCGGCGCTAAATATAGAGGCGAATTTGAAGACAGATTGAAAGCTGTTCTTAAAGAAATTCAATCTGCAGGCGGAAGAATAGTTCTTTTTATAGACGAGTTGCACGCTATAGTCGGGGCAGGCTCTTCTGAAGGCGCTATTGACGCGGCAAACATGCTAAAGCCTATGCTTGCAAGGGGCGAACTTAAACTTGTCGGAGCTACGACATTAGAAGAATACAGAAAATATATTGAAAAAGACGCGGCTTTGGAAAGACGTTTTCAACCTGTGCGCGCGGGCGAGCCTTCAGTGGAAGACACAATAGCTATTCTAAGGGGAATAAAAGAAAAATACGAAGTTCACCATGGGGTAAAAATAAAAGATTCGGCTTTAGTTGCGGCGGCTACGCTAAGCGCTAGATATATAATTGACAGATATTTGCCTGATAAAGCCGTAGATTTAGTTGATGAGTCTGCAAGCAGGCTAAGAATAGAAATAGATTCAATGCCTACTGAGCTTGACGCTGTTGAGCGCAGAGTAAGACAACTTGAAATTGAGAAACAAGCTGTTAAAAAAGAGACTGATTCTGCGTCAAAAGAACGGCTCGTCAATATGGAAAAAGAAATAGACAAGTTGAAACGTGATTCTGCAGGAATGAAGGCGCATTGGGAAAAAGAAAAACTTTCAATTTCACAAATCAGACGCTTGAAAGAAGATATTGAGAATATGAAAATTGAGGAGCAAAAATCTGAAAGAAGCGGGGATTTAAATGCCGTTGCCGAAATTCGTTATGGCAAAATACCAAATATGCAAAAGCAGCTAGAAGAAGAAAATAAAAAATTGCAAAAACTTCAAAAAGAAAAAAAGATGTTGAAGGAAGAAGTTGACGAAGAAGATATTGCCGAAGTCGTAAGCAAATGGACTGGAATACCAGTTACTCGTATGATGGAAGGCGAAATGCAAAAACTTCTTAAAATGGAAGACAAACTGCGCGAAAGAGTAATAGGTCAAGATGAGGCGGTGACGGCAATATCAAACGCGGTTCGCCGCTCGCGTTCGGGGCTTTCTGATCCGAGTAAGCCTATAGGTTCGTTTTTATTTCTGGGACCTACAGGCGTAGGTAAAACGGAACTTGCTAAAGCTTTGGCTGAGCTTCTGTTTGACTATGAAAAGAATATAGTAAGAATAGATATGTCGGAATATATGGAAAAACATAGCGTTGCTCGTCTTATAGGCGCTCCTCCGGGATATGTTGGTTTTGAAGAAGGCGGACAGCTTACCGAATCTGTAAGAAGAAGACCATACTGCGTGGTTTTGTTTGACGAGGTTGAAAAGGCAAATCCTGAAGTGTTTAATGTTATGCTTCAATTGTTTGACGACGGCAGGCTTACCGACGGTCAAGGAAGAACGGTTGATTTCAAAAATACTGTTGTAATAATGACGTCAAATATCGGCTCTCAATACATTCAAGAGTGCGATAATTATGATGATATGAAAAATAAAACAATGCGGGAGCTGCATAAATATTTTAGACCTGAGTTTCTAAACAGAATAGACGAAACCATAATATTCCAAAGCTTAGGCGAGAAAGAATTAAATAGAATTATTGATATGCAGCTTAAATCTTTTGAAAAACGTTTGGCTGACAGGAAAATACATGTTGAGCTTACGGATAAAGCCAAAGATTTTATATCTTCAAAAGGCTATGACCCCGCTTTTGGAGCGAGACCTTTGAAAAGAGCAATACAGTTATATTTGTTAAATCCTCTTTCCTCAAAGCTTATTGCGGGCGAGTTCAAAGAAAGCGATAAAATCATCGTTGATTTTACAAGAAGCAACAAAGAAGAACTAGAATTTAAAAAGAAACATTTGAATTAAAATATAAATTTATATAGTTTTTGGTCTTGAGAGATCGACTTCCCTCTGCGCGTTTATAAAATTATTAAAATTGTTTAAGTATGCATTTGCAGAGTTTTGATCTAACTTTGCGGTTTTCATAAATTCGTCAAAATAATAAAACTGTTCCGGCTAAATATAATTGTAAGCCCGCTTTGCCCCATAACGCCGCAAATGGCGTCCTTAAGAAAAATACGGCCGAATAATAATCAAAACTGTTTTTGTCTTTTTTAATAAGTCCAAAAAGTTAGAAACCAAGATAGATATGATATACCAAAATACAAATCCTAATAAAACGATTCAGGTGCATAGCCCAATATCTCTTACTTCTCTGGGAAAAGACATAAAGAACAAAATAAACGGCGCTGGAATTTTTGCAAAATATAAGAGGAAATTATGTGATTTTGTTGAAAAGACAAATATTAAAAATGCTTATGATATTCAAACAGAATCTTTTAAAGTTGTAAAAGAACACTTATTGTCAATGCTTGATGAAAAAGAGCTTATAGCTATTAAAGATGAAGCGTTTTATAGAGGGATGATTGTTGAAGATGTGATAGCAATATTTGGTGTTTTACTTGAAAAATCAATATAAAACGCAATTATGATATTCAATTCGCGCCGTCAGAATACGTAAAATTTTTCATAAATATTTTTTATGCGCGAAAAATTTTAAGAAAATTGTAATAAAAATCCTATATTTGCTAAACTTACGCGAAGAGAAAATTTTGCTCTTGTTTTCATTACGGCGATTAAAGGTGTTATTTATGTCATATCTTGGGTTAGCAAGAAAATTCAGACCTCAAAATTTTGACGAAGTCGTAGGACAAGACCATATTTCGCAAACTCTTAAGAACGCTATTTCTGAAAAAAGAATAGCTCACGCTTATTTATTTAGCGGTCCAAGAGGCTGTGGCAAGACTACTATGGCAAGGATACTTGCCAAAGCTTTAAATTGCAAAAATGGTCCTAATACCCAGCCTTGCGGCGTATGTGAAAATTGCATGGAGATTTCAAAAAGTTCAAGCATAGACGTTCTGGAAATAGATGGAGCGTCAAACAACGGCATAGACGAAATAAGAGCGTTAAGAGAAAACGTAAAATTTGCAAGCGCTAACTCAAATTACAAAATTTATATCGTAGATGAAGCCCATCAAATAACTACTCAAGCGTTTAACGCTCTTCTTAAAACTTTGGAAGAGCCTCCCGCCCACGTAGTTTTTATAATGGCTACTACCGAACAGCATAAAATTCCCGTTACTATTCTTTCAAGATGTCAAAGATATAGGTTTAAACTTATATCATCCTCCGAAATGGCTTCCGCAATAACAAATATAGCCCAAAAAGAAGGTTTTGAGATAGATTCTGACGCTTTAAGCGTTGTTACCGCAGCTTCCGGCGGCTCTATGAGAGACGCTTTAAGCTTATTAGACCAAGCGATGTCTTCAAACGCTGGAAAAGTAACTGGCGAATATATAAGAGGGCTTCTCGGACTTCTTCCAAGAGACATAATTGCTTTAGTTGCTGAAAATATTGCAAAGGGCGATATCCAAGCCATTTTAAAAACCGTCAAAGAAATTAACGAGCAAGGATACAATATTTTGCAGTTTGCAAGAGATCTGCGAGACCGCTTAAGGCAAGTTATGATTTACTTGATAAATCCCGAAGTGGCGGAAATTTCTACGGAAGATAAAAAGCTTTTTGAAATTCAAAAAAATTTGTTTACGGTTTCGCGCCATATAAGAATGAACAATTTGTTGTCAAAAGCTTTGGAAGAGATGCGCTGGCACGACCAGCCGAGAATTGTTCTTGAAATGTATTTGCTTAAAATGTCCGAGCCTTATTATAACGTAGGCGAGCTTATAAGCAGAATAGCCGAGCTTGAAAAGAATGTTAATAAGGAAGAAAGTTTTGAAAGCTCTGGCAGTTTGCAAAGAGAGACAAAAAAAAGCGACGACGTTGTAGCGTCCGCCGACTTAATAAGCGTATGGGGCGAAATCGTTTCTGAAATAATGAAAAAACATCCTCTTACTGCTCAATCGCTAAAGAAAGCTGTTATCAAAGTTGCTGGCGACGCTTTCGTTCAGTTAACGGTTGGCGGGCAGTTTGACTATGAAGGCGTTATGGGGTTTCAAGAGCAGATTGCAAAATTGTTCCAAAAAAAGACGGGACTAAATGTAAAAATCAAAGTTGTAATTGAAAAAACCGCTTTGCCCAAGCGGCAAGAAGAAGACATAGCGGTAAAAGAAGAAAAACCTATATCTTCTCTCGGATATACAATTGAAGAAGATTTAAAAGAAACGGCAAAGACGGTTGTGCCCAAACACATAGAGGATATAGCCAAAAAATTTAAATCCGTCGCTAAAAAGATTACAGACAATAAATAAATATGAACAGACCTCAATCTATAGAAAGAATGATTGACGTAATAAAAAAACTGCCGGGCGTAGGGCCAAAAATGGCGGAACGCTTGAGTTATCATATATTAAAGATGACTGACAATGAAATAAACAGGCTTGTGGATTCTATACTCAAGGCAAGGCAGACAGTGAAAAGTTGTAGCGTTTGCTATAACTTAAGCGAGCGCGACCCGTGCCCTATATGCGCTGATTCTGCAAAGGAGCGCAGTATCATTTGCGTAGTGGAAACCCCTCAAGATTTGATAGCGGTCAGCAGAGTTAAGGATTATAAAGGTCTTTATTTTGTTCTTGGCGGAGCGTTGTCGCCTTTAGATGCCGTGGGTCCTGACGATATAAGAATTGACAAGTTGATAAAACGGCTGAAAAGTGATAACATTAGCGAAGTAATAATTGCCACCGATGCCGATTCTAAAGGCGAAATGACTGCGATTTACCTCGCGGAACTTATAAAAAAACTAGATGTTAAAGTGACAAGACTTGGGTATGGGCTGCCCGTTGGCGGGGATATTGAATATGCCGATGAAGTAACGATTTCCCGGGCAATTGCCGGGCGTAAAGAGATGTAGAAGAGCGTCGTATAAACTCAAAACCAATTAGCGTAAAAAGAAAAAGCGAGATTGGAGAAGAGACTCTAATAATCTTAATCCGATGTCGTTGTTTGCTTTTTACTTCTCAATAAAGGAGCATAAAAATGTCGGCAAAAATGATTGAAGTCCGTTGGCACGGACGCGGTGGACAAGGCGCAAAAACCGCGGCGCTTTTATTTGCCGAAGCAGTTTTAGCAACAGGCAAGTACATTCAGGCTTTCCCTGAATACGGCCCGGAAAGAATGGGAGCGCCGGTTCAGTCTTTTAATAGAGTAAGCGAAGATCCTATCACAATTCATTCGGGCGTTACAAACCCTAACTATGTTGTTATCTTGGATCCTTCTCTTATGGAATCCGTTCCAGTTACCGACGGTGTAGGAACTATTGGCAAAGTTATAGTAAACACCTCTTTCAGCTCAGCTGAAATTGCTCAAAAGCTTGGTATTGACGCAAACCAAGTTTACGTTGTAAACGCGAGCCAAATAGCCCGCGAAACGATCGGTAAGGACATTCCAAACACGCCTATGCTTGGAGCTTTGGTAAAAGTAATAGGAACTCTTGATATTAACGGCGTTCTTGAAGATACGAAAGGCAAACTTATGGCAAAATTCAGACATAAACCGGAAGTTATAGATGGAAATCTTTTATCTATAAAACGCGCTTTTGACGAAGTAAGAAGCCGCTAAATTTAAAAATACTAGAGAGAGTTTTTGCTCCTTGGAGGAATAAAGTGAATAAAGAAAGTGCTAATAAAAAATTGACTGCCGCGGAACTCCCCGTTGGGGATTATGTAGAACCGGGAACGGCTGCAGCTTTTGACACAGGGAGTTGGCGTTCAATAAGACCCGTATGGAACAAAGATAAGTGCATACATTGCTTAACTTGTTGGATTTCATGCCCTGACGCTTCCATAAAAATTGCTCCGGACGAAAAAAAAGGAACAGTTGTCACAGGTATAGATTATGACCACTGCAAGGGCTGCGGAATTTGCTCTAAAGAATGTCCCATAAAAGTTCAGGCTATTGCAATGGAGCAAGAAAAGAAATAATTATTAAAAGGCTTTTTGCCGCAAGGGGTTAAATGAAATGATAAAGACAGTTTTTTCAAAAGGCAAACTTGTTGCAAAAACAGGCAACGAAGTTATGGCGGAAGCAATGCGCCAAATAGAGCCGGACGTAGTAGCGGCGTATCCTATAACTCCTGCCACGGAAATTGTGCAGATATTTTCACAGTTTGTCGCAGACGGCGTTGTGAAAAGCGAATATGTTGCTGTTGAAAGTGAACATTCCGCTATGTCGGCGACGATAGCGGCTTCTGCCGCCGGAGCTAGAGCTATGACAGGCACTTCTTCGCAAGGATTGTGCCTTATGTGGGAAATGCTCTATATTGCTTCAGGCTTAAGGCTTCCTATAGTTATGGCAGAAGTTAACAGAGCTATTTCTGCTCCGCTTAATATTCACGGCGACCAATCGGACACAATGGGCGCTAGAGATTCGGGTTGGGTTCAAATTTACTCAGAAAATTCTCAAGAAGCTTACGACAATATGCTCCAAGCTACAAGAATTGCCGAAAAGGCGAAACTTCCAACGCTTGTAACGACCGACGGATTTATTATTTCTCACTGTATGGAAGTAGTAGAGCTTTATCCGGACGTTGACGTAAAGGCTTTTGTAGGCGAGTATAAGCCTGAAAGATATTTGTTGGACACAAAAAAGCCTTACACTTTGGGTTCAATTGACTTGCAGGATTACTATTTTGAACATAGATACCAGCTTGCTCAAGCTATGAGAGATTCAAAAGACATAATCTTAGACGTAGCTAAAGAGTTTGAAAAAACTTTTGGACGCAAGTACGAAATGTATGAAAAGTTTATGCTTGACGACGCTGAAATTGCAATAGTAGTTATCGGCTCAACGGCTGGAACTGCAAAAGTAGTTGTAAATGAGTTAAGAGAAAAAGGCGTTAAAGCCGGTCTTTTGAAAATAAGGGTTTTTAGACCGTTCCCTACGGAACAGATTGCCAAAGACTTGGCTCATGTAAAAGCTATAGCCGTGTTGGACAGAGCTGATTCTTGCTCAGGCGCTTTTGCTCCTTTATATTCGGACGTCGCGTCTTCTTTGTATGCCGCCGGAGTAGCGGCGCCTAAAGTTGTAAATTATATTTACGGACTTGGCGGGCGGGAAATTAGCGCTGCGCACATAGCCGAGGTTTACGAGACTCTCGGTAAGATAGCTTCAGGAACTGAAAAGCCAGCTAACCAAGTGGAATATATAAACGTAAGAAAGAAATAGAAAGCTTTAAAAGCTTAAGCTTTTAGGAGATATAAAATGGCAAATTTAAAAGATTTGAGTAAAAATCCGGAATGCGTAACAGGCGGACATCGTCTTTGCGCAGGGTGCGGAGCGGGTATAGTTGCTAGACAGGCTATGATAGCTGCGGGTAACGCGCCGGTTGTTGTTACAAGCGCGACCGGTTGTTTGGAAGTTTCTACTACTATTTTCCCTTATACGGCTTGGAAAAATTCTTTTTTTCACAGCGCTTTTGAAAATTCCGCGGCGACATGCAGCGGTATAGAAACAGCTTATAAAAGTTTAAAGAAGCGTGGGAAAATAACGGAAGACATCAGATTTATTGCATTTGGCGGAGACGGCGGTACGTACGACATCGGTTTGCAGTCTTTATCAGGAGCGATGGAAAGAGGACATAGAATGCTTTATATATGCTACAACAACGAAGCGTATATGAACACCGGTATCCAGAGATCTGGAGCGACGCCTCTTGGCGCTCATACGACTACGGCTCCAGCTGGAAAAGTTCGCCAAGGAAAAGAACAGAACAAAAAAGATTTAACGCAGATAATGATAGCTCATAATATTCCTTATGTTGCTCAAGCGTATGTCGGAAACTGGAATGATTTTATAACAAAAACGCAAAAAGCTTTAGAAATAGACGGACCTTCGTTTATAAACATTTTGACGCCTTGCAGACTCGGCTGGAACTATAAGCCGGAAGATACGATGGCTCTTGCAAGGCTTGCTGTTGAAACGTGCGTTTGGCCTTCTTTTGAAGTGGAAAACGGCGTTTACAAAATAAACGTTATGCCGAAAGAGAAGAAACCTGTAACGGAATTCTTGAAACCTCAGGGCAGATTCAAACATCTTTTCAATCCTGAAAATACTCCGATTCTTGAAGCTATTCAGAAAAGCGTTGACAATAACTGGAAGCTTTTGCAGCGCAAAGCTTCGGCAGGCTGTCAGGCGTAAATTTTATTAGCGGATTTTATATATTTAAAGCGAATGGGCAAAGGTTTTTGACCGTTCGTTTTTTATAAATATATAAACTTTTAACTCAGGTTATGTCTAAATATAGCCTTTTTCTGACTCTATATGTATCCTCAATGTATCCTCAAAATAACACATTGACATTCATTAGGGTAATTTATAAAATGTTGATATGGAAAATATTGAAATTTTGACTGTTAAAGTTAAAAAAGCAGCTGAAAATTTAAGAAAAATTACGAATGAAAACCATAAGTTAAAATTGGAAGTTGAATATTTGAGAAAAGAAAACGAGCGCAATAGAGGCGTTGTAAGCGAATATGCGGCGTTAAAGAGAAACGCGCAAGAAGCGGCCTCAAGAATAGAAAGAATAATGAAAAAGATTGATACGGCAAAGGTTTGCTAATATGGCTGCTACCCGCGAAAGAATAATGGGAAGAGACATAGAATTTAATATAGATAATTTAGACGAATTAAGTTTTAACAGAGTCGTAAATTTTGTAAATGAACAGTGGATTGAAGTAAAAAAAGAGAATTTTAACGTACCCGACACGCAGAAAATAGCGGCTTTAACCGCTGTGAAAATAGCGGCAGAACTACTTAAATTAAGAGATTTGCAGGAAAGTATTTCAAATAATTATGATAAGAAAATTAAAGACCTAATCAGACAACTAGACGAATCCTATTGCGCGAATTGAAATATTTCTATAATAATCTGCGATGTTGGCGATGTTTTAGTCGGTTTATTCCTACAAGTCAACTTTAGAGAACGGCAGTCGAGCGTATGCTCGCGGGCTTATGCCGCTTGTGTCTCACTTAAAAAAGAGGGCTTTAAACCGGTTAAAACTAACGGCATCGCGGGTTTTTTATTTTTTATGAAACAGACGGATTTTTTTAGCGAGGCGGCAAGCCAGAAAAATAAGCCGTTGGCGGCAAGAATGGCGCCTCAAGGCTTGGAAGAGTTTATGGGCCAGGATAACATTGTCGGAAACGACAAGCTGTTGCGCCGAGCCATAGAAGCCGATAATCTTGGCTCTGTTGTATTTTTTGGCCCGCCGGGAAGCGGAAAGAGCGCGTTGGCTAGAATAATCGCTTCAAAAACGAAGTCGTATTTTGAAGAAGCAAATGCCGTAACTATAGGAATATCCGACGTAAGAAAAATAATAGAGTCGGCTAAAGCCAGAGCGGAAATATCAGGCAAAAAGACTATTCTGATGCTTGACGAAATTCATCATTTTAATCGTTTTCAGCAAGACGCTTTGCTTCCCGACGTTGAAAGAGGAATCGTAACTCTAATAGGCGTAACGACGGAAAACCCGTTCTTTTATATTAACGCGGCAATTATTTCAAGAAGCACGGTTTTTGAGTTTAGTTCTTTGACGCAAAAAGCTTTGTCTGCGATTATGGAGTCGGCTCTAAATGATAAAGATAAAGGGCTTGGCAAGTGCAATGTAAGAATGTCCGAAGAAGCAAAAATGCATCTGATTGTCAATTCGGGAGGCGACGCAAGAAAACTTCTCAACGCTCTTGAGATAGGCGTTCTTTCAACAAAAGTAAACGAGGAAGGCGTTAGGGTTTTTGACATAGAGGTAGCTCAAGAATCAATGCAGAAAAGGGCTGTTATTTATGATCGTCTTGGAGACGCTCATTACGACCATATCTCGGCGTTTATAAAATCAATGAGGGGAACAGATCCCGACGCGACCGTTTATTGGTTGGCAAAGATGATCGTTGCCGGAGAAGATCCGCGCTTTATCGCTAGGAGAATAATAATTTGCGCTTCTGAAGACGTAGGCATAGCGGATCCTAGAGCGTTGACTCTTGCTGTTTCTGCTCTTAACGCTGTTGAGTTTGTAGGTATGCCTGAAGCGAGAATTATTTTAGCTCAAGCGGCTGTTTATGTCGCGTGCGCTCCAAAATCTAACGCTTCTTACTTGGCGATTGAGAATGCGTTAGCTGAGGTTAAAAATGGCAAAGGCAGGAACGTTCCGAACCACTTAAAAGATGCAAATCTTGACGGAAAAGAACTGAGTCATGGAAAAGGCTACAAATATCCGCACGATTTTGAAGGGCATTATGTCAAGCAGGAATATTGGACGGATCCTATAGAGCTTTATACGCCTACAAAAGAAGGATACGAGGGGAAAATACGTGAGCGATTGCTTGGAATTAGAAAAAAGAAAAGCGAGATCTGAGTTTTTGTCTATGAGAAACAGGCTTGATTCGGCTTCGGCTTTAGCTCGCAGCGCCGCTATTTTTGCAGCCGTTAAAAAGCTTCTTCTATATGAACAGTCGAATACTCTTATGATTTATTTATCTTACGGTTCCGAGGTTATAACTGATTTTATTGTGAAGTCTGCTATTGAAGAAGGAAAAAACGTTATTGTTCCGGCGATAAAAAATCCCGGGGATTTGCGTATGCAGGCTGTAAGGATAATAAGGCTTGAAGACGCTAATCGGTTAGTTTATGGAATAAGGCAGCCTGAAGTAAATTCAGACGACGTTGTTTCAAAAGATTCTATTGATTTGGTTTTGATTCCGGGTCTTGCTTTTGACCTTTCAGGTTACAGGCTTGGCTATGGGAAAGGCTATTACGATAGATGGTTAAAAGACATATCTTTAAGCAAGACGGTAGGTCTTGCTTACGATTTTCAAATTACTGACAAGCTCCCAATCGGAAAGCTCGATCTGCCGATTGGAGCTATCGTTACTGAGCAAAGGATCATACAAACTATAAATTGAGGAGCGGAAAGATGGGAGCGGTTATTATAGGAATTGCGGCTGCAATTGCAGGATATGTTTTGCGTTTAGTTTATTCAAAAGTAAACGCAAAGTCGGTAGAGCAAATCTCGGAAAGAATGATAAAAGAAGCAAAAATGCTTGCGGAGACTAAAATAAAAGAGGCTTTGCTTGAAGCAAAAGTCATAGTTGATAAAGAAAGAAAAGAATTTGAGCATGAGATAAAAGACAGAAAACAATCGATCCATAACATGGAAAATAGAATCAATCAGCGCGAAGAAAATTTAGAGCGCAAGATGTGCGCTATCGACAAGAAAGAAAAAGATTTAGTCAATAAAGAGAAAGAAGTTTCAAACAAACAGCTTCAGCTTGCGATGGAGTTTTCCGAAGTTGACAAAATAAAAGAAGAACAGAAAAAAGTTTTGGAACGCGTATCGGGAATGACGAGAGAAGATGCCAAGAAAACGCTAATAAACGATATGGAGAAAGAAGCAAGACAAGACGCGGCTATTCTAGCTCAGAGACTTGAGCAAGAAGTCCGCGAAAATGCGGATAAGAAATCAAAAGAAATTCTTTCCGTTGCAATACAGCGCGTAGCTGCGGACCATACTGCTGATATTACGACTTCAACCGTTCAAATACCAAACGACGAAATTAAAGGAAGAATTATAGGGAGAGAAGGAAGAAATATAAGAGCTTTTGAACAAGCCACTGGAGTAGACGTAATAGTTGACGACACCCCGGAAGCTATTACCATTTCGGCTTTTGACGGCGTAAGAAGACAGTCGGCTAAAATTGCGTTGGAAAGATTGATAGCGGACGGCAGAATACACCCTGCCAGAATTGAAGAAGTTGTTGCGAAAGTTAAAAAAGAAATGGACCAACATCTTAAAGAAATTGGCGAACAAGCGGCTGTTGACGCAGGCGTACCCGGTCTTAACCTTGAGATTATTAAACTGTTGGGTAAATTAAAATATAGAGCTTCTTACGGGCAGAATCAGCTTCAACACACCTTGGAAGTCACATGGCTTGCCGGCGCTATAGCCGGGGAGCTTGGTTTGAACGTTATGTTTTGTAAAAAGGCGGCTTTGCTTCACGATATAGGCAAAGCCGTTGACCACGAAGTTGAAGGTATGCATCATCAAATTTCCGCAGACATAGCTAAGAAATACGGCGAATCTCAGAAGATGATAAATGCTATTTTGTCGCACCATGAGGGAATTGAAGCTCCTGCGAGTCCTGAAGCTTTTGTAATTGCGGCGGCGGACGCAATTTCAGCTGCAAGACCGGGAGCAAGAAGAGAATCTATAGAGCTTTACTTAAAGCGTCTTGAGAAACTTGAAAAAGTGGCTAAAGAATTCCACGGCGTTTCTTTGGCTTACGCCGTCCAGGCTGGAAGAGAAGTAAGAATACTTGTTGAGCCTGAAAATGTTGACGATAGACAATCTCAAGTTTTGGCTCACGATATAGCCAAGAAAGTTGAAAAGGAGCTTGAGTATCCGGGACAAATTAAAATAACGGTAATACGCGAAACGAGATCGCAGGACATAGCCAAATAAAATATGAGAATTGAAATTAACGAAAATGAAGAAGAATTAAAAAAAGCTTTGACAAAAAAGAAAAATCTATGAAACCTATTGCTAATGAATTTCAAAATGCGGGTGGTTTTTATGAAAAGCGCGGATTTAAAGTTGATTTTGTAAGGAGTAACGGTAAAACCGCGCGGAGCAATAAGTATTGCTTGTCAAAGAAGCGTAGAGGCGCGTAATGTTTGAAGAAACAGATAATAACGACGGGCGTTTGATTTATACTGTTTCTCAAATAAGCGCTGAAATAAAGCTTATTTTGGAAGACTCTTATCCGGGCGTTTGGGTGCAAGGGGAAATTTCAAACTTTAAACTTTACAACTCTGGACATATGTATTTTAGCGTTAAAGACGCTAATGCTCAGATAAAAGCCGTAATGTTTCAAAATGCAAATACAGGGTTGATTTTTGCTCCGGAAGACGGTATGAAAGTTTTAGTTTACGGCAGAGTCAGCTCATACCCTAAATACGGCGATTATCAGATTATTGTGAACCGTATGGAGCGGTACGGTAAAGGCGAGCTTTGCGAGGCGTCTGAGAAACTTAAGAAAAAACTTGAGTTGGAAGGTTTGTTTGATGAAAGCGTAAAAAAACCGATTTCTGATATCGTAAATAAAATCGGAGTCGTTACTTCTCAAGACGGCGCCGCTTTGCGTGATATTTTGCGCGTCATATATAATTTAAAAGCTAATGTTGAAGTTTTGATATGCCCTGCGAGGGTGCAAGGAAAAGAAGCTGAAAAAGAAATCTCAAAAGCCATAGAATATTTAAATGATAATCATAAAGATTTAGACGTTCTTCTTATTGGCCGCGGCGGCGGTTCAATGGAAGATTTGTGGGCGTTTAACGCGGAAGTTGTGGCTAGAGCAATTTTTAACTCTAAAATACCTACGGTGTCTTGCGTTGGGCACGAAGTGGACTTTACAATAGCAGATTTTGTTGCGGATATGCGAGCGCCTACTCCATCTGCCGCGGCAGAAATGGTTTTAAGGCAAAGAAGCGTTATAACAGGTCAAATAAAACGGCTGCAAGATTCTTTAAATAATGAGATGGACTTCATATTAAACAATAACTTTCAAAGGGTTGAAAGGCTGAAATCTTCAAGAAGCTTGTTAAAGCCGCATTTGATGTATGAGGATAAGACAGCTTATGTTGATGATATGGGTCGGCGGCTTTCAAACGGCGTTGAGAGGTTATGTTCTTTAAAAGCCGATAAAATAAAAAATATTGCGCACAAATTAAATATGCTTTCGCCTTTGTCTGTATTAGAAAGAGGGTTCTCAATTTGTTTTTACGGCGATAATAAAATTGTTAAAAATTCAAAAGACGTCAAACAAGGCGAAATTGTAAATATAAAACTTGCGTCCGGCGGCTTTAAAGCTGAGGTAAAAAGTTATGACTAAAAAACAATTGAATTTTGAAAAGTCTTTAAAAAGATTAGAAGAAATAATTGCCGAGATGGAAAATACCGAACCAAATTTGGACAAAGCTTTAAATTTGTTTGCTGAAGGGGCGGAACTTGTAAAGTTTTGTTCGGCAAAACTTAATGAAACAAAGAAGAAAATAAAAATTATAACGGCTTCGGGCGAAGTTAAACCTTTTGAGGAGTAAACTTTGAAAAATATAGATTTTAAAAAATATCTTGCCTCCAAAGCCGAGTATGTAAACTCGGCTTTAAAAAGGTTTTTGCCTAAAGATAATTCGGTAATTTCGCAAGGCATGAGGTATAGCGTCTTGGCAGGCGGCAAAAGACTTCGTCCTATTTTTGTGTTTTTAGCCGCGGAACTTCTCGGAGTAAAGTCTAAAAATGTTTTGCCAGCGGCTTGCGCGGTGGAATATTTGCATACGTATTCATTAGTTCACGACGATTTGCCGGCTATGGATAATGATGATTTACGCAGAGGCATGCCTACAAGCCACAAGAAGTTCGGCGAAGCGGCCGCTATTTTGTGCGGAGATGCTTTGCTCGCGGAAGCTTTTAATCTTATAACAAAATCTAATGCCGCTGATAAGAATATTAACGAAGCGATAAAAATTCTTTCTGATTACAGCGGGTATCAAGGTATGATCGCTGGACAAGCCGAAGATACGTTAGAAACGGGCGGTTGGAGTGAAAAAAGCAAAAAAGTTTTAGAGAAAAAATTGAAATTTATACAGATTAAAAAAACTGCGGCATTGATAGTTGCAAGTTTAAAAATAGGCGCTGTTTTAGCGGGAGCCGACAAGAAAGATTTGAAAGCTCTTGAAACTTACGGAACAAATATAGGAATAGCTTTTCAAATCGCGGATGATATTTTAGACGTTTATGCCGATAAAAAACTTTTGGGCAAAAATGGCAGCGACGCGGACAACGATAAACTGACCGCTCTTTCGTTGTTTGGCAAAGAGGAAGCGGAAAGAAGGGCGGACGAGCATATAAGAAAAGCAAAGAAGGCTTTGTCTATATTTGGCGATAAAGCCGAAATATTTCTGCAGCTTGCAGATTACATGTCGTCAAGGAATTACTGATTTTTTAATTTGTCTTTGCTATGTCGCCGTCAACCGACTTAAGGATTTATATAGCGATTTGTTTCCGCGTCGTTAGTTGTTGCCAAAATTTTGGCGAAAGTCGGAATTCGCGGAATCTAGTTGTTAAGCTTTTGTCGTTTGCGCAAAATTGCAGAATCTATGCTGTTTAGTCGTATTTCATTTCAATGTTTTTATTAGGAGCAATAGTGAAAATATTAGACTGCGTGAATGATCCTCAAGATTTAAAGAAATTAAAGAAAGAAGAACTTCTTGTTCTTGCAAAGGAAATAAGGGAAGAAATAATAAATACAATTTCAGTAAACGGCGGACATTTGGCGCCTAGTCTTGGCGTTGTGGACTTGACGGTTGCAATGCATTATGTGTTTGATTCTCCTCGTGATAAAATAATTTGGGATGTCGGGCATCAATCTTACGCCCATAAAATTCTTACCGGAAGAAAAAGTAAATTCAAAACAATAAGAACGCATAACGGTCTTAGCGGCTTTCCGTGCAAAGCAGAATCCGAACATGACGCTTTTGGCGGCGGACATTCGTCAACTTCAATTTCCGCAGCGTTAGGATTTGCCACGGCAAGAGACATAAAAAATGAGAATTATAAAGTAGTTGCGGTTATTGGCGACGGCTCTATGACCGGAGGTCTCGCGTTTGAAGGTTTGCAAAACGCAGGACATCTTAAAAAGAATCTGCTTGTAATATTAAATGACAATGAAATGTTTATATCGCAAAAAGTGGGCGCGGTTGCGGGATATTTGGCTAAGCTTTTAACTGTGGGCATGGCAAGAAAAGTTGAAGAAAAAGTGATGAAAACCATAAGCAGATTCCATGGTTTTGGTTCGCCGTTTAGAAAGTTTATAAAAAGAGCTAAGGTTATGCTTTTCCCAGGCATGCTTTTTGAGGAAATGGGATTTACGTATATTGGTCCTGTGCAAGGGCATGACATAAATAATTTAACAGTTATTCTTGAAAATATTAAAAGCATGGAAGGTCCGGTGCTTTTACATATAATTACGAAGAAGGGCAAGGGATACGCTCCGGCTGAAAACGAACCGATAAAATTTCACGGAGTAGGCAAGTTTGACGTTAAAACGGGCGAGACTACAAAAAGCGATGCCGTTACCTATACTAAAGTTTTTTCGGATACTCTTATAAAATTAGCTCATTCTGACAAAAGGATAGTTGCTATAACTGCCGCAATGCCTGAAGGGACGGGTCTTGATAAATTTGCTAAAGAATTCCCTAACAGATATTTTGACGTAGGCATCGCGGAAGGACATGCCGTTACTTTTGCCGCGGCTATGGCAGTTGACGGAATGAAGCCTGTTTGCGCTATTTATTCAACATTTATGCAAAGGGCGATAGATAATATTATACACGACGCGGCTTTACAGAACTTGCCTGTTACTTTTGTTTTGGACAGGGCGGGTCTGGTTGGCGAAGATGGGGGAACGCATCACGGAGCTTTTGATTTGTCTTATTTGAATTATATACCTAATTTAATTATTATGTCGCCTGCCGATGAGAATGAATTGCAGCATATGTTAAAAACTGCGTTAGACTCTAATAAACCTTGCGCTGTGCGTTACCCTAGGGGAGCTGGCGTAGGAGTTAAACTTGACAAGTCTGCGCATGTTCTAAAAATCGGTAAGGGGACTGTTGTAAAAAAAGGCGATGATATTTGCTTTCTTGCTATAGGAAATCATGTGGATACGTGTTTACAAGCCGCCGAAGTGTTGGAGAAGAAAAATATAAATGCTTCTGTAATAAATATGAGGTTTTTAAAACCTTTGGACGTTGATATCATAAAAGAGGCGCTTTCAAAGACTAAAAAGTTTATTACGGCTGAGGAAAATTCTCTAATCGGCGGTCTTGGCGAAAGCGTAAAGAATGCGTTGTTTGGAACGGGGGCGGAAGTTGAATGTATAGGACTTCCAGATAAATTTGTAGAGCATGGAAATGTAAAAGCGTTAAGAAAGAAGTACGGCCTTATTCCTGAAGTCGCGGTCAATAAAGCTTTGAAAATGCTTGCAAATGGAAAAAACTAAGAATAAGAAACGTTTAGATATTTTAGCGTTTGAAAAAGGATTGGCGGAAACAAGAGCCAAAGCCCAAGCGTTTATAATAGGCGGGAGCGTTTTTGTCAACGATCGGGTTCAGTATAAGCCCGGCGCTTTAGTCTGCGATAAAGACGTAGTTGAAGTAAAGAATATAAATCCATATGTTTCAAGAGGCGGATTAAAGCTAGAATCTGCTTTGAACGCTTTAAATATTGACGTTAAAGGATATATTTGCCTTGACATAGGCGCATCTACCGGCGGTTTTACCGACTGCGCGCTGCAAAGAGGAGCGATTAAAGTTTATGCCGTAGACGTTGGGTCTGGACAGCTTCATTATAAACTAAGAAACGACAAAAGAGTAATAAATATAGAAAACGTCAATTTTAGGTATTTTGACGACGCTTTATTAAAAGATAAAATAGATTTTGCGACCATAGACGTTTCTTTTATTTCGCTTGATAAGATTTTGCCTATAGCGCATAAAAGCGTTTTCAAAAATGGTTTTGTTTTAGCTATGATAAAGCCGCAGTTTGAGCTTGAGCCGTCGGAAATAAAAAAAGGCGTTGTCAGGGACGAAAAATTAAGACGAAAAGCTATAAATAAAATCAAAGATTTTGCTTTGAGTTTGGGGTTTAAAATAATTTCAGAAGCAGACTCCGGTCTTAAAGGACCTAAGGGCAATTTAGAGCATTTTGTTTTGCTGAGAAAATAAAGAGGAAAAATATGGCGGATTATAATCATTTGGAAGTAGAGAAGAAATGGCAGAAGAAATGGGCTGATAGCGCGATATTTGAAAGCAAAGAAGACTCTAAAAAAGAAAAATATTATTGTTTGGAAATGCTTCCTTACCCTTCCGGCAATTTGCACATGGGACATGTCCGCAATTACAGTATAGGGGATGTTTTTGCTCGGTTCCACAGAATGATGGGCAAAAATGTTTTGTACGCAGCGGGGTGGGACGCTTTTGGTCTTCCTGCTGAAACCGCCGCTATAAAAAATAAAATACACCCTGCAAAATGGACTAAACAAAACATATCCCGCATGAGAGAGCAATTAAAATCTTTAGGTTTTTCCTATGATTGGAGTAGAGAAACGGCGACTTGCGGCCCTGAATATTACAAATGGACTCAGTGGTTTTTTATAAAGATGTGGGAAAAAGGTTTAGCGTTTAGAAAAAGCGCTAACGTTAATTGGTGTCCGTCATGCCAAACAGTTCTTGCTGACGAGCAGGTTTCAAACGGCGCGTGTTGGAGATGCGACAGCCATACCGAGCGTAAAGATTTGGAACAGTGGTTTATAAAAATCACAGATTATTCAGACGAACTTTTGGAAGGACACAAACGGCTTGGCGGTTGGCCGGAGCAGGTTTTGTCCATGCAGAAAAACTGGATAGGCAAATCTTACGGAGCCGAAGTAGATTTTAAAATCTCAGGAACTGATAAAAACTTAAAAATATTTACTACGCGTCCTGATACGATTTTTGGCGTGACTTTTATGGCTGCGGCTCCTGAACACGAGATAATCAATGAGTTGAAATCTAAAATTGTAAATTATGAACAAGTCGCCGAATATGTTCTTGCAAGCGGTAGAAAATCAAACATAGAAAGATCGTCAAGCAAAGAAAAAACGGGAATAAGGCTAGAAGGTATAAACGCCTTAAATCCTGCTACTGGAAAAGAAATTCCTATTTTTGCTGCGGACTATGTTTTAACCGGATACGGCACAAGCGCGATTATGGCTGTTCCTGCCCACGACCAAAGAGACTGGGAATTTGCTAAGAAATTTGACGTTCCTATTGCGGAGGTTGTAAAAGGCGATAATTCTAACGTAAGCAAACACGCCTATGAAGGCGAAGGCGTTCTTGTAAATTCGGGACAGTTTGACGGCGCTAAATCTACCGAAGCTTTTGACGTTGTTTCAAGCTGGATTGAAAAGCAAGGTTTTGGGAAAAAGACTGTAAATTTTAAACTTAAAGATTGGCTGGTTTCAAGACAAAGATATTGGGGCGCTCCTATACCAATGGTTCATTGCGCTCGTTGCGGAATTGTTCCCGTTCCAGAAAAAGAGCTGCCCGTGTTGCTTCCTGAAGACGTTGAATTTACAGGCGCCGGCGAATCTCCTTTAAAGACAAGCAAAACGTTTATAAGCGTAAAATGCCCTAAATGCGGCAAAAACGCCAGAAGAGAAACCGATACGATGGACACTTTTGTTGACTCTTCTTGGTACTATGCGAGATATTGCGATGCTCGCAACGACGATGCTCCTTTTGACAGCGTAAAAGCAAATTATTGGATGTCGGTAAATCAATATATCGGAGGTATAGAACACGCTTGCATGCATTTGATATACGCTCGTTTTTGGTTTAAAGTCATGAGAGATTTAGGTCTTGTAAAGTCCGACGAGCCTTTTACAAATCTATTAACGCAAGGAATGGTTACTCTTGGCGGCGGCGCTATGTCTAAGTCAAAAGGAAATATTGTAAGTCCTGACGAAATACTTCCAAAATACGGAGCCGATACTGCGAGATTATTTATACTTTTTGCCGCGCCTCCTCAAAAACAGCTTGACTGGTCTTCCGACGGAATAGAAGGGTGTTGGAGATTTGTAAACAGAGTATGGCGTCTTTTTGACGTTGTAAATACCAAGTCTGCAATCGCCGCTTCTCAAAATGATAAAGATGATATTTTGAGAACTATGCACAAGACCATAAAGAAAGTTACGTCCGATATTGAAAAAGAATTCCAGTTTAATACCGCTATATCGTCAATTATGGAGCTTGTAAACGCATTGTATTCATATAAATATCATTCCAACGATAATGGCGTTTCGCTTGAAGTCTATAAGAAGTTGATATTATTGCTTTCTCCTATTACTCCTCATTTGTGCGAAGAAATTTGGGAGAGGCTTGGAAATAATGAATTCGTATCAATCCACGCTTGGCCTATTTTTGACGAAAATATGACCAAAGAATCTTCAGTTGAGCTTCCGGTGCAAATAAACGGAAAATTAAAAGGAAGAATAACGGTTTCAACTGATGCTTCTGAAGACGAGGTTAAAAAAGCTGTAAATTCGGATGAGAAAATCTCAGCGCAGTTAAAAGATAAACAAATAGTTAAGTTTATATACGTTAAAAATAAGATAGTTACTATAGTAGTAAAGTAACCGGGAGGTTTTGTGAAAAAAATCGTTGCATATTTGCTTGCGTTTGCTCTATTTATGGCAAATCTTACTTCATGCGCGTCTCCATATGATCCGGCGGTTCAGCTCTTACCGGAACATATTAAGAAAGTTTATGTTAAGCCGTTTGAAAATAATACTAATCAATTTGGGATAGAATCAAAATTTACAAACGAAGTTATAGACGAAATAATTGCAGATGGACGTTTGTCTTTAGTAAACAAAGAAGACGATGCGGACGGCGTTCTTACGGTTACAATTAAGAGATATATTTTGCAGCCTATTACGTATGATATAAACAATGTCGCAGAGCAATATAAAATGTGGATTATTGCGAGCGTTTCATTGGTTGACAAGGACAATGACGTAACTTTGTGGACTGAACCCAATATGGAAGGAATACAAATTTATCGGGATATAAATAGAAGACCAAGCGGCGAAGATTCTATGGGCGACGAAATGAGCGAAGAAGAAGCAAGAAAAATTGTTTGGACTAAAATGTCTAGAAATATTGTAAGGAGAGTTGTTAAGGGGTTTGGTTCCGCGACCAGCGTGTCAGAAAAAAAAGTCCCCGTCTAATTTAAATATATTGTTAAAAAGCTATGAAAAAAATAAGAATTCGTTATATTATGTTGTTAGTTTTTTTGTTAATTTTGATTTTTAACGAAGGAAATAGGACGCTTGTTAGACGACATTTTGAGATAAGCAAATTAAATAGAAATATTAAGTACGCTCAATATCAAAACGAATTGCTTAAAAAAAGAATATATTATCTTGAAAATGAGCCTTCTTATTTAGAAAGAATGGTTCGCAGCGAATTAAACGTCGCGGCGACCGACGAAATAGAATATAGGTTTTCGGTTAAGGACTAACGTTTAAGACGGTTTAAGTCGCCGACTATTTTACAAATCTTAAAGTATTATATAAAACCTTACTAGATGGAAAAGTTAAAAGTAATGGCATCTCATTATTTGCTTTTTCTTTTATTTTGCAGCGTTTCTGCGCGCTGCAGACGTAGATTTTAAAACGCAGGCGGATGTAGATAATCCTGACAATTAGGCGGCTCTTGGCGCCGATACGAAAGGTATTTTCTACGGGGACTTTTTTTGTCAACGTCACTTTTTTACGGTAAGGACGTTCATTTTAAAGAAGGCGTCTTTATAAATATGAGAACTCAAAGCTCAAACGAGTTGAGATTTTACAATTTAACTTCGTCAGCTTCTATATGTTACGACATAAATTTGGAAAATAAATTTGTTGACAGGATAGTGGTTGACAATCGCAAATGGACGGCAGCAAGATCAAAGCTGTGCTTTCAGACGTTTATGCGGAAGCGCAACATACAATATAATTTTGGCAACAAGCGCTTGTGGTAAATATAAATACCGTTATTCCCCAATACCAAAAAAGGATTTTACTGCAATGTCGGAGCAAATTTTAAATTTAACATTGTTCCAAAAGATTTTTATGAAAAACCCGCGACAAGTAAACAATTGAGCTAAAGCAGTCTTCTTCTTTTTTGCTTCTGATGCTGAAGACGTTTAATTTAGATTAGCAAAAGTCTGTTTTTTGAAAGAAGGATTTATTATAATGTCTTCGCAGAATTAAAAATAAGAGCGGGAGTATATAATATGGCGTTTGAGTCTGTGAACAACATTATTATTAGATGGGCTGTTTTTACAGTTTTGCTTCTTTCCGGTTGCGCGCTTTCTCAGGTTATAGTTGCTAAAAAAGCTTCAGCTATTATATCTTCCGTTCCTATGGTTTCTATGCCTTCCTATTCTCGCGATATGCTTTTTAATGATGTTGAAGCAAGAGCAAAATATCTTGCTTTGCGAGTTAAAGATGCGCATTTTTTTGTATATTCCATTAAACCTAAAGATAATTTATGGAAAATTGCCAAGAGATATGGCTACTCGGTACACAGCATAATAGGAACAAATCCTCAACTAAAGACTTACGAAGTAAATCTTAATCAAAAAATTTTACTGCCGTCAGCTGGCGGCTCTTTGCACCCGATACAAGATAACGACTCTTGGGAGAAGATTGCCGAAAGATATGGCGTTGACTATAAAATGCTGCAAGATGTGAATTTTGGCATTTTAACGCTTGTTCCCGGAGAATATGTTTTTATACCTGGCAGACATCCTGCGGTAGATTTAATGAATAAAGACATGCAGGCAAAATACGAACTTCGTTCTTTGTTTAAATCGCCGCTTAACGGTAGGTATTCAAGCGTTTTTGGCAAGAGGAAACACCCTGTAACGGGTCGGGCAGGGTTTCACGGCGGCGTGGATATTGCCGTTCCGTCAGGTTCATGGGTTGGCGCAGCCGCCGACGGAGTGGTTACGGTCGCAAGTCATAATGTGGGACATTATGGAACAGCCGTGTTTATAGATCATAAAAACGGATACGTTACTCATTACGGACACCTTTATTCTATACATGTGAGAGTAGGGCAAAATGTAAAAAAAGGACAGCTTATAGCAAAAAGCGGCGCTACCGGCAGAGTAACGGGACCTCATTTGCATTTTACAATAAAGAAAGGCGACAAAGCCTTAGATCCTATGAAGTTTATTTGGTGATCAATTTATCTGCAAATTATTCTTTTTTGTTTGTTATTTCTGTCTTTTTCTACAAAAATTTTATTTCCTGATAAATCTTTTTCGCAATAATACATCAACGTCGCGTTTGTAGAAGTCGTTGGCGCGAATATTTGCGCTTGTTCGGGGCGAATTTTAAATTCCTTCCGATAAATTTCTGTAAGTTTTTCATTTCTTTATCGCTGCGCCCCGGATATGCTGTTAAAGTAATAAGTCAGAAACTGTTTGTTTTTAGAACTTTTCTTAAACATTTCTATGAACTGCGTTAAAAGTTTTGCCGGCGGCTTTCCCATTGAGGTTTGTATAAACCGCGCATGCCCTATCGGGACGTTTGTTATTTATTCCGCCGGGCGTTAAATCGTCGTTATTTCTGACTTTATTAAGAGCTGTATAATTTGCGACAAGCGAGTCCATTGCTCCGGCGTTTACGCCCCAAAAGAGTTTGGGTTATCCAAGTCTTGCAATTTCGTCAGTTTTAATATCCGGTTGGGCTATTACGGCTATTTTAAACCCATGAATATAAAGCCAATTCCCTATTACTGCTGTTCCTATAAACGGGCTATCAATATAGGTATCGTCTGATACTAAAATTATATCAGGGGCGTCCCAACCGAGTTTTTGCATGTATTTTTTAGTAGTAGGTAAAAACATAATTATCCGTGAAAACTTCATTTATTTTACGAGATATTACGAAAATTAGACAGAAAATAAAAATTTTGGTACAATTTAGACTCGCGGTAATAAGCGTTAAAAAAGTAATGAAAAAGCAAGGAGTAATAAAGATGGCATTTGTGAAGAAAGAAGTAGTTGAAAAATTTAAAACTCACGAAACCGATACCGGTTCTCCTGAAGTTCAGGTTGCTCTTCTTACGACAAGAATAAAGTATCTTTCAGATCATTTTCAGAAATTTCCTAAAGATTTTGCTTCAAGAGTAGGCTTTCTTAAGATGATAGGTCAGAGAAGAAGATTGTTGGATTATTTAAAAAAGTGCGACAAGGAAAGCTATTCTGCCTTGATAAAGAAATTAGATCTTAGAAAGTAAATAAAAGACCCGGCAGAAACTCGCAAAATATGCAAGGATACGCTTGGAAGACATAAGCGTTTGCTTGGATCTTTTGCGTGAAAGTTGCCGGGCTATGGGGTTAAAATGGAATATTTTAAGAAAGAAGTGGAAGTTGCCGGTAAAAATTTTATTATTGAGTCCGGAAAAGTTGCAAAACAGTCAAGCGGATCTTGCGTTGTAAAAGTCGGAGACACAGTGGTTTTAGCTACTGCGGTAGCTTCAAAAGATCCCAGACCGAGCATGGATTTCATGCCTTTGACTGTAGATTACAGAGAAAGGACTTACGCCGCCGGCAAAATACCGGGCGGTTTTTTTAAAAGGGAAGCTAAGCCTAGAGAAAGCGAAATACTTGTAAGCAGACTCATAGACAGAAGCGTTAGACCTCTATTCCCCGAGTATTGGAGAAACGATACTCAAATTTCGGCTATCGTGCTTTCGCATGACGGGGAGAATGAATCCGATATAGCGTCAATAATTGGAGCTTCGGTAGCTTTATATACGTCTGATTTGCCGTTTAGTATGCCTATAGCGTCTGTAAGAATAGGCAAAATTGACGGGCGACTTGTTGTAAATCCAATTATTTCCGAGCAAAAACTTAGCGTTTTAGATCTTGTCGTTAGCGGAACTGAAGACGCTTTAACTATGGTGGAAGCGGGATCTCAAGAGCTTTCCGAAGAGGAAATGCTTGAAGCTTTGAACCTCGCAAGAGAGACGATAAAGGCAATATGTTTGGTTCAGAAATCATTTCCGACAAAAGTAAAGACTGTTGTTCAAGAGCCTCAATATAATGCGTCTTTAAAAGCTGACATTGAAGCGGAAGCGACAACAAAAGCCGAAGAAGGCGTAACAATTAAAGAAAAAGGCGAAAGAGAATTTTTCTGGGCGACTTTTAAGAAAGATATAACTGCAAGACTCGTTGAAAAATACCCTCAAGAGTCGGCTTCAACCGTTGACGCTATGCTTGAAGATATTTTTTACAAAAGAGCTAGAGATCTTGTTTTAAATAAAAAAGTCCGTACAGATGGTCGCGGTTTAGAAGAAATAAGACCAATATCCTGCGAGACGGATGTTCTTCCAAGAACGCATGGTTCAAGCTTATTTACTAGAGGTCAAACTCAGGCTTTAGTAACGGTTACGCTCGGAATTCCCGGCGATATGCAGATTATGGACGAACTTTCTGGAGAATATAAAGAACGTTTTATGCTTCATTATAATTTCCCTGGATTTTCAACGGGAGAAGCTAAAAGCGAGAGAGCTACAAGTAGAAGAGAAATAGGACATGGCAACTTGGCTAAGAGATCTCTTAGACCTATTTTGCCTAATGAAAAGGATTTTGGCTACACAATAAGAGTAGTTTCCGACATATTGGAATCTAATGGTTCTTCGTCAATGGCTTCAGTTTGCGGCGGATCGCTTGCTTTGTTTAACGCCGGCGTTCCCGTTAAGGCTGCTTGCGCAGGCGTCGCTATGGGGCTTATGAAAGAAGGCGATAATTATGTTGTTTTGACTGATATTATGGGAATGGAAGATCATCTCGGCGATATGGATTTTAAAGTGGCGGGCACAAGGAAGGGCATAACTGCTCTTCAGATGGATATAAAAATCGCTGGACTTACTACCGATATTATGGCAAAAGCTCTTGATCAGGCAAAGAGAGGCAGATTTTTTATATTAGATAAAATGGACGCGGCGATATCTGTTCCTAAAAACGATCTTTCCGAGTACGCTCCTCGTATGGAAACCTTGATGATTCCTCAAAATAAAATAGGGGAGCTTATAGGTCCTGGAGGGAAAAACATAAGAAAAATTCAGGAAGAAAATAACGTAAAAATAGATATTGAAGAAACTGGTAAAGTATTTATTTCCGGCGCTGATTCTACTGGCGTTGGAGCTACGAAAGAATATGTAAAGTCTATGATTGCAGAGGCTGAAATAGGAAAAATATACAACGCAAGAATCACAAAGTTGATGGCGTTTGGCGCTTTTGCTGAAATATTGCCGGGTAAAGAAGGACTTATACACATTTCTCAACTTGCCGCAGGTCATACGAAGAAGGTTGAAGACGTTGTTAAAGAGGGCGATAAAGTTAAAGTTAAAATAACAGAGATTGACGATAGAGGTAGAATAAACTTAAGCATTAAAGCGGCTTTGTAATGTAATAAATAACTCGGAGTTTGGGACTTCTATGTTTCAATTCCGATTTTATAAAGGATTAACATGGTTAATGACATTAAATCCGAAGTAAAATCTCTTTATGAAATAATGAAAGAGGAAAAAATCCAGAAACTTGAAGTAAACTCAAAAGATTATAGCGTCTGCATAAAGCGTAAAGACAAAAATGAAAATAAACAGTCGGTCGTTTTGAAAAAACAAGAAGTTGAAGAGAACATTGTCTCTCCTGATAAGTTTAAAAAATCTTCCGTTTTGGGAGAAACGATAAAATCTCCTATAGCGGGCATTTTTTATAAATCTTCTTCTCCTTCGGCTCCGTCGTATGTTACGGAAGGCGACGTTATTGAATCCGGAAGGACTGTTTGCATAATAGAAGCGATGAAAGTTATGAACGAAATAAAAGCTCCTTTTAAAGCAAAAATACTGAAGATATTGGTTGAAAACGGAAAATCTGTAAACTCGGGACAAGATTTGTTTGAAGCGGAGAAAGCGTAAACAATGAGCGAGATGTCGTCTAAAGTAGGTTTAATCGCGGGCGATGTATGGCGTTATTTATCGGAGAATGGCGAATCTTCTCCGATAAAAATTAAAGCTGTTCTTGGCATATCCAACACAATGCTTTATCTTGCGTTGGGTTGGCTTTCAAGAGAAGATAAAATTGTCGTAGAACAAAATGAATACAGTTACAAAATTTCTTTAAAATAAAAACGTTTGGAGACTTTTAAAGTCTTTTTATCAAAAGAGGTTTATTTTTGTGAGGAAAAATAGATCGATAAAAAATAAGAGCAAAAACCGAGATAATGAAAAGATAAACAGAGATACGGTTTCTCTGTTTTTTGCGTTGGCGGCGTTTTTAAGCGCTTATGCGTTTGTTGTTCCTTATAAGTCGGGCATAATAGGCAGGGCGTTTTATTCCGTAGCGCTTAGTGTTTTTGGAGTTGCGGCGTATATTTTGCCGTTTATATTTTTGTGGCAATTTATATTGCATATCAAACAGTCCTTTGAGTTGAAGGGTAGACTTGATTTTATTTGGTCTTTATTGTGCCTGATTTGCGCCTCCGTGTTCTTTGAGGCTGTTCATTTTATGTTTAAAACAAAAATGGACGGCGGTTGGATAGGTGACAATTTGTATCCATTTTTAAAAGAGCTTCTTGATGCTTGGCTTGGATTGACTCTTATTGCCATGCTTACTTTTGTTTTGTTTGCTAAGGTGTTAAGATTGTCTGCCATAAAAATTCTTCGCGCTTTCGTTGGTAATTTAAGGGACGACATAAAAAAATCAAAGACTGAAATCAGCGATTTAAAAAAATCTGGCGAGCCGTTTATACGACAAAGTTTTGCAGACGACGTTTTTGCTCAAGAGCCTGCAAAACCAAATATTGTAAACAGATTTGACGAAGAAGAGAAAAAGAAATACAAAGACCCGTCAAAAATTTTTCCGGCAAAACAGGAATCGATTGACAGTAAAGCGTTTAATTATACGCTTCCTCCGATGAATTTATTAAAAGAAGACGATGCTTCAAATTTTGCGGCGAATAAAAACGAACTCCTAAAAAGAGCCGAGCATTTAAGAACAATTCTTTCTGATTTCGGTATAAGCGCTGAAGTCAAAGACATTATACCTGGTCCTGTGGTAACTCGTTATGATTTGGTTTTGGCCCCAGGTATAAGAGTACAGACCGTTTCCAATATTATAGACAACATTTCTTTGGCAATGCGGACAGCTTCAATAAGAGTTGTCCCGATACCTGAAAAAGCGGTTGTCGGCATAGAAGTGCCTAATCCTGTAAGCGTAATTGTTGGCTTAAGGGAAATTTTGGAAAGCGTTTCCTTTGAAAAGTCAAAATCTCTTCTTACTTTAGCTTTGGGTAAAACAACCGACGGGGCAGGCTACGTAACCGATTTAGCTTCAATGCCTCATTTGCTGATTGCTGGAGCCACAGGTTCTGGTAAAAGCGTTGGGATTCATACTATAATACTTTCTATTTTATATAAAGCTCGTCCGGATGAAGCGAAGTTTATGCTGATTGATCCTAAACGCGTTGAAATGCCTATATATAGAGATATTCCTCATTTGTACAACCCGTGCGTTACGGCGGTAAACGCCGATATTATAACTAATCCGAGAGAAGCTGCCGCCGCTTTAAAAAAACTTGTTTTAGTTATGGAAGAAAGATACGCAAAATTTGCTAATGTAATGGTCAGAAACATTGAAGATTACAATAATAAAATGGCTGAAACTGGCGGTGAAAGAGAGTTTTATATTGTTGTTATAATAGACGAACTTGCAGATTTAATGCTTGTGGTGCAAAAAGAAATAGAAGATTCCATACAACGGTTGGCCCAAATGGCAAGAGCCGTTGGCATACACTTGATTCTTGCTACTCAAAGGCCTTCTGTAAATGTTATAACAGGCATTATTAAAGCCAATTTCCCAGCAAGGCTTTCATTTCAGACAACTTCTAAAGTTGACTCCAGAGTTATTTTGGATATGTTGGGGGCAGAATCGCTTATGGGAAAAGGCGATATGTTATTTTTGCCTCCGGGCGAGGCAAGGACTGTTCGTTTGCAAGGGGCTTTTGTTTCGTTAAAAGAGGCGGAGAAAATAATTTCATTTATAAGTAGCCAGAATTTCCCAAGACTATACGAAGCCATATCTGTTGAAGTTGAAGGAAAAGGAAGTTTTAACGCTGATAAAGAGAAAGGGAGCAAAGATTTTATTCCCGCTCTGAAACTTATAAACGAAAGAAGAAGAATATCTCAAGACTTGCTTAAAGCAAATTTCGGCGGGTCGGCAAGAGCTACGAATATATTAAGTATCCTTGAAATAGAAGGTTTTATATCAAAGCCTGAAGGCACTAATAAGTGGAAGATAAATTTTGATAAGATTTCAAAATATCTGGAAGCAAATAATATATGATAAGAAATTTGTCGGTTGTAACGGCGGCAAAATTTAAATTTAGTTATGTTTGGCATCTTATATTAGTTTTGATGTTTTTTTCGTGTAATGTTTTGGCTCAAGAATCAAACGTCGTCGTATTGTTTGATTTTCTTGCAAGATTGGAGCAAAGCGATAAGAAAACGAATACTATTAAAGCGAAATTTGTTCAAACTGTTTTTTTTGAATCTACAGGCGAGAAACAAGAAATTGTTGGAACGGTTTTTTTGAAGAAACCCGACAGTATATATATAACTCAAAGAACTCCTCAAGAGCAAAGGATTTATATTAACGGAAAGACGATAACGGTTTACACGCCAAACGAAAGACAAGCTGTTGTTGACGCTTGGAAGAATTCTGTTGACAGCGATTTTTCTCCGGCTTCTATTGTCGGCTTTGGAAGCTCTTGGAGAGAACTAAAGAAAGCCAATGACATATCTCTTGAAGGATACGACGATAATCATGTGATAATTAAAATTCAGCCTTTTAAAAATAAGAATTTTAACGCAAAGATATATATTGAAAAAGAAAGCATGCGCCCGGATAGAGCAATTGTAAATTCTGAAGGATTAAAAATAGAGATAGTGTTTAAGAATTATATTGTTAATTCGGAATTATCCGTAAATATTTTTAAGTTTAAAGCTCCAAACAACGTTGAAATAATAAAATTATAGTAAAACCAAAACCGGGAGATACTATGAAAGAAATAGGCAAAACGCTTAAAGACAAGCGGGAACATATGAATTTATCGCTTTCTGACGTTCATAAAGCTATCAGAGTTCAAGAAAAGTATCTTGCTGCTATAGAAGAAGGCGATTTGGACGCTTTTAAGGCTGAGGTTTATTATAAAAGTTTTTTGAGATCTTACTCTAAATATCTTGCTTTTGATCCGGAAGAATTTGTGGAATTATTTAATGCTCAAAGACGAGAGATAGAATACGCTTCCAAATCGGAAGACCCGTCGTTTTCTGAGGATTGTAAAAATATTTTTTGTACAAAGAAAATATTTATTGTTGTCGCGGCGATTGTTGCGGCGGCGTTGTTAATAGTATTTGTGTGTTTATATAAATGCGCGCCAAAGATTGTCCCGCCTGTTGAAGTTGACGGTTTTAAGCAGGTTGAAGTCTCGGCAAAGCAAAATCTTGAGATTGAAGCCAAAGAAACGGTTTGGATAAGAGTAGATATTGACGGTAAAACTGCATATGAAGGAACGCTGTCAAAAGGCGGCAAAAAAATGTGGGAAGCGGATAAGTCGGTTACTTTAAAAGTTGGGTACGCTCCGGGCGTTAAAGTGTCTTTTAATGGAAAACTTGTGGATGTTGTGTCCGGGGCGGTTCAAGATGTGAATACTGTTGTTTTAAAGAAGAAGTAAATAATAAAGGCGTAAGGAATTATGCAAAAAGTAGCAGTCGTAGCTTTAGGTTGTCCAAAGAACACGGTTGAGGCTGAATATTTGCTTGGAGTTTTTCGCGGCAAAGGTTTTGCAATAACTAATAATATTGAAGAGGCTGATATAGCTGTGATACATACCTGCTCTTTTATAAAAACTGCAAAAGAAGAGTCTGAAAAAACTATTCGCGCCGTTTTATCGGTCAAGAAAAAAACAGGTTTGAGGGCGTATGTTTCTGGCTGTTTGCCTCAGCTTTTGCAGAATAAAATGAATTCCGTTTTCCCTGAAATAGACGGATACGTTGGGACGGGAACTCTTAAAGAACTGCCCCGGTTGGTTTTTAATAAAGGTTTTGACAAATCTTTGCTCCCTCCGGGAGGTCTAAACGAATCCAAATACAGAGTGCTGTCTTCTTCTTTGCCTTCAACGTATTTGAAAATAGCGGAAGGTTGCGGACATAAATGCAGCTTCTGCATAATACCGTCTTTACGCGGCGGTTATGAAAGCCGAACAATAGAATCTTTGGTTGACGAAGCGAAATCTTTAGCTGATAATGGCATAAAAGAGCTTATACTTATAGCGCAAGACGCTACAAGTTATGGCTATGATATTTACGGCGCGTTTGCATTAGATAAACTTCTTTCAAAACTTGCAAATATCAAAGGACTGAAATGGATAAGACTTCTTTACGCTTATCCGTCTAGCGTTACGGACAGCTTGCTTGATGTTTTTAAAGAGCGTAAAAATATTTGTAATTATATGGATATTCCTATACAACATATAAGCAAGAACGTTTTGTCGGCAATGCGTAGACCTCTTAACACGGCGTCTATTATTGATAAAATAAAAAATAAGTTGCCAGACATTGTTTTAAGAACGTCAATAATAACGGGGTTCCCCGGGGAAACTAAGAGGGATATTAACGAATTGATTTCTTTTTTAGAGCGGGGATATTTTCAATATGTAGGAGTTTTTGAGTACTCAAATCAGAAAGAGGCGGATTCTTCAAAACTAAAAAAACAAATTAAAAATTCTGTCGCGGTGGATAGAAGGACTCTTGTTGAAAATGCGCAATATTCTGTTTTTAAATCTCAAATTGATAAAATAAAAGGAAATGATATTGAGTTTATTGTTGAGAACTGTTCGCAAAAAATCTCCGATAGCAAGTATAATATAACTGGAAGGTGTTATTTTCAAGCTCCTGAAATAGACGGAAATATTACGCTTTTAAGCGATAAGCCGTTAAAATCTGGCGAGTTTTATAGCGGCAAGATAAAAGGCGTTAAAGGTTATAATATAAAAGTAACGATTGGAGAAATATAAATGAATTTGGCGAATAAACTGACTATAGCGAGAATATGTTTAGTGCCTTTTTTTATTTTATTTATGGAATTGGGAGGTTTTTTTAATACAACTTTTGCTTTGATTGTTTTCTGCGCGGCTTCAATTACTGATTTTTTTGACGGACGTATAGCAAGAAAGAATAAAACTGTAACGTCTCTCGGCATTTTTTTGGATCCTTTAGCCGATAAGTTGTTAATATCTTCGGCATTTATATGTTTTGCGGGCATTCCATATCTTAAAATAGCGGTGTGGATGGTCATAGCGATAATATCCAGAGAATTTTTAATAACGGGTCTTCGTTCAATCGCGGCGTACAAAAATGTAATGATACCTGCGGATAAGTCGGGTAAATTTAAAACTACGTCGCAAATTGTGGTGATTATAGCTACGTTGGCAATTGTAATAATTAATGAAGCGTTTGCTAAATATGCGGGTATTCCTATAGATTTTTTTAAATTTTATAATAGCGGAGCGTATTCCTATGCGATTGCGGTAATGGAAAAAATCCCATACTGGTTTACTTTTTTCGCTGCTTTATTTACTATATTTTCTGGAGCAAATTATGTGTTCAAATATAAAAACTTATTGAGCGAGAAATAATGAATAAAATAATAATTTTCTTTTCATCTGTAGCTTATTTAGGGTACGTTAAACGCGCTCCTGGCACTTGGGGGAGTTTAGCGGGCGTTTTGCTTTGGGTATTTTTTATGCCCGACTGCGCTTTAGTTCAGCTGCTTGCGTTGGCGGCGATATTTTTTATTTCTATTTTCTTTTCTTCGCTGGCTGAAAATATTTACAAAACAAAAGATGATCGGAGAATAGTTATTGACGAAGTAGCGGGTATATGGTTTTCTTTGGCTCTGCTTCCGAAACAATTCTTATTTTTTTTTCTAGGATTTTTGTTATTTAGGTTGTTTGACGTAAAGAAGCCTTGGATAATAAAATCAGTTCAAGAGTTAAAAAGCGGCTTTGGCGTTACACTAGACGATGTTATAGCTGGAATATTTACAAACTTTCTACTTCAAATTATAAACTTTACTAAACTTAATAACTAAAATATGATAAAACTGATTAAAGTAAAAAAGATAAGAACGGGAATTATTGGCGAAAATTGTTATTTGGTTTACGATGCGGACGCCAAACGCGCGGCTGTCATAGATCCCGGCGAAGACGCCGACCGGATTATTAATGCCATAGAGACGGAAAATTTGAAACCCGAGATTCTTATCAACACGCATGGACATTACGATCATGTTATAGGCGACGATAAAATTCGTTTAAGATATAAAATTCCGCTAGCAGTTCACAAAGATGAGTCTGAGATGCTTGCGGATCCTGAGAAAAACGGTTCCTTGCTTTGGGGACTGCCAGCAACTATTAAAGATCCTGAAATTTTACTTGAAGACAATCAAGAGGTAAAATTATCTTTTATTACTTTTAAAGTTTTAAGCACTCCCGGTCATTCAAAAGGCAGCGTATGCTTGTTATTTGGGTCATATTTATTTACAGGCGACACTCTTTTTGCAGGCGCCATAGGAAGAACTGATTTGTGGGGCGGAAATACTGGAGAGATTTTGAAATCGCTTGAAAAACTAAAAAAACTGGATCCTTCTATTACAGTTTATCCTGGACACGGAAGCGTGACTACGATTGCTAATGAGCTTAGACGCAATCCATTGATAGGCTAGTAAAGTGGAGCAAAGAGTCTAAAGAATTTTTTGAAAAATCAGAAGATAAGAGCGTAGTTTTAGATTTGGTTATATCTTACGGCTGCGCAAGCCAAACGGGAGAAGGGTTTGAAGAGCTTATCAATACAATTAATAGCGAAAGTATCAAAAGAAAAGTAAAAAAGGTCAATATAACGGACACGTCTTATCTTTATAGACATATCATTTCGCAATTTTCAGGATTTTGCGATCCAAATATTCCTACAGAATGGTACTTAAAAAACAAAGATGCAATTGGAAAATTGACTATTCCGCCACAATTAAAATCATGGGCTACGGGTTTGGATAAAGATGGTTTTCAAAATTGGTATAGGCAGATAAAGAAAGATTTCTTTACTGACTCCAAATTTAAAAATGCAGTTATAGAATTAGCAATGGAGTTTACTACTAAAAGTTTTTATGACGTTGAGATTGGTAGAAATATAGATTTTATACTTGAGGAAACAGCATATACTGCTTTTAATCTCAAAGCGGCGAATATTGTTTATCCTACAGGAATTTCAAATTATTAATCAAAGCCGTGAGCAATATAAGGTAAGAGATATAGAATTTAAAAGTTCGTTCAATAGCGCGAATAAGTTTGTATTTATAAGAGGGAATTTTGTTGATTTTAGCAGAATGATATCTAATTTACTAAATAACGCAGTAGAAGCAATAGAAATGAAAAAAGGGATAATAGATGTTTCTTATGCGGTGAAAGGAGATAAAGTAGAAATAAAGATAAAAGATAATGGAAAAGGAATGC